>NZ_BBJM01000014.1 GCF_000740055.1 Secundilactobacillus oryzae JCM 18671 | reverse complement strand
AAGATCGTCCAGCTGAAATTTCTGATCGTAATACTTCAGGTCACTTCGAAGCTGATACAGTTTTATCTGGAAAACGTAAAGGTCAAGCAGTAGCTACGTTTGTCGATCGTAAGAGTCGGCTTACCATCGTTAAACGGCTGAATGGACGAGATAGTACTTCAATGACCAAGGCTATTTTAGAATTGGCTAACCAGTTAGGAGATAATCTCAAGACCCTTACTGTTGACCATGGGAAAGAATTCGCCAACTACAGTTTGATTGAAGAACAGACCGGTGTTCCGCTGTACTTTGCGCACGCTTATTCGCCACATGAACGAGGCAGTAATGAAAATCGCAACCGAGTACTATGCCGCTTCATTCCCAAAGGTCAACCGATTGATGAGATTACCGATGATGAATTGATTCAAATTAACTGGTATTTGAATTGCCGACCACTCAAATGTTTAAATTGGCGAACACCGATTGAGATATTTTTGCGTAATCTGCGTTACTAAATTTGTTCAAGTTATTTCTTGCAATCTGCCATTTAAATAAAATTGTGACACTCAGACTCCGGTTTGAGTGTTTTTTGGTGAAAGTTGCTTGAATTAATAAGGAACTTTTAGCGTTTCACAATTTTGGGTCGGTCCAATTGTCAAAAAGGTTGACTTTTTGAAAAAACGAAGTATTATAGTTATTGTAAATTGATAATTTTAGTGATTTACGTTATCGTTACTTAGGCTACTTCGGTAGCAATTCATGTTAATGAAGGAGAGTAAAAATTAATGGCAGTAGATTACGATTCCAAAGCATATTTGGAAAAAGTCGACGCTTGGTGGCGCGCAAGTACCTACCTTTCAGGTGGTATGATCTTCTTGAAGAGCAACCCATTGTTCTCAGTTACTAACACACCACTTAAAGCAGACGATGTTAAAGTGAAACCAATTGGTCACTGGGGTACTATCTCAGGCCAAACTTTCTTGTACGCACATGCTAACCGTTTGATCAACAAGTACGGTTTGAACATGTTCTACATCGGTGGCCCTGGTCACGGTGGACAAGTTATGGTTACAAATTCTTACTTAGATGGTTCATACACTGAAGACTATCCTGAGATTACTCAAGATCTTGAAGGTATGACTCGTCTTTACAAGCGATTCTCATTCCCAGGTGGAATTGGATCACATATGACTGCTCAAACTCCTGGTTCACTTCATGAAGGTGGAGAATTAGGTTACTCATTATCACATGCAGCTGGTGCAGTTCTTGATAACCCAGATCAAATTGCATTTACGGTTGTTGGTGATGGTGAAGTTGAAACTGGTCCTGCTATGACTGCATGGCACTCAATCAAGTTCTTGAACCCTAAGAACGACGGTGCTGTATTGCCAACACTTGACCTTAACGGTTTCAAGATTTCTAACCCAACTATCTTCTCACGTATGAGTGACACTGAAATCACTAAATTCTTCGAAGGTCTTGGCTGGTCACCACGTTTCATCGAAAACGATGACATCCATGACTACATGACTTATCACGAAAAGGCAGCTTCTGTCTACGATAAGGCTATTGAAGATATCCAAAACATCCAAAGAGACGCACGTGAACACGGTCGTTACGAAGACGGTGAAATTGCTGCATGGCCAGTAATCATCGCTCGTTTACCAAAGGGTTGGGGTGGTCCTACACACAACCCAGCCGGCGAACCAATTGAAGGTTCATTCCGTGCTCACCAAGTTCCACTTGGTCTTTCACAAAAGAACTTAAAAGAATTACCAGAATTTGAAGAATGGATGAACTCATACCGTCCTACTGAACTCTTCAATGCTGATGGTTCATTGAAGGCTGAAGTTGCTGACTTCGCACCTAAGGGTGACAAGCGTATGGCAATGAACCCAGTTGCTAATGGTGGTCGTGCCCGCGGCGAAAAGCCAGAAACTTTGAAGCTCCCTAACTGGAAGGACTTTGCTAACAAGATTGACGCTTCAAACCGTGGTACTGAATTAGCTGATGCTAACCAAAACATGGATATGAACGTTCTTTCTGGTTTCCTTGCTAAGGTTGCTACTCAAAACCCAACATCATTCCGTTTCTTCGGCCCTGACGAAACTATGTCAAACCGTCTATGGGAAATGTTCAAGGTTACTAACCGTCAATGGATGGAAGAAGTTAAAGAACCATATGACCAACATGAAGCCCCAGAAGGCCGTATCTTGGATGCTCAATTATCTGAACACCAAGCTGAAGGTTGGTTGGAAGCTTACACATTGACTGGTCGTACTGGTATCTTCGCTTCATACGAATCATTCCTTCGTGTAGTGGACTCAATGATCACTCAACACTTCAAGTGGATTCGTCAAGCAGCTGACCAAAAATGGCGTAATGATTACCCATCATTGAACCTCATTTCTACTTCAACTGTATTCCAACAAGACCACAATGGTTACACTCACCAAGATCCAGGTATGTTGACTCACTTGGCTGAAAAGAAGTCTGACTTCATTCGCCAATACCTTCCAGGTGACGCTAACACATTGCTTGCTGTCTTTAACCGTGCCTTTGGCGAACGTCAAAAGATCAACCACGTTGTTGCTTCAAAGCAACCTCGTCAACAATGGTTCTCAGTTGATGAAGCTGAAGAATTAGCTACTAAGGGTCTTAAGACAATCGACTGGGCTTCTACTGTTGCTGAAGGCGAAAAGGCAGATATTGTCTTCGCTTCAAGTGGTGTAGAACCAACAATCGAAGCATTCGCTGCTATTAACTTAGTTAACGAAGCATTCCCACAAGTTAAGATGCGTTACGTAAACGTTGTTGAAATCAACCGTCTTCAAAAGAAGAACGGCCCTCTTAACGAAGACCGTGCATTAACTGATGAAGAATTTACTAAGTTCTTCGGTGAATCTGGCACACCAGTTGTCTTTGGATTCCACGGTTACGAAGACTTGATTGAATCAATGTTCTACGAACGTCAACACTTAGGTCTCCACGTTCACGGTTACCGTGAAGATGGTGATATCACAACTGCATACGATATGCGTGTTTACTCAGAATTGGATCGTTTCCACCAAGCTAAGGACGCTGTTCAAGTTCTTATGTCTGAAGGCGTTGTTTCAGAAGCCGACGGAAAAGCATTCGATGACAAGATGGACGCTATTCTTGCAAAGCACTTCAAGATCACTCGTGACGAAGGTCGCGATATTGAAGAATTCACTGACTGGAAATGGACTGCTCTTAAGAAGTAATTCGTTCTCACTAAGCTGAATATGAAAAGGTCAACCGGATTTCCGGTTGACCTTTTTTGCGTCCTAATCATTTTTCTCATGCCATTGCTTAATTTGTGCTAGGCGTTGTTTAAAACGATCCTCGTTCCCTTGAGAAGTCGGGAAGTAATACTCATGGCCTTCAAGTTCTGGCGGCATCGTCTTCATAGAAGTAAGTTTATCCTCGGTATTATGCGCATAAATGTAGTCTTTGCCATAATCCAAATCACTCATGAGTTTAGTTGGTGCATTACGAATCTGAAGTGGTACAGGTTCATTACCAGTTTTCTTAACGTCCTTCTTGGCATTTTGCCGAGCAACGTAAACTGAATTGGATTTGGGTGCTAAGGAAAGGTAAATGACGGCTTCAGTGAGATGGACATCACATTCGGGCATCCCCAAAAACTGACACGCCTGAAACACATTAATGGTTAGTTCAAGTGCCCGCGTATCGGCAACGCCAATATCTTCGCTAGCAAATCGTACTAATCGTCGGGCAATGTACAGCGGATCTTCATCGCCATCCAGCATCCGTGATAACCAGTAAATGGCAGCATCAACGTCGCTATTACGCATCGATTTGTGTAGGGCAGAGATGATGTTGTAATGCTCCTCACCATGCTTATCGTAGCGCAATGATCGCGTCTGAATGAGTTGACTTAAGTCGTCCGTTTGAATGGACACTTCGCCATTCTCTTGGTTGGCATTCAGTACCACCATTTCTAGTGTATTCAGTGCAATTCGGGCATCGCCGTTGGCAAATTCAGCGATTGTTGCCAGCGCATCATCGGCTATCTGAATTTTTAAGTTTGGGAAGCCGTTGGGATGCTTCAAGGCATTTTTCAGGACTTTCAAAATATCAGTCGACGAAAGTGAATGGAGCACGAATACTTTGCACCGCGAAAGAAGGGCGGCGTTGATTTCAAACGATGAGTTCTCAGTCGTTGCGCCAATCAGGATGATACTGCCTCGCTCAACGAACGGCAAAAATGCGTCTTGCTGGGCTTTATTAAATCGGTGAATTTCATCAACAAATACCACCGTTTTCTGTCCGATTTCTCGGTTGTTCTCGGCTTCCTTCATGATCTTTCGAATATCATTAATTCCGCTTGTTACCGCGCTAAACGTGATGAATGTTGCCTTAGTTTGATGAGCAATAATTTCGGCTAATGTCGTTTTTCCCACGCCGGGTGGACCCCAGAAGATAATCGACGGGAGGGTATCAGCGTCAATGATTTCCCGCAAAACTTTACCGGCACCAATGAGATTTTCCTGGCCCGCAAATTCGTCCAATGTTAGTGGTCGCACCCGATTAGCTAAGGGGCTATTTTTCATTTTATTCGTTTCAAAAAGCGATTCTTGTTTCAATAGTTGTCACCTCAGTTCACTGACTACCCTTATTTTAAGCTAGTTTGGCTATAAATTACATTAATTAACTTTAACCCGGGTTCTATGCTTTAAACCTATAGTACGTCATAAAAATTAAGTATTAGACGGTCGTTGGTTTTAGTCCTAGACTCAATAGTAATAGGAAGGACTGATCTGATTGACAAAGAACGAAGAAACAGTTAAAAATGGTATTTTCCCAATGGGCGACAAGAACGATGCTTACGCTCAATATTTTGTAGGCCAAAGCTATTTACAAGGCTTGGTTGCTGACCCGGATGTGAACGTGGGGGTTGGAAACGTCACTTTTGAACCTGGCACACGAAATAAATGGCACATTCATCACGATGGTTACCAAATTCTTTTGGTCACGGCTGGTGAAGGCTGGTATCAAGAAGCAGGCAAGCCAGCACAACGCTTAAAACCTGGTGATGTTATCGTAACTCATGATGGTGTAAAGCATTGGCACGGTGCAACCAAGGGCAGCTGGTTCTCTCACATTGCGATTACAGCAGGAACGCCAGAATGGCTAGAAGCCATCTCCAATGAAGAATATGCAGTACTGGAGGCGAATGATTAATGGCTAAAAAGCAAACGGCTGGTCGTGATAACCTGGGAGAATTTGCCCCAAAATTTGCTGAATTAAACGATGATGTCTTATTCGGCGAAGTTTGGTCAAGAGAAGATAAGCTTTCAAGTCGTGACCGTAGTTTGATTACGGTTGCTAGCTTATTGACCCAAGGTGTACCACAATTAGAGGCTCATATGAACATTGCTAAGCAAAACGGGGTGACCAAGGATGAAATGGTTGAATTGATTACTCATTTGGCATTTTACACGGGTTGGCCAAAAGCATGGAGTGCATTTGGTCTGGCTAAAAAAATTTACGAATCTGAAACGATTTTTCGGCGGGTCTCTTTTTAGGGATACCGCTTTTTTGTTGCTACATTAGGGAATAACCTCACAATCTTAAGGATTGACGACGGTAAAAAATGACGTTATGATGAAACCGCTTACTGAAATTGGTATATCAAAATTGGAGGTTTGAAAATGGCTTACAAAACTGTTAACCCTTTTACAAATGAAGTCGTCAAAACTTATCCGGATGCAACGTCGGAACAAGTTGAAAATGCGTTACAAGCAACCCACAAGCTTTTTAAACAATGGGAATTGGAAGGTCCTGAAACTCGGGCCGATCAGTTGCATGAAATTGCGCGCTTAATGCGTGAGGATAGCGACCATTTGGCTGAAGTCATGGTTACTGATATGGGAAAACTTTTCCGTGAAGCGAAGGGTGAAGTGGAACTCTGTGCCATTATCGCCGATTACTTTGCTGACCACGGGGCAGACTTGTTGAAACCTACTACAATCGATACCATTGCCACCGGAACAGCAAAAGTGCTTAAGCACCCAACTGGGGTCTTAATGATGGTTGAACCATGGAACTTCCCATATTACCAAATCATGCGGGTCTTCGCGCCTAACTTTATGGTAGGGAACCCAATGATTTTGAAGCACGCCTCAAATACGCCCGGTTCAGCGGTTGCGTTTGAAAATGTAGTGAAGCAATCGAGTGCTCCTGACGCCAGTTTGATTAATCTATTTGTTAACTATGACCAAGTTTCCGACATCATTGCTGACCCTCGTGTTCAAGGAGTGGCCTTGACGGGTTCTGAACGTGGCGGTCGGAGTGTCGCGACGGAAGCTGGCAAGAACTTGAAGAAGAACACAATGGAATTAGGAGGTACGGATGCCTTTATCGTGCTTGACGATACGGATATCGATACGGTCTCCGAGATTGCTTGGCGAGCACGCCTCTATAACGCCGGACAAGTATGTACTTCATCCAAGCGTTTTATCGTGGCGGACAACCTTTACGATCAATTCGTTGCCAAGCTAAAGGAGAACTTTGCAAGCGTCAAACCAGGTGATCCAATGGCAGCTAATACAACGCTTGCCCCAATGAACACAAAGCGGGCAAAGGATAAGCTCCAGTCACAAGTTGACGAAGCAATTGCCAGCGGGGCAACTTTAGTTTACGGAAATGAGCCAATTGACTTACCAGGGCAATTCTTCCAACCAACCATTTTGACGGATATCAAACCAGATAATCCTGCTTACTCAGAAGAAATGTTTGGTCCAGTTGCTGAAGTTTACAAGGTCCACTCTGATCAAGAAGCTATTGATTTGGCCAACGATTCACAACTCGGACTTGGTGGCATTGTCTTTAGTGGCAATCCAAAACGTGGTGAAAAGGTCGCTGCTCAGATTGAAACCGGCATGGTCTTTGTAAATAACTTCATGGTTTCACTACCTGAGCTGCCATTTGGTGGTGTGAAGGAATCTGGCTATGGCCGTGAAATGAGTGCAATTGGCATTAACGCCTTCGTTAATGAGCAATTAATCGTGACTGCCGATGCGCCTGACATGAGTAACTTAGCAGGTGGATTAGTGGCAACCGATCCGGAATAAATGGCATAATAAAGGAGCTATCAATACTTGATAGCTCCTTTAATCTTGATGAAAATGAGGTGGATCAGCATGTGACGTGTTCAATTTTATGGTGCAACATCCTTGGATGGCTATCTAGCCAATCGTGACCGAAGTCTTCAGTGGCTGTTTGATACGGCCGGTGGTGAAGAGGCTAATACAGACCAATTTTTGGCAGATGTTGACACAGCGGTCATGGGTCGCAAAACATACGAGGAAACCAAGCAGATTATGGCCGATGAGCCGATGTTTCCTGGTAAACAAAATATTGTGCTGTCAAGTACGCGAACCGGCGATGTGGAGGATGCGACGTTCCATAATGGGGATGTCGTCTCGCTTGTACGACAACTCCGAGAACAGGATGGCCAAAACATCTGGATTGTGGGTGGTGGCAAAATTGTCACCGAGCTGCTACAGGCCGATTTAATTGACGATTGGTGGATTCAAATTGCACCAGTTGTGCTGGGCAGCGGCATCCGGCTATTTCCTGAAGGCGACTACTTTCAAAGATTTAAGCTGGTTGATGTGACCCATTACGATCAACTCGCAGAAGTTAGATATACCCGCTTAGATTAAGCTTTTGGGCGTTCATCTACAATTTGTAAGTTGTCTTCAATGACTTCACCGTCATCCGACAGATTTAATAGATTGAAGTTTGGTTTAAAGTCGATTTTGAGGTTGTTACCAAAGAATTCTTTTGAGTAGCCTTTAGCGTAAATAGGTCCAGGTCCCAGTGGTGACTCGATTGCTAAATCATAGTCGGCGAGGGGCATTTCATCGCTAATGATGACCAACTGAAAAGCAATTTGAAGGGCAACCAAACCGTGATGAGAATAGGGGCCCACCCCGTCATCATAACTCAGTAGTAAGCGGGTATGTGGATCTAAATGAGGTTTAATAACAGCCATTGCAGCATCGGAAATTTGAATTTTCATGATCGACACTCCCTTGTTTTAGTTTCAAGCAAATTATAGCGATTTTCCGGTTAAATTAAAGTAATTAGCTTATTATTTTTAGCTGATGGAATGTTTGGGGCTGGCTTGTCAAAGTGTTAGTATGGAAAGTATAAGAAATGGAATTGAAATTCCTCAAGTTGGTTTTGGAACCTGGCAAATCCCTGGTGGCCAAACAGCTTACGATGCGGTAGCCAATGCACTGAAAACGGGCTATCGTCACATTGATACAGCGCAAGCGTACGCTAACGAAAGTAGTGTCGGTAAAGCCATTAAGGATTCCGGCATTGCCCGTGAAGACATTTTCCTCACAACAAAATTACCAGCCCGAATTAAAGGGTACCAAGCAGCCTTAGATGCGTTTGACAAGACGCTCGAAAATTTGGATATGACCTATGTGGATCTTTATTTGATTCACGCGCCATGGCCATGGGATGCAATTGGTACGGAACATGATAAGGAGAACGTTGAAACCTGGCGTGCTATGGAAGAAATTTTAAAGAGTGGGCGCGCTAAGGCTATCGGTGTTTCTAACTTTGATGTTCATGATATGAGGAACATCTTAGAACACGGCACAGTTACACCCGCCGTTAACCAAATTCAATACTACATTGGGTTTACCGAGCCCAAGATTGCGGACTTTGCAAAATCAAACGATATTTTGATTGAAGCTTATTCACCACTTGCAACCGGTGATTTATTGGATAACGATGAAGTGAAAGAACTAGCTGCGAAGTACAAAGTGAGCGTGGCACAACTCGCTTTACGCTTCTGTATTGAAAATGGGGCCTTGCCATTACCAAAGGCAACGACCCAAGCTCATATTGAAGCAAATGCACAACTGGACTTTACCATTGATAATGCTGATATGAAGCGTTTGAACAAGATGGTGGATGCGGCGCCAAGTCATTTCCATAATCCAACTCAAGGCTAAATTCATTTAGGAGGTTACCCAATGTCAATTTACGACTATGATGTCACACTCGAAAACGGTGAATCCTATTCAATGTCCAAGTACAAGGGCAAAACGCTTCTGATTGTGAACACGGCAACCAAGTGTGGTTTTGCGCCACAATTTGAGGGCCTAGAAGACCTTTATGAGACGTTTAAGGATCAAGACGTGGTTGTCTTAGGTTTCCCTTCCAACCAATTCAAACAGGAGCTAAAGGACAGTCAAGAGGCAGCAGAAGCTTGTCGCATGACTTATGGTGTGACCTTTCCTATGCATGACATTAACGATGTCAACGGGAAAAAAGCCTTACCACTGTTCCAATACCTGACGGCTGAAGCTCCAGGTGCGCTGGGAGACGCCATCAAGTGGAATTTCACTAAGTTTTTGGTAGATCGTAACGGCGTTGTTCGAAAGCGATTTACACCGGAAACGGTTCCAGAAAAAATTATTCCCGAGTTGAAACAAGTTCTGGCAGAAAGCTGAGTCTTGTCGCTAGTGTTTTAGTGGCGAGTCATGCTATGCTAAATAACTGAATAAACCAATAATGAGGTGATTTTGACCTCATTATTTTTTTGGCTGAAAGGGAATTAAAAAATTGACTAGTAAAAAAACACGTTTGATCTTATTAAGTGTTTTCTTCGTTGCCGTCAACATGCGACTACCGATCACGGCAATTCCACCGTTGTTGCCCAGCCTGCAAAAGGCAATCGGTTTGCCTAGTAGCGCGGCTGGTTTAATTACCACCATTCCACTACTGACGTTTGCGGTAATTTCGCCGATTTTAGCGAAGTTAGGTAAACGGTTTGGTAATGAACGCGTCATCTTGGCTTTCACTGTGCTGCTTGTATTGGGAAGTTTGCTGCGAGTTAACCAAAGTATGATGGCCGTTATGTTTGGGACATTTTTGATCGGGTTAGGAATTGATAGTGCCAACGTTTTACTACCGGCCGTCATCAAGGATCAAATTCCAATGAAACCCATGCTTGGGGTGAGTACTTACACAACCACAATGTTGGAAATTGGGGCATTAGGAACGGGCCTTGCTGGCATTATTGTGGTTGCCACTAATCTCCGGTTCGCAATGTTGACACTTTTTGTCATTTCATTGATTAGTTTGGTGGGCTGGTTTCCAATGGTCAAACGCCAGGTTGCTGATGATGAGATGACCAAACAGCGAAAGACAGAGAAGGGCCGCTCAGTGTGGACTTCAAAAACGGGATGGGTGATTTCCCTGTTTTTCGGTCTTCAATCATTGATTTACTATTCTTTGTTAACTTGGTTGCCTTCAGTATTTGTTTCTCAGGGGTTCACGAGCATCCAAGCTGGGACCTTTGTAACGGTGATGCAGATTAGTTCATTACCATTTGCTTTTTTAGTGCCTTTATTATCAGACAAAAAGGGTGGCGATGCCGTCATGGTTTGGGCGGTCGGAATCGGGTTTGTCGGTGGGAGTTTACTGTTTGCGATTCCTGGATTGAATGTCCTAGCCGTCACCATTATTGCTATTTTTGTCGGGATTGCTTCCGGGATTGCGTTTAACCTGTCAATTGTGTACTTTGCTCAAAAAACGGCCAATTCAGTGGAAACGGCAGAGGTCTCGGGGATGGCACAAACGGTGGGGTATCTACTTGCTGCTTCTGGGCCAATTGTTTTCGGTTATATTGAGTCACTTTTAGACTCCTGGACGCTGGTATTACTGCTCAACGCAGTCTTAGCATTTATCCTCTTTGGAGCCGGTTTATACATCAATCGGAAGACACATATTTTTGACGTAGCACACAAATAAGCCTAATTTAACGGTTTTTAAGGTGTAAAGAAAAAAACCTTTACAAGCATATAAAAGACTGGTATATTATTTATCGTTGAAAGAATTACAGGAGGTGGAAATAATATGTCAGTAAAAATTCGTTTAAAGCGTATGGGTTCTAAGAAGCGTCCATTCTACCGAATCGTTGTTGCAGATTCACGCAGCCCTCGTGATGGTCGTTTCATCGAACTTGTGGGTACTTACAACCCATTAGTTAACCCAGCTGAAGTTAAGCTACAAGAAGAAGATATCTTAGACTGGTTAGGCAAGGGTGCCCAACCTTCAGATACTGTTCGTAACTTGCTTTCAGATGCTGGTATCATGAAGAAGTATCACGAAGCTAAATTCTCTAAATAATTAAGAGATAAGTGAAGACAGATGACTGATTTCAAAACACTTATTAAAACAATAGTGGCACCGCTAGTTGAGTATCCCGAAGCGATTCGCATTGAAAAAAATGAAACTGATCGGTTTTATGAATTTCAATTGTTTGTCGATTCGAAAGACGTCGGTCGCGTTATTGGGAAGCAAGGCCACGTTGCGCAAGCAATTCGGACGATTGTGTATAGCGTTCGTGTCCAAGGTCCTAAACGTGTGAGACTGGTTATCAACGATAGTGCAAAGTAGGCTTTTGAGCGAAATAACCTTTCGCTTGAGAGCTTTTATTTTTTGGAGGTGAAAAAATGACCCATTACAATGTCGGTAAAATTGTGAATACTCACGGTATTCGCGGGGAACTTAAGATTGTGTCTTCAACGGATTTCCCTGAATCTCGCTTTAGAAAGGGCAGTGTCCTGGACCTTTTTAAGGATGAAAATAGTACACAACCGTTGCGCACGTTGACGATTAAGTCAGCTAAGAAACAAAAGAATGTTTACTTGATTCAGTTCGAGGGCTTCAACAACATTAATGATGTGGAGCAGTTCAAAGGGATGGTTCTGAAAATTTCCGAGGCTAATTTGGATGAGGACGAACTTGAAGAGGGCCAATATTACTACCATGAAATTATTGGTTTAAAGGTGGTTGATGAAACTGGTCAGCTAATTGGCACGATCTCAGATATTTTGGCGTTGGGACCAAACGATGTCTGGACGGTTAAACGTGAGAAGCAATCTGATCTCCTTTTACCAGTGATTAAGCAGGTTGTGAAAGACGTTGACCTCGAAAAGGGTCAAGTCACTGTTGAATTGATGGAAGGGCTAGACTAATGCGAATTGATGTTTTAAGTTTATTTCCTGATATGTTTAACGGCCCAATGACGGATTCTATTGTGGGTAAGGCCATTGATCGTGATAGCTTCGATATGCACGTCACGGATTTTCGAAAATACTCCACCAATAAACACGGTAACGTTGATGATTATCCGTTTGGTGGTGGTGCAGGCATGTTGTTGCAAGCCCAACCAATTTTTGACGCGCTAGAAGCCGTTAATGAAGAGGCTACTGCGGCCGGTTTCAAAACTAATCGGGTTATTCTGACCGATCCAGCGGGCCAACAATTTGACCAAAAAATGGCGGAGTCCTTTGCCCAAGAAGAACACTTAACGTTTATCTGTGGTCACTATGAAGGTTTTGACGAGCGAATTAAAAGCTTGGTAACCGATGAGGTGTCCTTGGGAGATTTTGTCCTGACTGGTGGCGAGTTACCTACCATGGTAATGATTGATGCAACAGCTAGACTATTGCCAGGTGTTTTAGGCAATCAGGAATCGGCGCCGGGAGATTCATTTTCTAGTGGCCTGCTCGAATACCCACAATACACGCGTCCAGCTGATTTTCGGGGTATGAAGGTACCAGATGTCTTATTGAGCGGGAATCATCAAAAGATTGACGACTGGCGTGAAAAAGAGGCTCTGCGGAAGACCTACTTGCGTCGGCGTGACTTAATTGACTATGATCAACTGACAGCAAAACAAAAAGAATTGTTAGCTGATGTGAAGGTCGAAGAAAACCCAGAAGATTAACTTTACACAGATTTTCAATTATGATATGATTTAACTCGGCTGTTAAGCCACATTAACAATATTCCGCTGTCGAAATGAGAATGAATGTTGATAGAAGGGTAGAAAGCAATAATGAGACAAAATGCTTTGATTCAAAAAATTAACCAAGACCAATTACGTGAGGATATTCCTAACTTCCGTGCCGGTGACTCTGTTCGAGTTCACGCCCGTGTTGTTGAAGGTACTCGCGAACGTATCCAGTTATTCGAAGGCGTTGTTATCCGTCGTCGTGGTACTGGTATCCAAGCAACTTACACTGTTCGTAAGATTACAAACGGTGTGGGTGTTGAACGTACTTTCCCAGTACACTCACCACGTGTTGCTAAGTTAGAAGTTGTACGCTTCGGTCAAGTTCGTCGTGCCAAGTTGTACTACTTACGTGAATTACATGGTAAGGCTGCGCGTATTCCAGAATCACGTCGTCCTCGCAAGTAATTTTCAACTTAAAAAGATCGATTTGGAATTTTCCAAGTCGATCTTTTTTTGTGTTTTGCGTTATTTCAATTGTTGTTCCCGTTCAGACATGAAATGTTCCAGCGCCTCTTCTAAATTAACATCGCTCGCAGTTGCAATGCTACTGAGCCACCAAATACATTCGGCAATTTTATAATCTAGTGTTGGTTCTTTGACATCCGTGGGCCAGCTGCCTTGGTCAGCCATGACGAGTCGGCTGACTAATCCAGCGTCGGATTGAAACGCTAAGGTGTCTTGTTCGATGGTCCAAGCGTGACCATCTTGTTTTAATTCAAGCTGATGGTAAGCGGAACGAATGGCCTCTGAGCGATTAACGAGTTCTTCTAAATTCAAATGGTTTTCCTTAATGGGGCTTTATTGGTTGTGCGTTTTGATTTTATAGGGATAGGTCTTGTTGAAATTGCAGTGGTGATAAATCCGTCATTTTGGTAATTAGGGTAGCTGCAAGCTCACGATACTTGGATAGGGCTAACTCAGCCACTTGGATACCTTGTTCAGTTAAGTACGTTTCACGCGCTGCACCGGTTAGTTTGGCCGCTTCCTGATCGGCCGTGATGATGGCCTCGTCGAATGCAATTCGTAATTGAGATTGGGTTGATTGTAAATCATCCTTAAATTCCTTAGGGTGACTATCAAACAAGACGCCAGCGTGTTTAAACACCCAGTAGGCAGAATCAGCAGAATAGGTACCTTCACCTTTTTGGTAGGCAGGGTGAGTGCCATTGATGCCGGCGTAGAACGGCACATACACACTTTCAGCAGCAACGCCCATAGCTAACCAGTGAATATTTGCAAGATCAGGATCAGCCATTTGGCGCATTTGCAGGATATGCGATTCTTGAGTAGCTGCTAAACTAATTGGACGGAAACGGTGGTCCTCGTGAGTGCTTGGATCCAACAAGTCGTATTTGGTACCAGCGTAATGACTGGATAAGACGACCTGAGCGTCACGAACGGCGATCAGGTGATCAGCTTTTTGGATAAAGGGAAGTTGAGTAATTGCTTCTTGGTGCAGACTAGGTGACAAAAGGCGTTGTCCTTCCCATACTCGAGGTAAGTTATAGTAGGAATCCATTTGATTATTGGTACCAAAGATTTCACGGAAATTAAAACCGGTGCGATTGGGTGAAAGGTGGTGTTCGGCAACGAATTCTTGAATGCCGGTTGCCCACATGAAGTTATCTGAATCCGTAAAATCAATTTCTTCGATAGCCATTTGATTTGCGACTACCGCATAGCTATCGTCCGGGATTCGTTGGGCGACCCACTGGTGGCCAGCAGCGGTTTCCATGTACCAAGCCTCATTTTTATCAGCAAACAGAATTCCATTTGACTCGCTAGTACCAAATTCCGCGATGATTTGACCTAAACGGGCAACCCCTTCTCGGGCAGTTTTAATGTAAGGAAGTACTACCGTCACCATAGCTTCTTCGGCGATACCATCTTTCACTAAAGGATCACATGCTAAGACTCGGTCATTAGAGTAGGTACTTTCGGTCGCGCTCATGGCGACCCCATGTTCGTTAATTCCGTCTTCCTCAAATAAACCGAATTTAAGTGTCCATTCTGGTGTTGCGGTATATTTAAAGGCTGTTTTGGGGAGTGTTAGCTCGAATTTTGAGTCATTTGATTTAAAAATGGGAGCCTCGTCGTGAGTTACACGGGGATGGGCCACAAAGTGTTTTGGCCAGGCCGCTTTAGAGTCCTCATTTCGACCAATCATGACGGAACCGTCAATGGATGCTTTTTTACCAATTAGGATACTGGTACAAGCAGAGTAATAGTTTTTATTCATAGTCTTTTTCCTCGATTCATTTCGCTTCTTCTCATGGTACCATTTATAGCGAAAACGAGAAAATAATATTTATCAGTCTAAAAGGGTTCAATTTAGCTGGAAATGTGTTTAAATAGACGTACTGATTTTTTTGAGAAAGGTGACAAACATAGTGCTGAAACAAGGAAAAGATTTACTAATTAAAATTGTGATGATGATCGGTTCATCGATTGTCAGCGCCATCGCATTGAACGAATTTTTGATCCCGGGAAAGATTTTTAGCTCGGGAATAAATGGTATTTCGCAGTTGCTATCGACGTTTGTTGAACATGTTTTTCAAGTTGATATCAACACCGGTTGGTTTATTTTGCTATTGAACCTGCCGATTGGACTACTGGGCTGGCTGATGATTGGCAAACAGTTTACACTGTACAGCTTCCTGACGTCGATTTTGACCTCCTTCATGGCAGTGATCATCCCCATCCAGACCATTTCCCACAATCCGCTCTTAAGTGCCTTATTTGGTGGCATTATCACCGGTGTCGGTGTGGCCTACCCATTGAAGTACGGTTTCTCAACAGGTGGGATGGACATTGTCGCGGTAATCTTGGAAAAAACGACTGGTAAGACAATCGGTACAATGATGATTGTGACCAATTTAGTGATTATTTTAATTGCCGGTTCCGTCTTTGGCTGGGAAAGTGCACTTTACACGATTATTTCGATTTATGCCATGTCCCGAGTGGTTGATGCCATTCATACGCGTCACCAAAAGCTCACGGCCTTTATCGTGACCTTTATGCCAGATGAGGTAGTCGCAAATCTTAATAAGACTCTGATTCGTGGTGTTACGATCATGCCTTCAGAGGGGGCTTACAAACGTCAAAAGGGTGCCGTCCTCATGGTGGTCATTTCGCGGTACGAACTCTATGATTTAGAACACGTCGTCAAATCAACCGATCCTAATTCATTCGTCAATCTGGTTAACACGGTTGATATCGAGGGTAATTGGTACGATGAAAAGGATCAACTTAAGGCCAGACAAGCGGATCAATCCGCTAACTGATTGCGCTTTGAAGCGAGTATCTGTATAATGAAATCTTGTAAAAAGTAGAAGGTGAGGGGTTAATATGCCAATCGTAAACATTGATTTAATTGCTGGTCGTAGCCAAGATCAACTCAAAAACTTGGTTAAAGACGTTACTGACGCCGTGACTAAGAACACAGGTGCACCTGCTGAACACGTTCACGTCATCTTACGTGAAATGGAAAAGAACCGCTACGGTGTTGCCGGCGTTTTGAAGAGCGACGAAGAAGCATAGATTTGACGAAAGATTGCTGAAGAGCAGTCTTTTTTTAGTTAAGGGACCCTTATTTTTGCCTTTTATAGTTGGATAAAACGCGTTAATTCGGTATACTTAGGACGGTTGAGTTCACAAAGAACACCAACAGAACGCATAAGTAGACTAAGTTGAAAATCTTCAAATAATCAATGAATGGAGAATTCAAATCATGAATGATCAACAATACATGTTAGCGATTGACGAAGGGACCACTAGTGCCCGCGCCATTTTGTTCGATCGCCACGGTCACGTTGCCGGGAAAGCTCAGCGTGAATTTACTCAGCATTTTCCTAAGCCCGGCTGGGTGGAGCATGATGCTAACGAGATTTGGAACGCTGTACAATCCGTAATTTCAGACGCACTCATTTCAACTGATATTCGCCCTTATAAAGTTCGCGGAATCGGAATTACTAATCAACGGGAAACCACTGTTGTTTGGAATAAAAAGACCGGAGAGCCTATTTACAACGCGATTGTTTGGCAATCTAAGCAAACTAGTGAAATCGCAGACGGCTTGAAGGATGCCGGTTATTCAGATTTTATTCATAACAAAACGGGGTTGGTCATCGACTCATACTTCTCAGCCACGAAAATTAAGTGGATTTTGGATAACGTTGAGGGCGCCCGTGACCTTGCAAACCAAGGTGACTTGCTCTTTGGGACCATTGACACTTGGATTCTCTGGAAGCTGACCGGTGGCCAAGTTCACGCCACCGATTACACCAATGCTAGTCGGACCATGCTCTACAACATTCACGAACTAAAATGGGATCAAAAAATTTTGGATCTTTTAGACATTCCAGCTTCAATGCTGCCAGACGTTCGTTCCTCATCCGAGGTTTACGGTTATACATCTGGCTACACGTTCTTTGGCATTCAAATTCCGATTGCCGGGATTGCCGGAGATCAACAAGCAGCCCTCTTTGGGCAAACGGCCTTTGAACGTGGTATGGTGAAAAATACGTACGGCACTGGTGCCTTTATCGTGATGAACACGGGAACCGAACCTACATTATCCGATCAAGGATTATTAACAACGATTGCTTATGGCATTAATGGTGAAATTACGTATGCCCTAGAAGGTAGTATTTTCGTAGCGGGCTCGGCAGTCCAGTGGCTCCGAGACGGTATGAAATTCTTCAGCGATGCTGCAGATTCAGAACGCATGGCGGTTGAAGCCAAGACGACAGAAAACGTCTACGTGGTCCCAGCCTTCACTGGATTGGGTGCGCCTTACTGGGATCAAGAAGTTCGTGGCGCCGTTTTCGGACTCACCCGGGGAACGACACGTGAGCAATTTGTGCGGGCAACGGTTGAAGCCATTGCTTATCAAACTCGTGATGTCATCGAAACCATGCAGGCGGATACGGGATTAGATCTTAAATCGTTGAGTGTTGATGGTGGTGCCGCTAATAACGGCTTCTTGATGCAGTTCCAAGCGGACATCTTGAACACGCCAATTGAACGAGCTAAATTAGCCGAAACCACTGCTTTGGGCGCCGCCTATCTAGCTGGATTGGCAGTCGGTTTTTGGAAGGATTTAGATGAAATCAAGCAAATGCACGAAATTCGTGATGAATTTAAGCCGGCGATGTCAGAAGATCGTCGTAATAAGTGCTATCGAGGCTGGCAAGCAGCAGTGGCTGCTACGCAAGCTTTCAAACCAAATGAAGAAGACTAAAATAAAAAAGCTGGGAATTTTCCCAGCTTTTTAAATGTCATGAATGACCCTTAGATTAAACGTTAAACTACGTCTAATTTTAAGTAATCTTGCAGGTAGGTAGCTAAACCGTCATGCTCGTTATTCAATTGTGTAACATCGTTGGCAATGGATTTTAGATGGTCATTCGCATTATTCATTGCAACACCCCAACCAGCGTATTCAATCATTGCATTATCGTTGCTTTCATCACCGAAGGCAATAATATCTTTTCGCTGAATGTGATAGTAATGGGCAATTTTTTCCACGCCCGTTGCCTTATGAATGCCCTTATGACCAATTTCAATGACATTGTGTGGACCACCCCAGGGATTTACGTCCACTAAGGAACCAAATTTAGCCTCGATATAGGTCGACAGTGGTTGTAACTTGTTTTCTGTCACTTGAATCGTTAAACTAGTAGGGTCTTCATTAAGTGATTGGCTACTTAAAATTTCGTTTGTTTCCAAAGTAGCCGGAAAGAAGTTGAGCCCGGATGGCGCTTGTTGCTGTGCCAAGAAGAGGTTCTTACCTTCCGCCGCAATAAGTTGAATCTGGTAGTCATCACGCACTGCCAACAGATCCAGAACGATTTCGCGATTAATCGTGTATTGGTATTCCTCGGACCAGCGTTGATGGGGATTGAATCCCAAACTACCATTAAAATTAATCATTGGCGATTGTAGTGCAAGTTCATCATAGATAGGCGTCGATAGCCGATTTGGTCGACCAGTCACGATACTCACAATGTGGCCAGCACTTTGAGCAGCCTTGATGACGCGAATGGTTTGCGCAGACAACTTAGAAGCATTGTTCAGCGTGGTGCCATCTAAGTCGATAGTGATTAGTTTTTTAATTTCTGACATTGTTTCACCTCAAGCGTTTAGTTATACATAACCATGCCAATCTATCACAATCGTTCACGCAATGCACGGGTTAGATTAAAAATAAGGAGAATTATTTTGAATTTACCAGAAGCTTTCATTACTAAATACCAAAAATTGTTAGGAACCGAGTCTGAGCGCTTCTTTGCTAGCTTTGAGCAGCCAGTAAAACATGGGTTTCGGGTGAACCCCTTGAAAAAAGCTTTACCCGCTACGATTGATTTAAGTGAGCCAACGCCATTTAGCCGGTGGGGCTATTTTGGTCGGGTAAAGGGGAAATCCATGGAACATCAAACTGGGGCAGTTTATAGTCAAGAACCCAGTGCCATGATGGTTGGTGAGGTGGCTGCCCCTAAGCCGGGCGACCGCGTCCTTGATCTTTGTGCAGCACCGGGTGGGAAATCTACTCATTTAGCGAGTTTTCTTAATCAAACGGGGTTGTTAGTGACTAACGAAATTATGCCAAAGCGGGCCAAAATTTTAGTTGAAAACGTAGAGCGTTTCGGTGTTAAAAATGCCCTTATTTTAAATGAAACGCCGGAATCAATTGCACGATCATTTCCAGGTTTTTTTGACGTGGTATTGGTTGATGCACCTTGTTCGGGTGAGGGAATGTTTCGGAAGGATCCAGAATCGGTAAGTTACTGGACGGAAGATTATCCAGCAAAGTGTGCCGACCGTCAAAAGACAATTCTGAATGAGGCTGTGAAAAATATTAAGCCAGGCGGTGAACTCGTTTACTCGACCTGTACCTTTGCACCAGAAGAAGACGAGCAAATGATTAGCTGGTTACTGCAAACTTACCCTGAATTCGAGCTGGTGGCGATTGATAAGCCAGCAGGGGTTGAAGATGGGCGGCCAGAGTGGGCAGATGGTAATCCGGAGCTTAAAAAGACAGCCCGACTTTTTCCTCATAAGGTTGATGGTGAGGGGCACTTTATTGCCAAGCTGAGATTTAAGTCGGCTATTTCCCCCGAGCCTAAGACACGTGAGCAGAGTGAAAATTTAACCAAGGATCAACGTCAACTCTTGAACGAGTTCATTTCAGACTACTTGCCTGATTTTGGACCTCACCGATTCATGACGTTTGGGGATACCGTGTACTTACTAAATGAAGGGACACCGGATCTTGATAAATTAAAGGTCAAACGGCCAGGACTCGAGTTAGGTGTGTTCAAGAAGAACCGATTCGAGCCTAGTTATGCTTTAGCGCTTTCGTTGGATCAGCAGGCATTTAGTCACACCATTAACATGACGCGTGATCAATGGGCTAAGGTGGTCCACGGGGATACGATTAATGTCGAGAACACCGATCAGTTTAAGGGCTGGGTGTTACTTGTGTGTGAAGGCCAATCCGTTAGCTTTGGTAAATTAGTGGGCACAACGGTAAAAAATTATTTTCCAAAGGGTTTGAGATTTCAAGCTTAACAAAAATGAGCCATGACGATTTGTCATGGCTCATTTTTTACTTGGTTAAGTGACGCTGATTCATGTAATTCATTAGTTCCAGTGAAAAGATTGGCTGGATTTGATGTAAGTCAGTAATGGATTTAGCGCCAAGGAGAACCATAATCCGTTTCAAATCCTTAAGCCATTGTGTGAGCATCGATTCAGTTTGCTCGACACCCGTTGTAATCAGTGTGTGCAAGACCACACCCGCAATGCCAACTGAACTGGCGCCTAGAGCTAATGCCTTAATGACGTCGAGTGGATTGCGGATACCACCACTTGCTGAGAAGTTGGCTTGATCTTGATAAGGTTTGGATTCCAAAAGCGCTTCGACAGTTGAAATTCCCCAATTTTGAAGGTAGTCGAGTGCCTTGTCTGAGCGACGAAAGTTCTCAATTTGAGCGAAGTTTGTACCACCACGTCCGCCAAGATCAAAATCGTGGATGCCGTTTTGAATCAAAATCCCAATGACTTCTTGATTAAGGCCGAAGCCAACTTCTTTAATCACGACCGGCACATCGACTGCCTGATGAATGTGTCGGATGTTGGCTAACCATCCATTAAATTTGCGGTCGCCCTCAGGCATTATGAGCTCCTGTGCGGGGTTCAAATGAATTTGTAGGGCATCAGCCGAAATCATTTCGACAGCGGTCTTAGCTGCCTCAGGAGGGGTTCCTGCACCAACATTTCCAAAGAGCAGGCCATTAGGATTCGTTTCTCTCGCAATACTAAAGGTTGTAGCAAGGCTAGCATCTTTTAGCGCAACGCTTTGGGAACCCGTCGCCATGACCAAATTTAAATCTTTGGCGATTGTGGCTAATTGCTGGTTCAGTTTACCAGTTCGTTCGCTGCCACCCGTCATTGCTTCGATGAAAAGTGGAAACGGCACAGAATGGCCGGCGATTGTGGTCGATAAATCAATATCTGCTAAGTCAATCTCAGGGAGCGCATTGTTCACAAAGCGAACCTGGTCAAAATCGCTAGGTTGCGTGACATCATGAAATTTTTCTGCTAGGGAAACGTGTTCATCCTTGCGATGCGATTGAATGGAAGTCATGGGAGTCACTCCTCTTAGTTCAGGGTATGGACGTTGAAGTTTAAAGGTTCAATGGCATTCTTCTGCCATTCGGCAATTAATGCCGTGGTGGGAACGTTTTTATCAATGATGACAATACCACAGTCACCACCACCGGCACCAGAACTTTTGGCAGCACCATTGAAGTGCTCAGCAATATCACAAAGTTGTTTGAGATTTTCGGTTTCGATAATGACACCACTTAAGCGTGATAGGCCAGCAAGAATCTGGCGATTGCGACTAATCTCCGTTTTAATGGCGGCAAGATCGCCCCGTTTGAAGCCTTCAATCATGGCCAGCAAGCATTTTTTGCTTTCATTCAAGAAGGTCTGGTAATCCATGTCGTCCTTCGCTTTAGCAAGTGCAACTTTATCAACCAAGTGTGAAGTTGACGCAGGTGACCCCGTCCAGCCAATCATCAATTTCAAGTCAGCAGGTGGTGTTAACAAGTCGACTTTTAAGCCTGGCCATTTTTCGGTGAGTAGCTGAGGCAAGTCATAGTTTTTACGTGCTAGTTTTAGCCATTCGCGGTCAAACGAGTGGTAGGCAATCCAACCACCGTAGACACTGGCCGCAATATCTCCAAGTGAGCCGTTACCTTGAACCTCAAAATGAGCAATGGCGGCTAATTTAAATAGCCGGTCCTTATCGAGTGGTAATTCATAAAACTGACAAAGAGCATGAATTGTGGCAACCGTCACTGCAGCAGAAGAACCTAAACCGTACTTTTTGCCATCATCACTATCGAGTTCACTGTTAATTTTTAGATGATAGAGGCCAAGCGGTTTATTGAGGGTTTTCGCATATTCTTCAGTTAACTTGATGGCAGATAGAATGTAGTGAAAGGGGTTATCCCGATCATCGAAGACCATGCGATCATTTTCACGGGTCCAATAGAGGGAATTTTCTTGGTACTGCTTGGACATAATGCTACCAAACTGGTCAGCCGTGGAAACGGTGACCTTAACGAATTGATCCAGGGCGACAATGATTGCGGGAAAGCCAGTTTCAACGACTGCATATTCGCCGGCAATATAAAGTTTTCCTGGTGCTTTTACTGAAATCATGAGGTGGGTCCTTTCAACTGAATTTAATCTAAGTAAGAAATACCTGGTCCCGGCTGGGCGAGAATGAGCTGGTCTGGTGCAAAGTCAGCTGAGAGGACGGCAGTAATTTTGGGTGCGTCGGTTGGTCGACAAATGATTTTGACATTTGGACCGGCATCCATCGTGTAGTAACAAGGAATACCAGCATCCCTTAGCTGATTGACCGCTTGCATGACTTTTAAGGAATCAGCGTTAAAGTAAGTGAAACTAGGGTCCGAACTAAGCGTCAAGGCATGCATTCGCATCGCGTTGCGTTCACTAATTTGTCCCACTTGTTCGAAATTCTGGCTGGCAATGGCTTGTTTAATTTGAGTCAGGTCTTGGGTGGCGTTTGCAACCCAAGCTGAATAGTAAGGGGAGGTCAACACTGAGCGTTTCATCCCCACACTACTACTAATCTTCTTTTCTTTGGCGGTAACCACGACCGTGAGCATGGCAATTTCCCAATCAACCGTTTCTTGAATGGGGACGGCATACGATGTTTCATCTGAGTCACCTTTTTGCCACTCCGCAAAGCCACCAAAAATGGAGCGACTGGCCGAGCCGGATCCCCGACGAGCGAGCCGAGATAGGTCGCGCTGAGTCAAATCCAGTCCTGCTGCTTTACTAGCAGCTGCAGCTAAAGCGGCAAAACCGGAAGCTGACGAAGCTAAACCAGCCGAAGTTGGCACATGATTGGTGGAAATCACTTGAGCATGCGCCGTTTGACCAGATAGTTGGCGAACGTGATCAATCAGTTGCTGAATTTTAATGGCATTCTGAGGAGCCAGCTTTTGGCCGTCCAGCTGAAAGTCATCGGTTGCAATCGATGAGTCAAAAATAACAGTCGTATCCGTATAGAAGTGATCTAAGGTCAGCGATAGACTGTTGTTCTGGGGGAGTTTTAGTTGTTCATCCTGTTTTCCCCAATATTTAATTAAGGCAATATTTGTGTGTGCACGGGCAGTTGCTTGGGTCATTTGATTAATTCCTCGGTCTTGGTAAATGGTTGAACCCAGGTGTTAGTTGCGCCCGAGTTAAGTAGAACGGACTGCAGATCTTTAGCAGCACTAACGGTATCGGTAAGTGCAATGACACAGCCACCAAGGCCACCACCGGTAAGCTTGGCACCTAAAGCGCCGTTTGCAAGTGCCACATCGACTAAATGATCAATGTGGGGATGACTCACTTGAAGGTGAGTTAAAATGCGTTGTGCTTCAGTCATGGAGTCGCCAAGTGACAACAGGTTATCCTCTTCGATGGCAATTCGCGTGAAAGCAGCCAAGTCACCTAGTTGATCAATCATCGCCCGAGTTTCTAATTGCTGGGTAGCCAGTTTGTTGGCCACGGACTGGACAGCTTCACTAGTTCGTCCGTGAATACCAGTGTCCGCAATCACTAACGCGCCGGATAAGTTCAAATTGAGTTCTGTGCTGCCCTGATTGTGGACAAACCAAACTGGATTTGTAGCGGTGGTTGTCGCAACATCAATGCCACTGGGATTGCCGTGGGTAATTGATTCAGCAATATTGGCTGACTGGGTTAAGACGTCCGCTGAAATGGTTGCTCCAAAAAAGTGATACATCGCACGAACAATGGCGACAGCGGTTGCTGCGGAGGAGCCCATGCCGCGTTCTGCGGGGACATCACTTTTAATGGTCATTTCAAAACCGGCTGTTTGTGCGTTAAACCGATTTAAGAGGGCGTGAATCAGCCGGCGATTACCATTCATTGAACCTGGAAGAGCCGCCAACGAGCCTGAGAAAAAGTCACTATTGATGAATTGGCGACCATCATAGCGACTCGTGATTGTTACCTTTGCTTCAACGGCTGGTAAGGGAAGGGCGATTGCGGGTTGGTTGTAAACAACGCTGTGTTCGCCGATTAATATAATTTTTGCGTGACTGGTGCCAGTCGAAATATTAGTCAATGTTATCGCTCACTTTCTTTACTAGACGTTGAATGATTCGATTCAAAATCCAGTCTATATCATACTCTATCTTCCAAAAAATGGCTATATTTCCTGTTTGTTGGTGAGAATTTAACACAAAATCTTTAGAATTAGCTTAACCTGTCAAGCGAACGTGGATTAATTTATGTGGTTTGTAGTATGATATGAAGAAGAACAAGGGATGGTGAGTGGCTGATGGCCTAAGCCACCCTTTTGAAAAAGAATTTGGTGGATTTATAAATGGAAACAGAAACGACGTATGCGGTGGTCGATTTAGAGACAACCGGTACAAGCCTCACTGAAGGCGGTCGAATCATCCAGTTTGGATGTGCATTCGTAAAAAACAATCAAATAATAGACCAGTTTTCCACCGACGTTAATCCGGAGATGCCGATTTCAGAGGCAATCACCCGCTTAACCGGGATTACAAACAAACGGGTAGCCAAGGCGCCAATCTTCGATGATGTCGCCGAGGTCATCTATGGGATGTTGGCTAATACCACGTTTGTCGCACACAACGTGAATTTTGACCTCCCGTTTTTGAACCACGAACTTGAACGTGTCGGCTTTCCTGCATTGACGGGACCCGCTATTGATACGGTTCAATTGAGTCAGATCTTACTTCCAACGGCAACGAGCTATCGGCTGCAGGACTTAAGCCAACTCTTTAGTATTTCACACGAGAATCCGCATTCTGCCGATAGTGATGCAGAAGCGACGGCTAATTTGCTCATTTTTTTGTTGGATCGGTTACGAACGTTACCGTTGACGACTTTGAAGCAATTGAATCAAATTCAAGCGGTGCTCACCCGAGAAACGGGCACCTTGTTTGCTGAGGCGATTCAGTACGTGAACCACCATCTGGAGCCCTTGCCGGATTATTTGTTAATCAAAAATGGACTGGCATTGCGTAAACCGATGGAACTGGCTCAGACGACGCCGTTAACGCCTAACTTAACTTATCCGAAAACCCAGAAGCAAAAGAAGCAACGTTATCAAAATCAGTTAGAATGGCGACCGGAACAAGCCAAGATGATGAACTTGATTTATCACAACTTTGACCAGGCGGATGATCAAAAACAACTATTGATTGAAGCCCCTACCGGAGTTGGTAAAAGCATGGGTTATAGTTTACCGATGGCTTATTTGGCAAAGCAACATCATCAAGTCGTCATTAGTACGGCGACGACGCTACTCCAAGATCAGCTCGTTAACCAAACGATGCCGGTGCTTAACCAAATTTTGCCGTTTAAGACTGCTGCCATTTTATTGAAAGGTAGTCAGCACTATCTTGATTTGGATCGGTTTGCAACGAGTTTAAAAGTCGTTGATCACTCTCCACAGTCACAGTTAGTGAAGATGAAGATTTTGGTCTGGCTGACGCAAACGTTAAGTGGGGATTTAGATGAATTACATTTGTCTACAGATCAAGTCCCTTATCTTGAGACCATCACACACATGGGCTTTAACTTTCAAAAGCGCCGGTCAACGTTTGGCGATGACGACTTTTTGGTTCGCCGCAACCAACGTTTGGATCAAGCGGACTTCGTCATTACAAACCATGCTTACTTAGTTAAGCACGGGGCCGACCTAGGACAGAAATTGAATCAACCCTATTTGGTCATCGATGAGGCTCAAAACTTAGCAGAAAACGCCTTAAATGAAGAACGCCAAACCGTTGAATTCAATGCCTTTCAAAAGGAAATGCGCCGATTACAAAATATTATTTCCAATCAGCACGGGAAAGATTTATTGGATTTATTCAATGAAGATGGCTTAGCCATGTCGGCGTTAGAACGACTTATGGGGATGCTTGATAAGAATCAAGTTGAACTTCAAGTGTTCGTGAACAAATTGTATAAGGAATTTTTAGGGCGACGTCGAGCAGCTGATCAAGACGGCTACCTAGAGGTTGAAGTGAAAACAGCACAGTTGCGTAGTTTCTTTGCGGATAACGTTGCACAACTCAATAGCTATCAACGTTTTAATCGGTTACTTAACGAGCTAGCCAAGAAATTGATGCATCAATACCGATTGAATGAGAAACGATGGTTGGTGACCGATAAGCTTTTAGTTGCCAAGTTTGAGAAAGTTGTGCTGCAAATTACGGCGCAATTGGATCAATTAATTGTGTTTGAAGGCCAAATTGCCGATGAGCAAACCAACCGAGTCTTTTGGTTACGTGTCAACCACGTGGGAGATACCAGTAGTTTACAGTTAATCAGTAACCTGTTGACCACGCACAATTATCTGTCCAGCAAGATCTATTCCCATTTTCAACCCGTGGTGTTGACTGGTGCGTCACTGTTATCATCAAGGAATTCACCATTCATCTATGATCAGTTGGATGTGGACAGAACCGAAACCAAGACCCGTAAGATTAAGTCGGATTTCGATTTTAGTCTGCAAAGTCAGCTTTACATTGCCACGGATTCGCCGGACCCAGTCTCAACCATCCAACCACAGTACGAAGCCTATTTAGTGAATGCTTTGTCTAAATTATTGGTGGCCTCAAATAAGCAGACGCTGGTACTGTTTAACTCCTTAGAGACCATCCAGCATGTATACGGTGGTTTACGCGCTAATCCTCAACTCGCCAAACGCGTGATTTTAGCCCAGGGCGTCACTGGAAGTCGGGAGAAAATCATCAAACGATTTAAATCAACTGGCGAAAATGCTATTATACTTGGAGCAGCTAGCTTCTGGGAGGGTCTTGACTTTCCTAGTTCACAACTAGAATTACTAGTGGTTACCCGGTTACCATTTGATTCACCGGGGATGCCAATGGTCAAAGCAGTTTCAGATATGTTAAAGGAACAGGGCAAGAGTCCGTTTTATAGTTATGCTTTACCGAAAGCAACTTTGAAGCTTAAACAGGGGATTGGCCGACTCATTCGTTCCCGCCAAGATACTGGTGTTACCGTGATTTTGGATAGTCGCATTCAGCAGCGCCAGTATGGGCATACCATGCTAAGTGCGATGCCAGATGGCTTACCCATTTTTAAAAAGAAGCTTGATCAAATTACTGAAGAAATGAAGTTATTCTTTGAGCAGCACAATCATCCAACAAATGAAGAATGAGGAATGATAAATTGAGAAGAGAAGTTATGAAAAAGCCACGTTCCAGCTACCGGCGGCCTATTATTCTCACTTTAGTCGTGGTATTGGTGGTGATGTTGGCCGGCGTGTTCATTTTAAATCGGTCAATTGCGCCTAATGCGCGAGCAGAAAATCAAGCTAGTTCACTTGCTAAGAAGTATGCGGGGGTAACCGAAGTGTCTGACGTTTATTGGACGAACCTGCATAAGACTTACTACACGGTAGACGGGGTGAACAAGGAGAAGCAAGCAGTTTACGTCGTTGTTCCCCAAAAGGGTGGTAACTTGGTTGTCTTAAAGCAGAAGGATGGTTTGACGCGTAACCAAGTCTTACAACGTATCTGGAGTTCACGCAATCCCAAGAAAGTACTCCGAGCGTCAATCGGAATTTTTAACGGTAAGCCGGCCTGGGTGGTCACTTATCTAAGCCAAAAGGGCAAGTTGAATTACGAAACGATTCGGTTTACTACTGGTAAATCACTGCAGAAAATAATTAATCTCTAGGAGGACCCGCTAGTGAAATTATCAAGACGGATTCAAGACATTCAACCCTCAGCAACGATGAAAACGTTGGGGCTGGCTAAGCAGCTTCAGGCCGAGGGTGTCGACATGATTAATATGGGGATTGGTGAGCCGGATTTTACCACCCCAGAAGTGATTGAAACAGCCGCAATTACCGCCATCAAGACGGGTAAGGCTAGTTTTTATACGCCGGCGAGTGGCCTAAAAGAGCTGAAGCAGGCCATAAGTGACCATTTTGCTGATGCTTTTCATCTTAACTATGATTTAGATCAAATCGCCGTGACGACCGGGGCTAAAATGGCGCTCTATGCAACATTCCAGGCAATTCTTGATCCAGGGGATGAAGTTTTGCTCCCGGAACCGTATTGGGTGAGTTATGCCGAGCAAATTAAGCTGGCTGGCGCTAAACCTGTAGCCGCGCCATTGGATGCCAATGGTCGATTAACGGTGGATCTGTTGGCTGCCAAAGCCACAGATCAGACCAAGGCAATAATTTTGAACAGCCCGCAAAATCCGACTGGTGAGATTTATAGTCGTGATGAGCTTATCGCGTTTGGTAACTGGGCGGTCCATCAAGGCATCGTGATTATCTCGGATGAAATTTACGGTGAATTGGTTTATAACGGCCAAACTTTCCATTCGATGGGGGCTCTCGGCGAGCAAATTAAAGCGCAAACCATCATCATTAACGGGGTGTCGAAGACTTACTCGATGACCGGATGGCGGATTGGAATTGTGATGGGGGATGCTCAAATGATTAAGGCAATTAGTGCCTTTGTCTCCCATGCAACTGGTAATCCTGCCGCTGTAAGTCAATATGCTTCGATTGAAGCTTTTCGTTCGGGTGCCACTGCAGCTGAAAAAATGCGAAAAGAATTTGAAACTCGTTTGAATACGATATATCCTAAGTTAGTTGCCATTCCGGGATTTAGGTTAACTAAAAAACCGGAAGGCGCCTTTTACCTGTTTCCAAACATTGAGGAAGCTTTGGCGCTCACCCAATTATCTAGTACAGAATTCGTATCCGGCTTGCTGACAGAGGCCCACGTGGCCGTTGTTGATGGTATCGTATTTGGTGTGCCTGGTCATATCCGGCTAAGTTATGCACTTTCGCTTGAACAGCTAGAAACTGGTGTTGAACGGATTAAAAACTTTGTGATTAAAAATAGCAGTGGAGGAAAGAACTGAAATGAAGCAAATTAATATCGTTGATTCAAAAAATCATGTTGATGAGAAGGTCCAGATTGGGGCTTGGCTCACTAACAAACGGTCTAGTGGTAAAATTGCCTTCTTGCAACTACGAGATGGTACCGAGTTCTTCCAAGGCGTTGTGGTTAAGGCCAACGTCGACGAAGCCACTTTTCAACTAGCCAAAGAATTAAAGCAAGAAACAAGTATGTTGATTACCGGTGTCATTCATGAGGATGCCCGGTCTAAGTTTGGTTACGAAATCGAAGTTGAAGCGATTGAGGTTGTTGGCGAAAGTGCTGAATACCCAATTACGCCTAAAGAACACGGAACTGATTTTTTAATGGACCATCGCCACTTATGGCTACGTTCAAGTAAGCCTCACGCCATCATGACAATCCGGAACGAAGTGATTCGGGCAACATACGAGTTCTTCAACAAAGAGGGCTTCACCAAGATTGATGCCCCAATTTTAACGGGGAGTGCGCCAGAAGGGACATCAGATCTCTTCCATACGGAATACTTCGATCGTGACGCTTATCTATCACAATCAGGTCAATTGTATGAAGAAGCTGGGGCAATGGCCTTTGACAAGGTCTTTTCATTCGGTCCAACCTTCCGTGCTGAAAAATCAAAGACGCGTCGTCATTTGATTGAATTTTGGATGATTGAACCAGAAATGGCCTTTATGCATCAAGAGGACAGTTTACAGGTTCAAGAAACCTATATTGCCTATCTTGTTCAAAATGTGATTGATCACTGTGCCTCAGCGCTGAACACGTTGGAACGTGATGTGGACACCTTGAAGAAGTATACGCAATTGCCTTTCCCACGAATTAGCTATGATGAAGCGATTGACTTGCTGAAGGCCAATGATTTTGATATCGAATGGGGTGCCGATTTTGGTTCGCCTGAGGAAACTTTCCTGGCCGACCATTTCGACAAACCAGTTTTCGTATTAAACTATCCAAAGGCAATCAAGCCGTTCTACATGAAGCCACATCCAACGCGTGACGACGTGGTCATTTGTGCCGATTTATTGGCACCAGAAGGCTATGGTGAAATTATTGGTGGGTCAGAACGGGCAACCGATTATGACTATCTCTATAGTGAAGTTGTGAAGGCAGGATTGGATCCAAAGGAATACAGCTGGTACCTCGACTTACGTAAGTATGGTAGCGTCCCTCACTCAGGATTTGGTTTAGGGCTCGAACGCGCAATCACTTGGATTACGGGTGAGGAACATGTTCGGGAAGCTATTCCATTCCCACGTTTGTTAAACAGAATTTATCCATAAAACAGCATGAAAGAAATTGGGTGATGATATGACGAACTTTTTTAAAACGTATGTAAAAGCTGGTAATACGGTTCTGAACAATTTGCTCATCGCCAATTATCGTCGTCTTAACATGACCCATCAGGAGTTTTTGGTCTTCATCCAAGTTAAATCTTTCATTGATAACGGCCAAGATTTCCCCGATATTCAGCAAATTGCCCAACACATGGATGAGTCTGAACAGGCTATCTACCAACTTCTGCATGAACTCATTAAAAAGAAGCTTTTAACCATTGATAGTTTAAAAGGTGCTGATGGCTTGACCCATGATGTATATGACTTCTCGTTGCTTTACGAGAAGTTAGCCGTTTTGGAAGAGCAAAGCATCGAAAAAGTCCAGGTAGAAACCCAGCAAACCACTCGGCGTCAGTTGTTTGCGCAATTTGAATCAGAATTTGGACGAACGTTATCGCCAATCGAGTTGGAAACGGTTGGTAATTGGATTGATGAAGATCGTTATCAACCCACTTTGATTCAATTAGCCCTTAAAGAGGCGGTTTTAAACCAGGTTTATAACTTCAAGTACATCGATAAGATTTTGATGAACTGGGAGAAACGGAACATTCGAACCCCTGAAGAGGTGCAAAAGTACCGAAATGCACATTCAACCGGTAAAGTTGAATCTAAGGTGAACAAGGGGTCTCAACCAAAAATTCCGATTTTTAAGATTACGGATCAAAATCCGAATCATTAGCCAACCTGTTTGATCAGGAGGACGACAAAAAAGCCACTAACCATCAAGTTTAATTGATGATTAGTGGCTTTTCTTATTCTTCAGTAGTCGAGGTTGAATTTGCATTACTTGATTCGTTGTTTGTACCATCGCCACCAGGTGTTTGTTCAGTCTGCGTATTCGATTCGCTATCGTTTGATGAGCTAGTTGAACTTTCGCTTTCTGAATTAGTGGTTGCCTGGCTGTTGCTACTGTAACGAGAAGAGCTAGAATTGTTAGTACTACTATATTGATTTGTGGCTCCGGAGTTGGCAATAGCACTTGTGCCTGGGTGTCCAGAAACGTAATATTCGGTGGTGCCGTTTCGTTGAACTGGCACAACATCGCTAGGCGCCGTCCAATTTTCGTTTGTTGAATTTTGTGCCATATAAGTCATTTGACTCTTATAAATGAGCTGAGCAATCTTAGTTTGGTCCTGAGTGATGTAGTGACCAGCCTTAAACTGGTGATCATAACCAGTCCAAACTGAGAGGGAATAATTCTTAGTATAGCCGGTCATCCAAGAATCCATGACTGAACTATCTGGAACGGAGCTGGCGTATTCGTCAGGGTAAGCGGTGGTCCCAGTTTTACCAGCTTGGTAGAGTCCTGAAATGTCAGCAGCTGTTCCGGAGCCATTTGAATCCGTCATAACACCCTTCATCATATCAGTCAGCATAAATGCTGTGGCTGGTGACATAGCTCGTTTGCCTTTGCTCTTGAAGGACTTAGACTCACCATCCGAAGTGACGACTTTGCTAATCAGGTATGGTTTATAGTAGGTTCCACCATTTGAAAAGGCGGCGTAGGCAGCAGCTTCCTGTTCAGATGAAATATATGCACCGATACCATTTTGTAGTTGAAGCTCATCCTTGAAAGTCATGCCCAATTTGCCGAGGAAGGTTGTTGCTTTATCAATTCCGACGGCTTCCAAGGTTCGAATAGCAGGAATGTTTCGTGATTCGACCAATGCTTTGCGCATCGTAATGGTGCCTTGATACTTACGGTCAAAATCGTAAAGCTGTTTGTTGGTTCCAGAATACGTATACGCTGTATCGCTAACCGGTTGGTAAGTGGGGTACTTCAGATATTCGATAGCAGGACCGTAATCCATGAGCGGTTTCATTGTAGAACCACTGGAACGGTCGGTTCGAGTCGCTCGGTTGAAACCAAAGGAGACATTGCCGACTTTTCGACCGCCAATCATTGCGACTACTTTACCGTTCTTTGCATTAACCATTGTCGCACCAACTTGAAGCTTATTATCTGGGAAACCAATGGTTGAGTCATTATTAACGGTGTTATATAGATGCTTTTGCGCGCTTAGATCCAAGTTTGTGTAAACCTTGAGACCGCCCGTATTAGTGTTATAACCTTTTTTCTTCAGTTCGTCGTAAACATTCTTAAGATAAGAGTCAATCACTTTAGCGTTGGTGTTGGTTCTAGATGAATCAGAATGACGGGTGACTAAATCGGTTGTGATGTCCACTGATTTAGCCTGGTTAGCTTGCGCTTCGGTAATGACGTTGTTGGACGCCATTGCTGTTAACACCGTATTTCGACGTTGGGTAGCGAGTTGAGGATACTTGATTGGATCATAGGAAGTTGGAGATTGTGGCATTCCGGCTAAGGTCGCCAATTGGGAGAGATTCAAGTTGCTAAGCTTCGTATCATAGTAATACTTAGCAGCTGTTTGCATCCCGTAAACGCCGTTACCCATGTAAACTTTGTTGATATAAAACTCGAGAATTTTATCTTTCGAATACTTCCGTTCAACTTGTAATGCTAGCCAAGCTTCCTGAGCTTTTCGTTTGATTGTTCGGTCGGAAGCGGCCGTTGAGAAGACGGAAAGCTTAACGAGCTGTTGGGTAAGGGTACTTCCACCTTGTAAACCAAGTGATGAACCGGTTAAATCGGCAACCGCAGCACCCATAATACGGGTAGGATCAACACCATGATGTTTATAGAAACGCTTGTCTTCGATTGAAACAACGGCTTGCTTCAGTGTGCCAGGGATATTTTTACTTTTGACGTAATTACGATCTTGGGCCCCTAACTTGGAAATGACAGAACCCGAGGCATCATACACCTTCGTTGAAGTATCGCTGGCCAATTCGCTCTGCGTGACTTTAGGCGCACTTTGCGCGTAGAAGAAGAACAGTCCCATGCCCATTAAAAGAACGACAAATAGGGCGGCAAAAACGATATACAAGGTCTTCTTGACGCGTTGCCAACCCCGACCCGTGCCAGGTGCCTTTTTTTGTTGCTTGCTCCGGCTCATTCGAGTCGGTTGATTTGAATTATTTGATGACATGTTGTTTCCCCTTTGTTAGCTAATCTCATTGATTAGTTGGTCTACCGCACTTAAATAAGGAATCAGCGGTTGAATCTTATACTTGATTTCGGTGCCTAGTTTCTGAACGTCAGCTAATGGAATTGACTTGCGACCGTCGTCGTTTTCCATCGCGTCCCAGTAACTGAATAAATCCGATGCTTTAAGCAAGTAAATTTGGTCTAGAAAAACGAATTTAATTAATGCAAAGCAAATTCCCCCGTGAGCAATACACTGTCGCATATGATCGATTTGATGCTGATGAAAATTATGCAATGGAAATGCGGTTTTATTTTGGGTCTCTTTTACATCAAAGTCAATGTAAAAGCCACGATAAACACCATTATAATCAGTCGTGGATGCTTGTTTGAAGTAGGCTTCCTTAATCACGGCAGCACTTCGTTTAGGATAATCAACATTCACAATCTGAATGGGCGTTGGTTTCTTATGAATAACCGCGACATCATGACTGAGGTAGTAGGTATTGCTTTGATTGATTTCTTGCTCAAGTGTCATCCCACGATCGCTGAAGCTCGCTTTGGAAAGCGGTGACTTCTTGTGGGAGCTGACGTTGTCTGGACTATGGAACGGTTTGCCGTTCGGATATCGAATCGCCACCAGAAGCATCACCTTTCAAGATTATAGTGTAGACACATAATACTGGTATTATACAGCAAACCGGAATTTTATTGTATTATAGAAGTAGAATCTTAAGGGAGTGTTGAGAATTCCCTGAATGTATCTTAAGGAGGCATTCGAATGAGCCGACTCTGGCTAACGGGTTATCGAAATTATGAGCTGGGTGTTTTTGGAAATGAAGATCCTAAACTTAAAGTGATTCACTATGCACTTAAAAACTATTTAAAGGAAAGTATTGAAACTGGCGTCACTTGGTTAATTACCGGGGGACAGCTTGGCATTGAGCAATGGGCGATAGAAGCGGGTGCTGAATTAAAATCAGAATATCCCGAATTTAAAATTGCCATGATGCTCCCTTTTAAAGACTTCGGTTCGAATTGGAACGAAACGAATCAAGCGAAACTAGCTCAGGTCAAATTACAAGCTGATTTTGTTGATTCGGTGAGTGCAAGTCCTTACGAGAGCCCGCAACAATTAAGAAATTACCAAACTTTCATGCTTTCTCATACAGAACGGGCAGCTTTAGTATATGATATAGAGAAAGAAGGCAAGCCTGAGTACGATTATCAGGTGATAAAAAAATACATGGCTCAACAGCAATATGAGTTAGCGTTGTTAGATTTCGATTGGTTGCAGGAAATGGCAACTGAATACCAAGAAAATTTAAATAATGGTTTTCAAGGTGACTAAAATCTGATAACATATATAAATGTTGGTGTTTGACAGATGATGAGGTGTAACTAACGATGGAAAATATTAATTTTACTCCTAAAGATATCTTGCAAAAGGAGTTTCGTCAGAAGATGCGTGGCTATGATCCTACTGATGTTGACAGCTTTTTGGATAACGTCATCAAGGATTACGAAAGCTACAGCAAGGCAAATCAACGTCTTTCTGAAGAAAATGCGCGGTTGTTGGCCAAGGTCGACGAATTAACTAAGCAACTTTCTGTTGGCGGGTCAATCCCTCAGCCAAATACACAACCAGCTTCTAACGCTTCCAATATGGATATTTTGAAACGCTTATCCAACTTGGAAAGACACGTTTTTGGCTCACAATTAGATAATAATGCGAATGATTCACATCGTTTGTAATATTAAATCAGGTGTAAACTTTGAGTAATCGCGGTCGGCTTATGTCGGCTGAGGAAAGTCCATGCTCGCACAGGCTGCGATGCCTGTAGTGTTCGTGCTCGGTGAAAAAATAAGCCGGGGAATCCAATTTATTGGATTACGGCAAGAGAAAGAGCTAAGGCTTCGGCTATGCTTGATTATCTTTGAAAGTGCCACAGCGACGATGACGTTGTTGGAAACAGCAACGGTGGAACGCGGTAAACCCCTCGAGCGGGCAACCCAAACTACGGTAGGGGCGCTTCACATATGGAAATGAACGAAATGTGGGGGGAGAGCTTTTGCTCTCGAGATAGATGATTACTACCTTAGTGAGACTTCCTGACCTCACTAAGGCACAAAACATGGCTTACAGAGGTTTACACCTTCAGGTAGCGGGAGCTTGCTCCCGCTTTTTTTATGGCTAAAATTATTCTAAATGACTCTATAGATAGACAGGAGGACAACGTAATGGAAACTTTTCATTTATACGCTGCAACTGCGGCCGGAATTGAAGCAATTGCTGGACGCGAATTAAAGGATCTGGGGTACCAAACACAGGTTGAAAACGGCCGAATTAAGTTTGACGGTACGATGGAAGACATTATCAAGGCCAACTTATGGCTGCGGACAGCTGATCGGATTAAAATTATCATCGCTGAATTTAAGGCGACCACTTTTGAAGAGCTATTCGATAAGGTTAATGCCTTGCCATGGGAACATTTCATGCCAATGGATGCTGCATTCCCAGTAAACGGTCGTTCGAAAAATTCTAAATTGCATAGTGTGCCGGATATTCAAGCGATTTCCAAGAAAGCTATCGTAAATAAGCTAAGTGCTGTTTATCATCGCCGGACGAGATTGCCTGAAACTGGTGCAACATTCCCAGTTGAAGTTGCCGTGCGTGATGATCAAGTGATGGTCACACTGGATACCACCGGTGACAGTCTTTTCAAACGTGGCTACCGGCAAGCTAAGGGTGCTGCGCCAATGAAGGAAAATATGGCGGCTGCACTAATCAAGCTGACTAGTTGGTGGCCAGATATGCCATTAGTTGATCCTACCTGTGGTTCTGGAACAATTCCGATTGAAGCGGCTTTAATTGGTCGTAACATCGCCCCTGGTATTAACCGTTCGTTCGTTTGTGAAGACTGGCATGCTGACTATAAGGAAATTAGTCAAAAATTGCGTGAAGAAGCTCGGACACAAGAAAATCACGAAATTGATTTAGATATCTATGGTTCTGATATCGACGGTTCCATGATCGAGGTTGCCAAGGTTAACGCTAACGCAGCCGGTGTCTTACATGATATCGAGTTTAAGCAGGTCGCCGTTCAAGATTTCAAGACGGACAAGATCAACGGTGTCATCATTTCGAACCCGCCTTACGGTGAACGAATGAAGGATAAGGAAAAAGTTGAAGTGATGTATCGCCAAATGGGAAAAGCATTCAAGCCTTTAACGAGTTGGTCGAAATACATTATTACAGCTGATCTTGATTTCGAACAATTTTATGGTGAACGGGCAACTAAGAAGCGAAAACTATATAACGGAGCTCTGAGAACAGACTACTTCCAATATTGGGGTCATAAAATTAGATAAATGGTCAAAATTAACACTTTTCGCTTTACTAACAAAAAGTAAGCTGTTATTATTTTAATTAACGGGGTGCTAACGAACAATAGCATCTAATAATTAATTAAGGTGGATACGAAAATGACTGAATTTTACGATTTACAAAAGAAGCGTCGCTCAATTTATGCTTTAGGCAAGAACGTTAACCAATCACAAGACGAATTGGTTAAGACTGTTGAAGGTGCCGTTCAACAAGCACCAACTGCATTTCACAGCCAAACTGTTCGTGCAGTAACCTTATTTGATGGTAGTCATGATAAGCTATGGGACATCGTTGCTGACCGTCTTAAGTCAGAAGTACCTACTGAAGAAGCTTATCAAAAGACCCTTCAAAAGATTAACGGCTTCAAGTCAGCATACGGTACAGTTATGCTTTTCACTGATACTGATGTTGTTAAGGGCCTTGAAGAAAACTTCCCACTATACGCTGACAATTTCTACGACTGGTCAGAACAAGGCTTAGGAATGGCCCTTTACTCAATCTGGACAACCTTTGCTGAAATGGGAATTGGTGCTAACATCCAACATTACAACCCAATCATTGACGACTTAGTTAGAAAAGAATTCAACATTCCAGAAAACTGGCGTCTTCGTGGTCAACTTGACTTTGGTTCTATTGAAGCCCCAGCCGGTGACAAAGAATTCATGTCAACTGACGAACAATTCAAAGTATTTAAGTAATAAAAATTGCCGCTCCCGAGACCGGGGCGGCTTTTTTTGTGCCATCGATCATAACTGGATGTGCTAGTATAGAGTTAGATAAATTGATGTGGAGGTTTTTTAATGACACAAAAAGTGGCAATTATTGGCGGTGGCATTGTTGGTGCAACAGTCGCTTATTATTTAAGTCAATTACCAGGGCACGAGCAACAAGAGGTAACCTTGTACGATGATGGAACTGGTCAGGCAACAAAAGCAGCGGCTGGGATTATTTCACCTTGGCTTTCTAAGCGTCGAAATAAGCAATGGTACGAGCTAGCTAAGCGAGGCGCAGAATTATTACCCCAATTAGCACGTGAAGCTAACTTTGATAACGAGGTTTATCAACAAACTGGGACAATTATTACCCGAACTGATGAAGCGGATTTAGATGCCTTGTACTTGCTGGCTGAGAAGCGACGAACAGAAACGGCTCAGATGGGTGAGGTGCTTAAGTTGAGTGCTGAAGAGGTCGCGCAACGAATCCCCTTACTAACAAACGCTCAACCCGGTGTCTTCGTTTCCGGTGGCGCCCGTCTTGACGGATCGAAATACATTGACGCGCTTTTGAAAATTGCAACGAATCGTAATCTAACCATCAAACAGCAGCGGGTAACCCTCAATTCTGATGGTAACGTGATGATGGGGAGTAAACTAGAACGATTTGATCGCGTGGTTGTCGCGACTGGCGCTTGGATGAAGGAGACACTAAAACCGCTGGATATTGACGTTGATGTTCGTCCTCAAAAAGGGCAATTAATTGAATTGAGTGTTAAAAATATTGAAAGCCATCAAGTTATGCCGGTGTTGATGCCTGAGGGAGAGCGTGACTTTATTCCGTTTGGCAATGGTCAACTAGTCGTGGGCGCCACCCATGAAGATGACGCTACCTTTAATCTAGAAGCAACCGGCGAAGCAAAAGACGATTTGTTCCGCAGTGCCAAGCAAATGATTGCTGATTTAACCATTGATAAAGTAACTGGCATGCGTGTGGGAACTCGGGGCTACACAAGTGATTTCGCACCATTCTTTGGTCCCATTCCGTTCTTCAATAAGGTGATGGTTGCAGGCGGGCTTGGTTCTTCAGGTCTGACTACTGGCCCAATTATTGGTAAATTATTGGCTGGTTCTGTCATCTTTGGTGGCCAACCAGATTGGTCGAAGTTTGAGAAGGATATTAACCTTTACATCAGTAAAAAATAAGAACCTCATTCTTGAGAATGAAGTTCTTGAAGGGCCAAGTGATGAGCGCCTTGATTTTGTTTTTCAGGTACCCACTGAGTTAAGACGAAGGCAAATTGATCTTGTAATCCAAGTAAGTCGTCCAATAGGGATTGATAATGCTTGGCATATCGTTTCTGAATACTATCTGCTAATAACTGACTGTCCGTATAAAAACGGACAGTCTTTTCACTAGGGATCATGTATTGGTAAATAAGGGCTTCAAATCCCTTAATAGCTGCACGAAATTCGCTTTCGTGATTATCACCAGTAGGTAAGGAAAATTTTAATTGTTGTTGCTGATTATTTTCAATTATTAAGACTCCGCAAGCACTCACTTTAGTTTTAGGATTCGTTGCGGCATCAGTGTATAATGTAATCATATTACTCCTCCTTGAAAGGATCGTTGTTATGTTAACTCAAGAGCGTCGATTTTTATATCAACCAAGTCCGCTTGTCAGCATTATTAACTGGAGCTGGACGTTTATGATTTTTCTTGCCGGCGTCGTTGTTTGGCTTGAGATTACCCACTTTCAGTGGATTACCTTTGCATTTTTTGTGGTGTTTGCACTAATTAGTTGGATTGAAATCCACTATCGCCACATGGTGATTAAGGACCACACGCTGATTATCAAAAAAGTGATCAATCGAGGCGGGGCACAGATTCCGTTAGACGGTATTTCGACCGTCACAACATCTAAGTACCGAATCGGCTTTGTCGCAAACGGAAAAATTTATAACTTTATTATGCCACGAAACTCGGTCATTGAACTACAAGCAATTATTTCAAAATAGGGGGTTATTCAGTTGAAAACAGATATTGAAATTGCACAGGCGGCTACGGGCGAGCCTATCGATGATATCGCGGCTAAATTAGGTTTGGCACATACAGATATTGAGCACTATGGTGAAAACAAGGCCAAGATTAAGTTACCCATTCAGGGGAAGACAGCTGGTCATAAACTAATACTAGTCACATCGATTAACCCGACGCCTGCTGGTGAAGGAAAATCGACCGTGACGGTAGGGTTGGGTGATGCGCTTACCAAAGCTGGTAAGAAGACCGCAATTGCACTACGGGAACCCTCATTGGGACCGGTAATGGGCATGAAGGGTGGCGCTACAGGTGGCGGTATGGCCCAAGTCATTCCCATGGAAGATATTAATCTGCATTTTACGGGTGATTTGCATGCCCTGACAGAAGCTCATGATACGTTAGCGGCGCTGATTGATAATCATATTCACCAAGGCAATGAACTGGGAATTGACCCTAGGGCCATTACCTGGAATCGCGTCCTCGATATTAACGATCGTGCACTCCGAGACGTCGTAACCGGTCTTGGAGGTCGAACGGGCGGGGTTCCACGCCAATCAAGCTTTGATATTACCGTTGCCAGTGAATTGATGGCAATTTTATGTTTGGGTACGGACCTGATGGACTTGAAACGGCGCGTAAATAAGATTTTAATTGGCTACACTTATGATAAAGAACCCGTGACCGTTGCCGACTTACAAGTTGGCGGTGCGATTGCCTTATTACTAAAAGATGCCATCAAACCTAATCTAGTTCAAACGCTGGAGCATACCCCAGCCATTATTCATGGCGGTCCATTTGCCAACATTGCGCACGGCTGTAACTCTATTTTGGGCACTAACGCTGCTTTAAAATTAGCCGACTATGCGGTAACTGAGGCGGGCTTTGGCGCCGATTTAGGGGCTGAAAAATTTTTAGATATCAAGGTTCCTAATTTAGGAAAAACGCCCGATACGATTGTCATTGTCGCAACCATTCGTGCACTTAAATACAATGCAGGAGTTAAATTACCAGAGTTGGGTGTCGAAAATCTGGAGGCATTGAAAGTTGGAAGTGCGAACCTCAAACGGCATGTCGCCAACATGCGCCAATATGGCGTTCCGGTCGTAGTGGCCATTAACCGCTTTAGCTCGGATACCGATGCCGAAGTGGCAACGCTGAAGGCACTAGTCGAGACTGAATTGGGTGTCACTGCCTATGATACGACGGTCTGGGCAAACGGTGGTGATGGCGCAACTGAACTAGCTGCGGGAGTTATCGAGGCCTGTGAGACCAAGCCAACGACCTTCAAGCCACTTTACAACGACGACGATGATTTGATGACGGAAATGACACAGATTGTCACTCGAATTTATGGTGGTGCAAAGGTTGAATTATCGGCTAAGGCTGCCCGTCAACTTAAAACGTTCCAAGCACGGGGCTGGGATCAGTTACCCGTTTGTATGGCCAAAACCCAGTACTCATTCACGGATGAAGCCAGTGTTTTAGGGGCACCAACTGATTTCACCATTCATGTACGCGAATTCATTCCTAAGTTAGGGGCTGGCTTCATCGTCGCCTTAACCGGGAAAATTTTGACGATGCCTGGATTACCAAAGAAACCTGCTGCACTAAATATGGATATAGACGAAAATGGTAAGATTACTGGCTTGTTCTAAAATATCCGACATTCAAACTGGAGAAGACTATGATTATTTTATTTACCTTACTCATGATCGGACTTATCGTGATTGATCAACTCATTAAGCATGCGATTGTTGCCGGTGTTGCTTTAGGGGCGACTAAAGTTTTGGTACCTGGGGTACTTTCACTTACAAACTTACAAAATGACGGTGCTGCCTGGAGTATTCTGAGCGGCCAACAATGGTTGTTCACCATTATTACTGTTTTTGCGCTTGCCGTCATGATTTATTACTTTTGGGTTTTCCGCCATTATTGGCCATATGCGCTTTCAATTTCACTACTGATTGCCGGAACATTGGGCAATTTTATTGATCGTGCAACACAAGGATACGTTGTGGACATGTTCCAACTTGATTTTATTCATTTTCCCATTTTTAATTTTGCGGATACTTGTTTAACAGTAGGGGTTGTTCTCCTGCTTACATTCATGCTGTTCGAAGAAAGAATGAAGAAGTAATGGAAACTGAACAATTTGAAATTACGACGGAATCAGGGCGCCTCGATAAAGTTATTAGCGAGCATTTTGCTGACTGGAGCCGTTCCCAAGTTAAAAATGCCATCGAAGCTGACCAAATTAAGGTCAATGGAAAAACTGAAAAGCCTAAGTATGCCGTGGCTACTGGTGATTTAATTGAGATTCAAAAACCAGATCCCGTGGCCATTGATGTGCAGCCTGAAGCCATTCCCTTGGATATCGTTTACGAAGATGATGATGTGATTGTGGTCAACAAACCGGCTGGCATGGTGGTGCATCCATCGGCAGGTCATCCCAACCATACCTTAGTAAATGCGCTGCTTCATCATAGTCCGCTATCAACAATTAACGGTGAATTTCGGCCCGGTATCGTCCACCGAATTGACAAAGATACGAGTGGCTTGTTGATGGTGGCGAAGAACGATCATGCACACCAGTTTTTAGCTGCTCAGTTGAAAGCTAAGACCAACAAACGCGAATATCTCGCACTGGTCCACGGAATTGTTAAAAACGATTCAGGGACTATTGACGCACCAATCGCGAGATCACCAAAAGATCGTAAGCAAATGGCCATTGTGGCGGATGGGCGACCAGCGATAACGCATTACCGAGTTTTAGAGCGCTATCTTCACTACACCTTGATTGCCTGCCGTCTGGAAACAGGACGGACGCATCAAATTCGCGTGCACATGAAATCGATTGGTCATCCATTGGCGGGAGACCCACTATATGGGCCTAAGAAGACGCTGCCAGGGACCGGCCAATATTTACATGCAAAGGAATTGGGCTTTACGCATCCAACAACCGGGAAAGAGATGCTATTTACGGTTCAGGTGCCTGAGGAATTTCAAGCCATGGTGACGAAACTTCGGCACCAAGCTGGAATTAAGCAGGACGACCACCTTTAAAAAAGCTCGGTTTTATGCTTTACTTAATTTAATAAACTTTTTGAGATTTGACGTGACCAACAATTTATTTTAGGAGGATATCGTAATGGCTAAAGCAGTCGTAGACGCTATGGCAATGCAACGGGCACTGACCCGTATTACCTATGAAATTATCGAACACAATAAAGGTATTGATGATTTAGTCATTTTAGGCGTGAAGACGCGAGGGTTTTACCTTGCTCAAAGAATCGCAAACCGACTTAAACAGCTAGAGGGTACTGAAATTCCAGTGGGCGAACTTGATATTTCAATGTATCGTGACGATATCGAGCACGATAGCAAGGAAACCGATCCAAAGGTCACTGCAGAAAATGTTGATTTTTCTGTTGAAGGAAAAAAGGTAATCCTTGTCGATGACGTACTTTATACTGGACGCACAATTCGGGCGGCCTTAAGCGCAATTATTGATATGGGTAGACCCGAAAGTATCAATCTGGCTATTTTGGTTGATCGTGGCCATCGTGAACTGCCAATTCGGGCAGATTTTGTCGGTAAAAATATTCCAAGTTCTCAAAAAGAACGTATCCGAGTTTCTGTAGAAGAAATTGACGGACGAGACGCGGTCGACATTATACATAAATAAAGATTGCGGTCATGTATTTAGGAGAGGATTTAAATGACGGAACGATATTTAATACTTGAAGATGGCTCCGCATTTAAAGGAGAAGGCTTCGGGTCTGGTGCGACGACAACGGGACAGGTTGTCTTTAATACAAGCATGACTGGGTATCAGCAAATCGTCACCAATCAAATTTATCACAATCAAATTATCGTTTTTTCTCAGCCAACGATTGGTAGTACTGGGATTACACATGATAGTTATGAATCAATTCTACCGACCGCAAAGGGTATGGTGGTGCGAGACTTAGCCAGCATTTCGAAAAATCGACACCGGCGACTCTCGCTTGACGAATTCTTGAAACAAAACAATATTCCGGGTATTAGTGGTATCGATACACGTTACCTCATTCGTAAATTACGACAAACCGGTACCATTAAAGGAAGTATTGTTGACGTGGCGGATGATCATGCCTTCGATCAATTAAATGCGACCGTTTTGACGAATCAGCAAGTGGCTCAGGTCTCAACACCCAAGCCTTATCCCAACCCCAACACGGGGCGGAATGTCGTTGTGGTGGATTTTGGACTTAAAAATGGTATTCTACGGCAATTATCCAAGCGAAACTGTAACGTAACGGTATTGCCTTGGTCTGCGACAGCGGAAGAAATCAGTAATCTTGATCCAGATGGTGTTATTTTATCAACGGGCCCCGGATCACCATTTGACATGCCCAATAGTGTGTTGGAGATGATTCAGGATATTCAGTCAAAAATGCCATTATTTGCGATTGGCTTAGGCCATGAATTATTTGCGCTTGCAAATAACGCGGAAGTCACAGAAATGGCTTCCGAACACCACGGTGCCAACCATCCAATCCGTCGCATTATTACGAACCAAGTTATTTTTGCTGCGGAAGGACAGGGTTATGCCATTGATCCTAAATCAGTTGATCGGGACCAGCTCATCATTACCCATATCGATTTAATTAATGGAACAGTTCAGGGGTTAAGACATCGGGATTATCCTGCTTTTTCTGTGCAATTTTTCCCAGATGCGGCTCCTGGACCAGATGATGCCATTGATATTTTTGACGAATTTGTTGAAATATTAGATGGCAATCGAGAATAAAAACGAATCAAATCATTTTGATTGCGCTAGAGAGGAGTGAGCATGATTAATAAAATTCAAAAGGTCCTAATCCTTGGTGGTGGTCCAACTGATATTGGCCATGAAACTGAACTTGATAGTGTCATTTTTCAAACCATTCAAACATTTCAAAGCTTGGGGATTAAAACTTTACTGCTAGATAACAACCCGTATTCTGTTGCGCTGGAATCGGTTCAGCCTAGTAACATGTTTATTCAAGCAGTCAATGTTGATAATGCTCGTAAAATTATTGAAAAAGAGCAGCCAGATGCCATTTTACCAACTGTTGGAGGCTTACTCGCTATTCGTGTGACACAGGAGCTTTTAGAAACGGGGATATTAGGTGAAAATCAGGTTCGTATTTTAGGTATACCACCAGTTGCACTGCAACAAGTTAGCAATCCTGCCTTGATGCAGCAATTTTTGAATCGTATCAATCAACCAGTCATTCGCTCGAAAGTGGTTCAGGATTTTGACGAGGCTTTTGATGTGGTTCGTGAAATTGGATACCCCGTGATTGTAAAATCCGTGTCACCTCGGGGTGATGCCAATCGTAAGCTCTGCGAAAATGAATCTGATTTAGATGACGCGCTTGAAACTGGATTTGAAGAGTCGCGAGTGCATCAAGCAGTCATTGAGCAAAGTATCGTGGGTAATAAAGAAATTGAAATGGTCGCAATTCGAGATTCGAGTGGTACAGGGGTTTTGATTAGTGGGATTGAAAACATGGACCCCATTGGTATTCACTCTGGTGACTCCATTTCATTTATTCCAACGCAAACGTTGACTGATTTGGAGTTTCAATCATTACGAACGGCCACGTTGCAGATTATTCAGGCGCTTAAAATCACTGGAGCACTACATGTTCAATTTGCCCTAAATAGTGAAGATCACAGTTATTTTATGACTAAAATTAGTCCTTACGTCGATAGGAGTGTCGCTCTAGCCGCTAAGGGAACCGGATACCCACTTGCGACTGTCATCGCTAATTTAGCGACCGATTTAAAGCTAGCGGAGATTAAGTTACCAGACAACTACGCCAAGCAAATTACCATTATGGAGCCAACGGTGGACCATGTTTTAGCTAGAATGCCGATTTGGCCATTTCAAGATATTCCTGAAGCGGACGACCATTTAGATACGATTATGAAATCTGTTGGTTCAACTGTTGGTGTGGGACGAAGTACAGAAGAAGCTATCTTAAAATCACTGCGTTCTTCACAGTTAAGTCCAAAAGACTTACTCCCAAAGATCCAGCTGTCCGATAATCAACTTATTGACCAACTGATTCACCCGCGCTCTAATCGAATTTATGTGTTGTTTGAAGCACTTAGAAGAAATTACCAAGTGGATGAACTTTCTGAGTTAACCAAAATTGATCCATTTTATTTTTATAAGTTGAAGCACATCATTGAACTTGAAGCTGAAATTCAAGATCATCCAATGGATGTCAGCGTTTTGGAACGTGCCAAGTACTTTGGTTTTGGTGATGGGATGGTTGCTGGTATTTGGCACATGCCATTTGACGATCTTCGTCAGTTAGAGCGTGACAACCATATTTTACCGACCTATAAATCAATTGAACCCACGGCGGGTGAATTCGAAAAACTTTCGACGATTTTCTACAGTACCTTTGAGATCGAAAATGAATCGCAGAAATTACCTGAAAAATCGGCTTTGGTAGTGGGACGTGGTGGTAATCAACTTGGACCAAACTCTGCTGCCGATTATTTTACGGTGACACTATTGAACCAACTGCGTAAGTTGAATTACCAGACCATTATCATGAATATCAATCCTAATGCAACTTCCTTGACGCCTCAGTTGAGTGATAAACAGTATATCGAGCCGATCCAATTGGGTGAAGTTTTGAATATTATTGAGCTCGAAAAACCGGAAATTATTTTCATTCCCGGAAATCGACATTATCTGACTCGTGAACTCAAAAAACGGCATCAAAAAATTGTCATTTTACCACCAGATCAAGCATTGGGCGTTGAACTGGCAGAACGAGCTAATTTGAGTGTGAGTCTGTTTGTTACCGATAAACAAGCGGTCCCAATTGAATTGACGCGTTTGGTCAGTCAGGATCATTCCAATCAGCTGGACCGAGTTGCCGGATTTAAGACTCCGCCAACATTGAAATCAGAAGAGCAACAAGTCCTAATTGATAAGGCAATGAAAGAGGCCAACTCACGTGATTTGAGGGGGATTGTCCAAGTCTTGTTCCTGCAAACTGAATCTGAAATTGAATTGACTGGGATTAGACCGGTGAGACTAACCGAATTGGCTTTTCTTAATAAGGTGACAGGTATTAACTGGATTCGTATTTTAGCTCAGCAAAAGCTAGGTCTTCTTGACGAGGATATTCTGACTGAATTTAAAGTGAATTTGAAACCAGATCGGGTCGCTGTCATGTCGTTTACTTATCCATTTGAGCAGTTACGAATCAATCAAGTTTCAGGTACCTCCCAGCAACAAATCGGGGGCGAAATTGCCTTTGGCTCTACAATAGAGAACGCCCGCAGCGAATTAACGAATGATATTTAATTGTTGGATACAAAAAGCATCTGAGAAAAAAATGGCTCTTTGTCAAATCCTGTTGATGAACAATTTATAGAGTAATTTCAAAGGCTAAACAGCCCTTGAAATTACTCTTTTTTTGGTTCTTGCTTGGTTC
>NZ_BBJM01000015.1 GCF_000740055.1 Secundilactobacillus oryzae JCM 18671 | reverse complement strand
ATGGCATGACCCCGAAAGAATTTCGGAATCATGCCATTCTAAAAACTGCATAGCTATTTTAATTATTTGAACTGTCTACTTGACTCGGAGCAGTCCCGATAATCAGCTTTTTCTGTAACATTATCGCCAAAATATCCCGTTTTATGGGTGGAAAAATTGCCAAGTTTACTTTGTATTTTCCAAAAATAGGTGGTATGATTTCATGTGTGTTTCGAATGCGAAGTAATACGTCACATTCACAACTGACATGAGTTCCTGAACTGTTGTTTAACATGATAACAGTGCGGAATAAACGTCACATCTGCTTGCGAAAAGAGGTGATTTTCTGTGGGTGATCCATCTTCAGTTCCAACCTTTGAATTTTTGGGATTAACGTTTAATGCGACAAACATCATTTCTGGTTTGGTCGCCTTTATTTTGGTCTTCTTATTGGTTTTCGCGCTATCGCGTAAAATCACGATGAAGCCGAGTAAGGGGCAAAACGTTTTGGAATGGATAATCGATTTCACTAACGGCATTTTAAAGGGACAAATTCCTGGTCATGAAGTTTCTGCATTTGGACTTTATGGATTCACGCTATTTTTATTCCTTTTCGTTTCTAATGAGTTAGGTCTGTTTATTCAGATTGCTGTTGGCGGAAAAGATTATGTTCGAAGCCCAACGTCAGACCCGATTGTTACGTTAACGTTCTCGCTTGCGACAGCGCTAATTGCACAATACATGGGGGTTCATAAGTTGGGTTACAAGCAACATTTTAAGAACTATTTATCACCATTTGTTTTTTGGTTGCCAATTAGTATCTTTGAAGAGTTTACGAACTTCCTAACTTTAGGTCTTCGTATCTTCGGTGTTATTTATTCCGGCGAAATGTTGCTGAAGATTATTGGTGAGATGGCATTTTCACATGGAATTGCAACAATCATTGTGTCGGCTCCGATTGCAATGGCTTGGCAAGGATTCTCGTTATTCCTTGGCGCAATTCAAGCTTATGTCTTCTTGACCTTGTCATCGGTTTATATCGCTAAGAAACTTGAAATTGAGTAATATATTTTAAAACTACGAATTTTTTAGGAGGAACATTTATTATGGGAGCTATTGCTGCAGGAATCGCTATGTTTGGTGCCGCTATTGGTGGTGGTATCGGTGATGCTATCGTTATCGCTAAGATGCTAGAAGGTATGACTCGTCAACCAGAACTTTCAGGTGAACTTCGCTCAAACATGTTTATTGGTGTGGGTCTTGTTGAAGCTATGCCTATCATTGCTTTCGTTGTTGCTTTGTTAGTTATGAGCAAGTAATTTCAATTAACTTATGAATCACAAATCGAAAGTAAAGGAGGTGTCAATAGATGCTCGCACATTTAACCATTGTACCCGGAGTGGGTCTAGCACTTGGTGACATGTTGTTCTTTGCAATCTGTTTCATTATCTTAATGTGGGCTATCAAGCTTGTTGCTTGGAAGCCAGTTACGAAAATGATGCAAGATCGAGCAGACAAAATTGCCAATGACATCGACTCCGCTGAACAATCTCGTGCAGAAGCCGCAAAGCTTGCTGAGCAACGTCAAGAAGCTTTAGCTAATTCTCATAAAGAAGCGACCAGCATCGTTAGTGACGCTAAAAAGCAAGGCCAAGAGCAACGTGCCAGTCTTGTTGCTGCTGCTCAATCCGACGTTCAAGTTTTGAAGTCCAATGCACAAAAGGATATCGAACAAGAGCGTCAAGACGCTTTAGCAAATGCGAAGAATGATGTAGCTGATCTATCTATTGAGATTGCTTCCAAGATCATTCAAAAAGAGTTAAAAGCAGATGATCAAAAAGCATTGATCGATTCTTATATCGAAGGGTTGGGGAAGCATAATGAGTCTTGATGAAATGACAGTAGCCAAACGTTATTCTAAAGCACTCTTTGAAGTGCTGACTGAAAACAATGAACTTGATTCTGGTTACGAGGAATTAAAACAAATTCGTCTTGTCTTTCAGGACAACCCACAACTCGGTGCTATCTTATCTGGTGCCGCTTTGTCAGAAACCGATAGAACAAGTTTAGTGACGCCCATCATTGACAACGTCGATTCGAAGTACGTTAAGAACTTCATGAAGATGGCGTTTGATTATGGTCGGATGAATTATCTTGTATCGATCATTGATCAATTTGAAGTACTTTATAACGAAAAAAATCAAACCATCCATGCGGAAGTCATCACAGCTGTTTCACTTGATGAAGCTCAAGAGAAGCGGTTAGCTGATGAATTTGGTAAACGGGTTGGTGCAAAACAAGTTATTCTAAAAAGTAAAGTTGACGAAAACATCTTAGGTGGCGTCGTAATGAAGTCTGCCGGCAAGATTTTTGATGGTAGCTTGCAAACCAAGTTAGCTCAAATTCGCCGTACATTGTTAGGATAAAGATATCTAATAAAGAGGTGAAACTTTTATGAGCATTAAAGCTGAGGAAATCAGTGCTCTAATTAAACAACAATTAGAAAACTACAAAGATGAGCTCTCAGTTGAAGAAACTGGTACGGTTACCTACGTTGGTGATGGTATTGCCAGAGCTCATGGTCTTGAGAACGCATTATCAGGTGAACTTCTTGAATTTAATGACGGAGTTTACGGAATGGCTCAAAACCTTGAAAGCAATGACGTTGGTATCGTTGTGCTGGGTGACTTCACTAAGATCACTGAAGGCGATACAGTTAAGAGAACCGGCCGAATCATGGAAGTTCCAGTTGGAGAAGCTATGATTGGCCGCGTTGTTAACTCTTTGGGACAACCAATCGATGGAAAGGGTGCAATCGCTACTGATCACACTCGTCCTATTGAAAAGAAGGCCCCAGGTGTCATGGAACGTAAATCCGTTTCAGAACCTCTTCAAACGGGTATGAAAGCCATTGATTCACTTGTCCCAATTGGTCGTGGACAACGTGAGTTGATCATTGGTGACCGTAAGACAGGTAAGACAACTGTTGCCATTGACACAATCATTAACCAAAAAGATCAAGACATGATTTGTATCTATGTTGCCATTGGTCAAAAGGATTCAACTGTACGTTCACAAGTTGAGACCCTTCGTAAGTTTGGTGCCATGGATTACACAATCGTTGTGAGTGCCGGGCCATCCGAACCAGCACCATTGCTTTACATCGCACCATATGCTGGTGCAGCGATGGGTGAAGAGTTCATGTACAATGGCAAGCACGTTTTGATCGTGTACGATGATCTTTCAAAGCAAGCTGATGCTTACCGTGAACTTTCATTGATTCTTCGTCGTCCTCCTGGTCGTGAAGCTTATCCTGGTGATATCTTCTACACCCACTCACGTTTACTTGAACGTGCAGCTAAGTTGAGTGACGCCCTCGGTGGTGGTTCAATGACTGCTTTACCAATCATTGAAACCAAGGCCGGAGATGTTTCTGCCTACATTCCAACTAACGTTATTTCGATTACTGATGGTCAAATCTTCTTGGATAGCGATTCATTCTATTCAGGTGTTCGTCCAGCTATTGATGCTGGTACATCTGTTTCTCGTGTTGGTGGGGATGCTCAAGTTAAAGCTATGAAGAAGGTTGCCGGTACATTACGTCTGGACCTTGCTTCATACCATGAACTTGAGTCATTTGCCCAATTCGGTTCAGACTTGGATGCTGCAACGCAAGCTAAGTTGAACCGTGGGGCCCGTACGGTTGAAGTATTGAAGCAACCACTTCATTCACCACTTGCTGTTGAAAAGCAAGTTCTGATCCTCTTCGCATTGACAAACGGTTTCTTGGACAGTATTGAATTAGATGACATTTTGGCATTCCAAGATGGCTTATTCGATTACTTCGATGGCTCTCACAAGGACTTGTTGGATGGCATCGCATCAACTGGTCAACTTCCTGATACTGACAAGTTGAAGGCTGCCGTTAAAGAATTTGCTGATACCTTCCAAGGCTCAGCAAGCGAAGACCAATTAGCTGAATCAAACAAATAAAGTAGTTGGGAAGGATGGTGAATAGTAATGGCTGAATCAATTAGCGATGTCCAACATCGCATTGCCTCAACTAAGAACACAAGACAAATTACGACTGCCATGCAAATGGTTCAGACGTCTAAATTGAATCAGATTCAGAAGTCAGCCATTGGCTACCAGGACTACGTGTCCCGGGTTAAAGCCGTAGTAATGCACCTCGCCAAGTCCCAACTATTGAATGATGCTTCTAGTAACTTACAATCGGATCGAACAGTTAAGAAGACTGCTTATTTAGTCGTTACTTCTGATCGAGGCATGGTGGGAAGCTACAACAGTAACGTTATTCGTGATACGAATACATTCATTAAGGATCGCCAAGCTGGTAATGATGACTATGTCATTTTAGCAGTGGGTGGTACCGGAGCTGATTTTTACAAGAAGCGTGGCGAAAATGTTGCTTATGAATACCGTGGTGTTAGCGATATTCCAACATTTAACGAAGTCCGTGAAATCGTAAAGACAGTTTCAAATATGTATGATAACGGCGAATTTGACGAATTGTTTGTTTGCTACAACCATTTTGTTAACCGATTGACTTCTGACTTCCGTGGTGAAAAGATGCTACCAGTAGACCAAGAAGCTCTTGACTCTGCTAAATCAGAAGAAGTTGAAGAAAAGCAGCTTTCTAAGTCGTACGATGTGGAACCTTCAATCGAGGATGTTCTTCAAGTGGTTTTACCACAGTACGCTGAAAGTTTGATTTTTGGGGCGATTTTAGACGCGAAAACTGCTGAACATGCTGCAAGCTCAACTGCTATGAAGTCTGCTTCAGACAATGCAACAGACTTAATCTCACAGCTTGAATTGAAGTATAACAGAGCGCGTCAAGCCGCTATTACGACTGAAATCACCGAAATTACCGGTGGTCAGGAAGCATTAAATCAATAATGAACGGGAGGAAAATTAAGAAATGAGTACTGGCAAAGTTGTACAAGTTATTGGACCAGTCGTCGACGTTGAATTCCCGTTGAACGAAAAATTACCCGACATTAATACTGCCTTAAACATCAAAAAAGATGATGGTAGCGTCCTTGTAACTGAAGTTATCCTTGAATTGGGTGACGGTGTTATGAGAACAATTGCCATGGATGGTACAGATGGTTTACGTCGTGGAATGGAAGTAGAAAACACAAACGCTTCTATTTCAGTTCCTGTTGGTGACGAAACTTTGGGTCGTGTGTTTAACGTTCTCGGAGATACGATCGATGGTGGCGAAAGCTTTGGACCCGACGCTGAACGTCGGGAAATTCACCGTGATGCACCTGCATACGATGAATTAAGTCCTACATCAGAAATTTTGGAAACTGGAATTAAGGTTATTGACCTGCTTGCCCCATATGTTCGTGGTGGTAAGATTGGATTGTTCGGTGGTGCCGGTGTTGGTAAGACCGTTTTAATTCAAGAATTAATTCATAACATTGCTCAAGGTCACAATGGTATCTCTGTCTTCACTGGTGTCGGCGAACGTACCCGTGAAGGTAACGATATGTACTTTGAAATGAAGGAATCAGGCGTTCTTGAAAAGACTGCCATGGTTTATGGTCAAATGAACGAACCTCCTGGTGCCCGTATGCGGGTTGCCTTGACTGGTTTGACCATCGCTGAATACTTCCGTGATGTCAAGGGACAAGATGTGCTCTTGTTCATCGATAACATTTTCCGGTTTACTCAAGCTGGTATGGAAGTTTCTGCCTTACTTGGTCGTATTCCTTCAGCCGTTGGTTACCAACCAACGTTGGCTACTGAAATGGGTCAATTACAAGAACGAATTACGTCAACGAAGAAGGGTTCAATCACTTCTATCCAAGCCGTTTACGTTCCTGCCGATGATTATACCGACCCTGCGCCAGCAACGACATTTGCTCACTTGGATGCTACCACTAACTTGGAACGTTCATTGACGCAACAAGGTATTTACCCAGCCGTTGATCCTTTGGCTTCTACTTCAACTGCACTTGACCCACAAGTTGTTGGTCAAGAACATTATGAAGTAGCTACTGAAGTTCAACGTGTGCTTCAACGTTACCGTGAATTGCAAGATATCATCTCTATCTTAGGTATGGATGAATTATCTGATGAAGAAAAGACGATTGTTAACCGTGCTCGTCGTATTCAATTCTTCTTATCACAATCATTTAGCGTTGCTGAACAATTTACTGGTTTACCTGGTAAGTATGTGCCTGTTGAAGATACTGTGCGTAGCTTCAAGGAAATCTTGGATGGTAAGCACGATGATCTTCCTGAAGATGCTTTCCGTAACTGTGGTCCAATTGAAGACGTTGTTGCTAACGCCAAGAAAATGACTGCTGACGCAACCAAATAGGGAGGGTTCTAATTGGCTGATAATCAATCAGTATTAACCGTTAGTATCGTAACTCCTGATGGTAAAGTGTATGATGGTCAAACTTCACTACTCGTTGTGAAAACAACGACTGGTGAGTTGGGTATCATGCCAAACCACGTTCCTGTCATTGCTTCATTAGCAGTTGACGAAGCGCGAGTTCTTCGGGACGATGGTAATAAAAACGAAATCGCCGTCAATGGTGGTTTTATCGAATTTTCCGACAATGTTGCAACCATTGTTGCCGATAGTGCTGAAAAGCAAGGCGACATTGATGTGACCCGTGCTGAAGGTGCGCGTAAACGTGCTGAAGAGCGGATCCGTAAAGCAAAAGAAGCCCAAGATTCAGATTCTATGCGCCGTGCAGAGGTTGCCCTCCGCCGTGCCATTAATCGAATCAATGTGGCAAATAAGTAATAATCCCAAAAGAGGTTATCTATCTGATAGCCTCTTTTTTATAGTGCAAATAACTTTTGTAATATTACAAATTGCGCTACTCTAGTGATAGGCAAGACAATCTTACAATTATATGTTATATTGAAATTTAGGTACTGAAAGGAATTATTTGTATGCAATCTATTGGTACACAATCTTTGATTAATTTGATTAGCCATTTGGCTTTTATCTTAATTGCATTTTGGTCTATTCAAGGCTTACATATTGAGCGACGCATGCAATTGTACCCCAGCCAGGCGAAAACCCTGATTGTTATGTTATCAGTGGCTATTGGCTATACGTGTAGCAGCTTCTTCTTAAACTTTATCAATAACGTACAGAATGTAATCTTTTTAGTGAAATAATTCATATGACGGAGGCACTCCCATGGAAAAAATCATTGTGCATGGCGGTAACCCACTTAAGGGTACTGTAAAAATTGAAGGTGCTAAGAATGCGGTTTTGCCAATTCTGGCAGCTTCAATCTTGGCTAGTGATGGCTTAGTGGAACTTACAAACGTTCCAGTTTTATCTGATGTATATACGATGAACAACGTCTTACGGTTTTTGAACGTCAACGTGGACTTCAATGAAGAAAAGCGCCAAATCGTTTTGAACGCCGCTAGAAAGCTTTCAACCGAAGCGCCATTTGAATATGTTTCAAAAATGAGGGCTTCAATCGTGGTCATGGGTCCATTATTGGCTCGTTATGGTCACGCTAAAGTTGCAATGCCAGGTGGCTGTGCTATTGGTAGCCGTCCAGTTGACCTTCATTTGAAGGGCTTTGAAGCTTTGGGCGCTAAGATTGAACAGCACGATGGTTATATTGAAGCTTTTGCAAATGAACTCAAGGGCACTCACATCTATTTAGACTTCCCAAGTGTTGGTGCAACACAAAATATTGTGATGGCTGCTACTCTGGCAAAAGGGACGACCGTGATTGAAAACGTTGCCCGTGAGCCTGAAATTGTTGACCTTGCCAATGCACTGAACAAAATGGGTGCCATTGTCCGCGGTGCCGGAACCGAAACCATTCGGGTTGAAGGTGTTAAAGCCATGCACGGTATGGAACACGGTATCGTGCAGGACCGGATTGAAGCTGGTACCTTCATGGTTGCTGCAGCCTTAACCAAGGGAAATGTCCTTGTTGAAGATGGAATTGTTGAGCATAACAAGCCTTTGATTTTTAAATTAGAGGAAATGGGTGCGACTGTTACCGAAGAGGATCGCGGCGTTCGGGTTGTTGGACCAGAAATATTGAAGCCAACAAACGTTAAGACCTTGCCACATCCTGGTTTCCCAACGGATATGCAGCCGCAAATGACCATTTTACAGTTAGCTGCGCAAGGCACAAGCACGATGACTGAAACGGTTTTTGAAAACCGCTTTATGCACATGGAAGAGTTACGACGGATGAATGCAAACTACAAGATTGAAGGACGGACGGTCATGATGTATGGCCCAACTGATTTCAATGGAGCGGAAGTTGGTGCAACCGACCTTCGTGCAGCTGCCGCACTCATTTTGGCGGGCTTAGTCGCAAATGGCTATACGCAAGTGACTAACTTGAAGTATTTGGATCGTGGTTACTACGAATTCCATTTGAAGCTTAAGGCACTAGGTGCGGAAATCAAACGAGTTGATGTTGAGGATCCGCAAACCGTTACCATCAAAAGTAAAGTAAACGAACAAAAGTAACGTTATGTTGAACATTCCGGCGCAGCGATGTGCCGGTTTTTTTATGAAATCATAAAATTCAAGAACAGCGAAATATGGTATAATTTAGCGGTTGGAATTTGATTAATTCAGGAGGAATAACAAGAATGGCAAAAGATATCGGTATAGATTTAGGGACAGCAAATGTTTTACTGTACGTAGTGGGTAAGGGGATTGTTTTGAATGAACCCTCAGTCGTTGCGATCGATACAAAAACGGATAAGGTGCTCGCAGTGGGATCAGAAGCCTATCGCATGGTTGGCCGTACGCCAAGCAATATCCGTGCCATTCGTCCCTTGAAGGATGGGGTTATTTCGGACTTTGATATTACCGAAGCAATGCTTTCTTACTTCATTAGTAAGTTAAGTGTGAAGGGATTCATGTCGAAGCCAAACATCATGATTTGTGCCCCAACTAACATTACTGAAATTGAACGAAAAGCAATTATTCAAGCTGCCGAAAAATCAGGCGGGGCTAAGGTTTACCTTGAAGCAGAGCCAAAGGTTGCTGCTGTTGGGGCCGGTATGGACATTTTCAAGCCTAGCGGTAACATGGTTATCGATATGGGTGGTGGTACCAGTGATATCGCAGTACTGTCACTGGGCGATATTGTGGCTAGCAACTCAGTTCGAGTAGCTGGTGACGAAATGAATTTGAATATTATGGTGCACATCAAGCGTAAGTACAACATGACGATTGGTGAACGGACTGCTGAAAAGATTAAGATGACGATTGGTTCGGCATATCCTGGTGCCAGTGAGACAACCGAAATGGAGATTCGCGGTCGCGATTCAATTTCTGGGATGCCAAAGTCATTGACGATTACATCTGACGAAGTTGAAGAAGCATTGCATGATACAATTTTACAAATTGTGCAGGCTGCAAAGGATGTTCTCGAAGTCACACCACCAGAACTAGCAGCTGATATCATTGATCGCGGCATTATGCTAACCGGTGGTGGTGCGCTCTTATCAGGCATTGACAAATTGTTTGCTGCCGAACTCAAAGTTCCTGTCATCATTTCAGAAAGTCCATTAGACAACGTTGCCAAGGGTGCTGGTATTTTGTTGGAGCACATGGGAACAACTAAGAAGTAGACTCGATCTGAATAAGAGAGGTCATATGAAAAAACTATTGATTTTGATGGTTAAAGGCTATCAACGATTCATCTCGCCGATGTTTCCACCAAGTTGTCGTTATTCACCGACATGCTCAAGTTATATGATTCAGGCCTTGAGTAAGCACGGTGCATTTAAGGGCCTCTTGATGGGAATTGCGCGAATCTTACGTTGCCATCCGTTTGTGAAGGGTGGGTACGATCCAGTATCCGAACACTTTAGTTTACGGCGCAATACCAAAGCGGCGGAAGCTTACCGCGAAGAAATGCATTTAAACAAATGAGGAGATTAGTATGTCAAAAAAGAACCGACCAATCGAGGTCAACATCGAAGAACATGAAGATGCCGGCGTTACGATTACCGATGTTTTAGTAGGACAAACAAAGATTGGTGAAGTCCGTCCAGTAGAAGATCGTTTCGATGCTAAGCTGGAAGGCGAAAGTACGATGCGTTTCAAGACGCTGGATGAAGCCGTTGAATCTTTATTAATGAAATACAACTTGCACCACGGTTAAAACCCGTTAATTTTTAATTAAACTCAGGTGGTAGGCGTGTTTGATTATCACATGGGTTATTATAATTTGATTGAAAGGAGGCGCTGTGTTGGCAGAAGAAACACGCGAAAACGACGGTGAAATTGAATCACGAATTGATTATGGGATTATTTTTTGTGTGCTAATGCTAGCCATTATAGGGCTGGCTTCAATTTACGTTGCGGCGTCTCATGATACAAGTGGGACAAGCATTACCAAGCAAATCATTTCGCAATTGGTTTGGTACATCATTGGTTCAATTGCTATTGCGGTCATTATGCAATTTGACTCGGAACAATTATGGAAAATTGCACCAATTGCCTACTGGGGTGGGCTGTTACTCCTGGCATTGGTTCTTATTTTTTACAGTCGCGGGTATTATTTACAAACCGGGGCCCGTTCTTGGTTCGCAATTGGACCTCTGACATTTCAACCGTCAGAGGTTATGAAGCCCGCATTTATTTTGATGTTGGCAAGACAAGTATCGGAACACAACCGCGATTATCCAGTTCACAATGCAAGGTCAGGTTGGATTTTAATTGGGAAGTTGATTATGTGGTTAGCGCCAGTTGCTATCCTGTTGAAACTACAAAATGACTTCGGAACGATGCTGGTCTTCTTTGCCATCACTGGAGGAGTGGCCCTAGTGGCGGGAATTACCTGGAAGATTTTAGTACCAGCGTTCTCCGCCATTGCCATTGTGGGTGGTACAGCCTTAGCACTGGTCGTGAGTGATGCAGGTCGTAAAATTCTAGAACATGTGGGTTTCCAATCTTATCAATTTGATCGGGTGGATACCTGGTTGCATCCCGCTGCTGAAGTATCAAATGAAGGTTACCAGTTATGGCAAAGTATGAAGGCAATTGGATCAGGTGGTATTTTCGGGACCGGTTTCAATACCTCACATGTTTACGTACCTGTTCGGGAATCAGATATGGTTTTCTCAGTTGTCGGAGAAAACTTCGGCTTCATTGGTGGTTGTATTTTGATCTTTCTTTATTTCTTGTTGATTTACCAAATGATTCGGGTGACGTTCGATACCAAGAACGTTTTCTACGCTTACATTTCTACCGGTGTCATCATGATGATTCTTTTCCATGTTTTTGAAAATATCGGAATGAGTATCGGTCTGTTACCACTGACTGGGATACCGCTTCCATTCGTAAGTCAAGGGGGTTCTGCGCTTATCGGGAACCTGATAGGTATTGGCTTAATCATGTCGATGCGGTATCATTATAGAAGTTACATGTTTAGTCGTAACGAGAAATTTAAGTAGAGAAGGAGTCTTTCACATGCAGGAACAAGCAAAGTACTTATGGACAAAAGATCTTTCAGGCGTCACTCGAGTGGGATTAACCAAAGCTGGTCAAGACGAGCTAGGAAATGTCACGTTTGCAAAATTACCAAGTGTTGGTGATCAAGTAGAAAAGGGTGCGACGCTGATCAGCTTAGAAGCTGAAAAAGCGGTTTCTGATATTGAAAGTCCAGTTACTGGCAGTGTCACTGCTGTAAATCCTAAGCTCGAAGACGATGTTGAAGCTTTGAACAGTGAGAACGAAGCAGATGCATGGCTTGTTGAAATCAAGTAACACTAAAAAAGTTGCCAATTTATAGTTGGCAACTTTTTTATTTTCTCCAGGCGCATGTGATATGATGACTTTGAGGGGGTGTCCAAATGAAGGAAAAATCAGTATTTCATGTGAATGGTTTTCTGGGATTAATTGTTGCCGTCATCGCGTTCTTAGGTGGCATTTGGTTACTATATATTGGCAGTGTTAATGATAGTCCAAGCGCTGTTGTTTTCGGAACCATTTTGGTGTTGTTAGCGTTATTGGCAGCTTCATCGCTGACAATCATTCAACCCAATGAGGCGAGTGTACTGACGTTCTTTGGTCGTTACTTAGGGACGATTTCGGATTCCGGGTTATTTCTGACAGTTCCGCTCACGCACAAATCTTCTATTTCATTGCGGGTGCGTAACTTTAACAGTCAAATTTTGAAGGTTAACGATTCAAAAGGGAATCCCGTTGAAATTGCTGCAGTAATCGTCTTTAAGGTCGTAGACACAGCAAATGCTTTGTTCTCGGTCGATAACTACGAAGAATTCGTTGAAATTCAGAGTGAGTCTGCTATTCGACATATTGCCACTGAGTATCCATATGATACGTTTGAAAGTGAAAATGAGCTAACATTGCGGGGTAATTCGTCCGAAGTTTCTTCTAAGTTAACGCAAGAGCTTCAAAATCGTCTGGAAGTGGCAGGTGTCGAAATTTTGGAAACCCGATTAACCCATTTGGCTTACGCTACTGAAATTGCGAGTGCAATGCTACAACGTCAGCAATCTACAGCCATCTTGTCGGCACGGAAAATTATCGTCGATGGGGCCGTTTCTATTACGAGAGAAGCGGTTGAACGATTGGCCGAAGAAGCAGAAGTGGAGATTACCGACGAGGAAAAACTTCGCTTAATTAATAACGTAATGGTTTCAATCATTACGGAGCGCGGTGTTCAGCCGGTGATTAATACAGATAGAATTAAATAGGTACGCAAACCGATTTCAAGACGAAATCGGTTTTTTTGTTGACAAATAGGCTAGTTGGTTATATGGTTAGTTATAGAAGTAATTAACCCGTGTTGAATCAATAGTAAGAGGGTGAAACAGATGCAATTCAATTTAGATGATAATAGTCAAGAACCTTTGTACCTACAGGTGGCGAGGCAACTAGAGGATGCAATTTTCCTGAAGGGTTTTGATGAAGGCGAACAAGTACCTTCCACGACGGAGATTTCTAAACAATTCCATATTAATCCAGCAACGGTTTTGAAAGGCATGAATATTCTGGTCAGTGAGGAAATTATCGAAAAGCACCGGGGATTGGGTATGTTTGTCACAAAAAATGCGAGGGAGCGGATCAAAGTGAAACGCCAAAACGAGTTTTACTCGGACTATATTCAAAATATGGTTGAAGAAGCACGAAAACTTAATTTATCGAAACAACAGTTACTAGACATGATAGAACGGGGGTTTGAGGAGAATGAATGAATTAAAATTAACTGAAGTAAAGAAGCACTATGGCAACAAGTCAGTACTTGATGGCGTCACAGTTCAGTTACAACCGAATACGATTTATGGCTTACTTGGTCGTAACGGTGCTGGAAAGAGTACCTTGCTTAATATCGTGACGAATCGGATCCCAGCAACCGCCGGATCTGTGACGATGAATGATCGAGACGTTACGAATAATGACGAAGCCTTACAACAAATGTATTTGATGAGTGAAGCCAATCTTTATAATCCCCGACTCAGAGTTAATGAGATTTTTAAGGAAACAGCGCGAATGTATGGAGGCTTCAATTTTGGCTTGGCTAGTCGGCTAGCTCATGAGTTTGGCTTAAATGTGAATGCCAGAAACGGCAAGTTATCAACAGGTTACCGATCCATCTATAAATTAATCGTAGCGCTCTGTGTTCCAGCTGATTATATTTTTCTTGATGAGCCCACACTGGGATTGGATGCCAACCATCGGGATCTTTTCTACCGGACGTTGATGGATACCTACGCTGAACGGCCACGAACTTTCGTCATTGCCACGCATTTGATTGAAGAAATTGCCCACATCATCGAAAGGCTCGTCATTATTAAGACTGGAAGTGTTCTGGTGGATAGCTCGGTTGAGGAAACCTTGGCACAGTCACATGTTATTTTGGGGCCTCAAGCAGAAGTTGCGGCTTATACAGCTGGCTTAAATGTCATTGGAGAAGAGTCACTAGGACAGCTTAAGGTACGATACGTTTACGGTGCTTTGGATGACAAGATTTTGCCGGACACGGTCAGAATAGACGGAATGGATTTACAGAAATTATTTATCGAATTAACTAACGAGGAGGGCGATGAACATGTCATTTAAACCGACATTTGCTTATTTGTTTAGGAAGAGTCTGAAAACGTTTGGGCTGGCTTTATTATGGGTAATCTTCGTTTTAATTGGTTTACCAGCTCTTATTGCCTTAATTTCAGGTACATTGGGGAGCTTCTCATTAGAGGATGAGTTGTCAGCGCAATTCATTTCCGTTCCGTTAGGCTGTATTTTGTTTATCTATTTCGCAATGAATCAGGAATCATTTAATTTTTTGATTCAAAACGGCGTAGGACGGCGAACTTATTGGTTAGCAAAATCTGCGGTGGCCGGAATTATGGTGATCTTATCTGAAGTTATCAGTTTCGTCTATCTATACGGTGTATATATGCCACTGAAAGTCCATCAACAATTCTTTAATGGCGTCAGAGTGGATGTTAATGGCAATGACGTTGCAAGTTCTCTATTAGCCATGTTGTATGGCAAATTTACTGGAAATGCGGTTTTAGACTTGATACTCACTAGCCTGGTCGTGATTGTGGGTTTTGCAATGTTAACGGCGTTAGGTATGATGATTGGCTCAATCATGTCGCTATTTTCAAAACGAAATCAATGGCTGATTCTGGCAGCAATTGGCATTATCGCTATTTTTCTGATTATTATGCTCGGAAGTGGAAATCTACCAGCCATGCATTTGGCAGGCTTCATGAAGTTTGTTGAATTTGCCCTTGGAGGTGCTGGGGTTAAGTCGATGTATCACTTTAATCCATTTATCGCGATGCTCTCGGGAATTATTTTTACGGCAGTATTGTTGTACATCTCTAAATTCTTTACGTTAAAATTAACGGCTAAGGCATACTAAAAAGAACCAGCACTTTCGCGAAGTGCTGGTTCTTTTGTTACATTATTCAGTTAAATGACGATAGAAATTAGCATTTGTGGCATTGATGTAAGGTGTTAACCACAAGAAGCCAAGGCCTAATGGAATAACGGCTAAGATTGCCCAACCGATAAAGCTAAGTTGTAGCACGAAGTATTCCCATTTATGACCGTTCATGAGTTCCCGGCTTTTGGTAATGGCTGCCAAGTAGCTCATATCGGCATTATCGTGATCCACCGCATCTTTATAAACTAAGAAAGCTTGAGAATAAGAAAAACTCTTAATAATTCCAGGAATAACAAATAGTAATGTCCACAAGAAAGTGAAAATATAAGTCAGTAAGGTAATGGCTAGAGTGGATGTGAAGTATTTGCGGCTAAAGGTTTGAAGACCACTCTTGAATGGATGCTCGAGCGCCTTAGATTGACGTAACCAGTCTAAGAAACCATAACTAATAGCGACACTGAAGAATGATTCAATGATGCTTGTCCCAAATGAGAGGGCGGGATTGTCCTGGGTCGCACTCGATGCTGGATTAGCAGTTGGATCGAAGCCTCCAGAACCAGCGACTGTAGTGACTGCGACAGTTACGATAATAACTGCAATTGCAACAATCAGTGAAAAAATAATCGGAACGAGATTTAAGAGAATCGCTTTACCCCAATTTCCTTTTAAGGCAGTTTTAACCTCAGTTTTTAGTTGACGACGCGTCACGGTGTTTTTCATAAAATCCTCCTTAGTGATGACTACCTATTAGTGTATAACAATCATGTGTGAATGAAAACAAGTGGCGCTTATAAATGTTATGGTCAATTAAATGATGATACTTTAGATGTATTCTACAATAATTCTAAAAAAGATAGCTAAAGCATGATAGAATAAGGAAAAGACTTGATGGGAGAAAGACAGTGGGATATCAAACAATTGAAACAATTCGTAGAAGATTAGCTGAACTGAAAGATCAACTTTACCATGGCGAACTTTATCGTAATTTGGGAACTGAGCTCGATCAGTTGATGACCGATATCGAAGTACAACCACGAACGGCAGTAGAACTACCGGGTGATGAGGGAATTAAGGAACTCCTATTAGCATTGAATACCGAGATTCGCCAAGATGAGCTTGATGCCATTGATGATGATCAGTTGAAGTTGCTTATCTCACACTTGGGTTCCTTAGACCCACAGGTACGTGACAAGGGCGTTTACTACTTTTTGAATGATGCTATTCAAATGCATATTATCACCAAAGAGCAGTTAATCATGATTACTGATTACTTACTTCAGGATGAAATCTTGTTTTCACATATTTTAGAGCCGCAGAATGACGCGGTTTATCAACGCTCATTTGCCGTCTTGTTCTTGTCAGTGATTGCCTTTATTGACCGGAACGGTGGGAATTTCTTAACCCGGGATCGCATAGACCGACTAACCAATCAGTTTGAACTCTACATGACGCTGGAACGTGATACACGGGGCTATATTGGAACACAAGGCTGGGCACATGCGTATACGCATGTGGGAAATCTAATTGATGAGCTGGCCAATCGTGATGAATTACGTCGAGCAGATAAATTGTTTGAGATGGCAATCTTGTTATCAAGATTTAAGCTATTGAAGACACCACTAATTTTTGGTGAGACGAATCGAATCTCTGCCTACCTAGCCAATGTAACCAATAAAAACAAGTTATACGAAGATTATGTTGTTCTCGAAATGAAGAAGTGGAGTCGACGATTTATGTTAATTCGTGACCAAGAGTCTGAGGCAATGTGGACACAAATTTACAATCAAGCCAGACTATTTGGCAATATGCGATTGCGAAATGATTTTAGTACTCAAATTTCGAATTTAATTAGTAACGCACTAGAAGATTAAGTTCATTTTGAGGAGAGTGCAAATGGAAAAAGAACGATGCGACTGGGCCACTGGATCTGAGCGGCTTCTAACCTATCATGATAAGCAGTGGGGTGTTCCTGAACACGATGAGCGCCAGTTATTCAAAATGCTGACGCTTGAGATTTTTCAGGCGGGATTAGCCTGGGATACAGTCCTAAGATTTGAAGCGGGCATCACAGCAGCTTTTCATGATTTTCAGCTTGAAGAAATTAGTCAATTTTCAACTACAGAGCGAGAGATGCTTTATTTAGATAAGCGGCTTATTCGGAACCATGCCAAGATTGATGCAACAATTGAAAATGCTAAAGTGTTAGTACAACTACACCAATCGGGTGAATCACTTGACCATTTAGTTTGGTCGACTTTTTCCGAGGCGCCTATCGATTTGCATGGGACTATGACTGATCCTAAAGAAATTAAACAGTTCACTAAAGCTATTTGCCAACAAATGAAAGGTCTAGGCTTTATGAGAGTGGGGCCGACTACCTGTTACTCGTTTCTACAATCTATTGGCGTTGTGAATGATCATAATCTTTCCTGCTTCCGCTATGCGGAACTAGTGGACAAAAAAAGCTGAGCCCGTAACGGCTCAGCTTTTTTGCGTTATACATTAAACTTCAGGTTTCTTAGCTGGTTTGTTTTCTAGGTCGGTTCTAACCACTAGAACATCGCAAACGGCTGTCCGAGTGACATATTCAGTAACCGAACCAATGAGTAAACGCTCAACTGCGTTTAACCCGGTCGCACCAATCATGATTAAATCGATGTTGAGATCCTTAGGTAGGTCATTGGCAATAATGGACTTTGGTGCACCATATTCAATGGAGTAATCCACGTTGCTAATACCGTTGGATTTTGCTTCTTCAATATACTTATCTAGAGTCTTCTTAGCTGTGTCAGTGACTTGCTCAACCATGGTCGTATCAAAGCTAGAAATGTTCTGGAATGCGCGGGTATCCACGACATGGACCAAATGCAGGCTAGCTTCGTTACGATTGGCAACAGCAACGGCCTTCTTGAAAGCTAATTCTGCTTCGTATGACCCGTCAACTGGAACTAAGATGTTCTTGTACTGTTGTAGCATATCTTTCACCCCTCATCTATTTATACCTTTATCTTACGTTATTTTGGTATAAATAAAAAGGAAAAAGTCGATTTTAGTTAAGCGGTTACTTTTTCGGAAAGTAGTGCATGAGCATCAGTTCAAACGAAACAACAGCGATGACGCCCAAGAGGAGGGCTATGGAAATTAAAACAGTGTTTTGAGATACTATCGCCACAAGTGATAGAATGCTTAAAATTAGCAAGACGTAACTGGTGGTTAAAATGAGTTTGTGTAGATTAGCATCCTTTTCGGGATGAAAAACCATAAATGGTTTGTTGCGGTGACGATAAAGAAAGATTGCCGTCCCCAGCATAATGGCAGTGAATAAGATCATTAAGATTATGATTAACAAGATGATTCCTCCAAAAAAGTAATAAAAAAGACTGGCTCGCAAGTGCTCACCAGTCCCTCAAAGTCAAGCTTTGAAGCTCTAATAGTGCCGTTAGACTATCTGTTAGTTTTGGCCCGCGATAAAGCAGGTGGGAACTAGAAAACCAACTTTAAACTTCCAACTAAAAAGGCATGTTTGCCGCTAGCTTTGAACGTTCCCAATGTAATAAGACTGTTCGGCAACACTTAAGAAGATAACGCGTACACCCTAGAGCCTATGGTAATAGTATCATATCCAATGACAGCCCACAAGAAAAGTGTTACTTATTTTGTGCATCGTTTAGCGCTTGGTAGCGCTCACCGTATGCACGTTCAAACTTGCTGGTTTGTTTTGGTTCGTAATACTTCGTGCCGACTAACCGGTCGGGAAGGTATTGCTGCTTGACCCAGTCATTTGGATAAGCGTGCGGATATTTATAGGTTGTTCCGTGTCCTAGTTTCTTGGCACCCGAGTAGTGGGCATCCTTTAGGTGGTTAGGAATATCGCCACTTAAACCGCTTCGAATATCTGAAAGGGCTGCATCAATCGCCGCCATCCCGGAATTGGATTTTGGTGATAAGCACAACTCGATAACGGCATCGGCCAGTGGAATCCGAGCTTCAGGAAATCCCAGCTTATTCGCCGCTGTAACGGCCTCGACCGTTCTAGAACAAGCTGCTAAGTTGGCCATTCCCACATCTTCATAAGCGATGACCATTAACCGTCTCGAAATGGACTGTAAATCGCCACCTTCGATTAAACGGCCCATGTAATGGAGTGCGGCGTTAACGTCACTACCACGAATTGACTTCTGAAACGCAGAAATAACATCGTAGTGGGCGTCGCCGTCCTTGTCTTGGGTAAGGGCTTTTCGTTGGACACATTCTTCGATGACCGAAAGTGGGATTTCCACGACGCCCTCATCATTTGGTGTCGTGGACCGAACGGCGAGTTCAAGTCCATTTAGCGCGCTTCTTAAATCACCATTGGTGGCTTGAGATAGAAAGTTCAATGCCTCTGATGACAACTCAATTGGGGTGCTACCCAGTCCACGTTCTTTATCGGTTAATGCGCGATGGACAGCTTCCTTTAAATCATCAGGTGAAATGGGATGAACTTCAAAAATTTGAGTTCGACTCCGGATGGCCGGATTGATGCTGATATACGGATTTTCCGTCGTTGCTCCAATCAGGATCACTTGGCCACTTTCTAATAGTGGTAGTAGAAAATCTTGTTTGACCTTATCAAGACGGTGAATTTCATCCAGTAGTAGGATGACGGTACCGCTCATCTTGGCCTCTTCTGCGACGATTTGCAGATCTTTTTTTGAATCGGTAGCAGCGTTGAGTTTACGAAAAGCATATTTGGTTGATCCGGCAATGGCGCTTGCAATGCTGGTTTTGCCGGTTCCTGGTGGACCGTACAAAATCATCGACGATAGCATTTTAGCTTTCACCATGCGGTTAATAATTTTTCCTTCACCAACAAGGTGCTGTTGACCGACAACTTCTTCAATCGAGGTCGGACGCATTCGGTATGCTAATGGCTGTTGCACGTTTTCATCTCCAATCAGGAATTTAAATGGATTCATTCTTCTTTTTGCTAAGTATCTATTATATCATGTATCTGAAGATGTGAAGGGAGGGCGAGTGTGTGTTTACTAAAACTGACTTTGATGTTTTTGACATTCCTGATTTAACAGGACGATTGGCTGCGGTCAAATCAGTACTCGATCCAAAGTTTGAACAATTGGCGCCCGCAATTCAAGCAGCGTTGAGCAGTGATGAAATGCTGGCTTACGCTCATATTGCTCAGCATTTGAGACGACATAAAAATCCACCGCCAAATACTTGGGTGGCGTTTAGCGAAAGCAAGCGTGGTTACAAGATGACGCCGCATATTGAACTAGGTTTTTGGGATGATCGCTTGTTCCTGTGGTTGGCGGGATTGGCAGAGTTAAGCGACCGTCAGGCGTTTATTACCACGATGATGGTCGCGCCCGGGATGGGAAACTTGTTTGATCAGCCTAATTGGCAACTATGTGGCAACCACACAAAAAAAACGGTAATGCCGTTAACTGAAACGAACTATAATCAATTATTAGGTCGCTACAATCAAGTCGCTACAGCTGAATTTCTAGTAGGGCGAATCTGGTTGAAAGGCGACCCGATCTTTGACCAACCAGATCAGTTGCAACAACAGATTATCGAAACGGTTACCAAACTGGCTGAGCCATATCAAAAATTGAATGCAAAATAAAAACCACTTCGAATGAAGTGGTTTTTTTAGAATTATGATAACTTGTTGTAGAATTCAACGATAAGTGATTCGTCGATGTCAGCATCTAATTCTTCACGTTGTGGTAAACGTGTCAATGAGCCTTCAAGCTTGTCAGCATCGAACTCAACGTATTGAGGACGACCAACAACAGCTTCAACGGCATCCTTGATGATTTGTAGGTCTTTTGACTTTTCACGAACGCTGATCACTTGGCCAACTTTAACTTCGTATGAAGGAATGTCAACACGGGCGCCATCAACAGTGATGTGGCCGTGGTTAACAAGTTGACGAGCTTGACGACGAGTAGTTGCTAAACCTAAACGGTAAACAACGTTGTCGAGACGCTTTTCAAGTAATACCATGAAGTTAACACCATGCTTACCTTCACGAACCTTACCAGCTTTAAGGAAAAGGTTGGCAAATTGGCGTTCTGACATACCGTACATGAAACGAAGCTTTTGCTTTTCGCGTAATTGTACACCATATTCTGAAAGCTTTTGACGACGGCCTTGACCGTGATCGCCAGGAGCGTATGGGCGACGTGCTAATTCTTTACCAGTACCTGAAAGTGAAATGCCAAGACGACGTGAAATACGCCAGCTTGGTCCTGTATAACGTGACATAAAGTAATTCCTCCAATATTGTGTTTGGAGTAAAATAATCAATTGTGAGTTTAGTATTCGTGCAGATCGCTTTGCAACTTTCGCCATATGCAGCCGCAGGTTACTAGTTGAACCGCCTATCGGGCAGTGATCTGTTGACGAGCTTACCGCTCACCGCTGCATTATTTTACACAAAGAGCAGTATACCTCGGTTCTTTAGTGCATGTCAAGGTGTGTTGCTAGAGTTGAGGCAAATTGTGAAAGACCGGTTTGATCTGCTTCGGAAAAACGGTCTAATGATTCAGAATCGATGTCTAAGACGCCAACAAGTTGGTTGTTAACTTCTAACGGAATCACGATTTCTGAGTTGCTGGCTGAATCGCAGGCAATGTGGCCAGGGAAGTTGTGCACGTTTTCGACGCGTTGAATGGTTTTGGTACTAAAAGCGGTTCCGCAGACCCCTGAGCCGTTCTTAATGTGCATGCAGGCAACTTTGCCCTGGAAGGGACCTAGGTCAAGAGAATCAGTTTCTTCATTATATAAATAGAAACCGGCCCAATTAATATCTGTTACCGTATCGAATAGTAAAGCAGATGCATTTGATAGGTTTGCGACTGCGTTAGGTTCTTCGAAGAGTAGCGCGTCAATTTGTTCGTTTAAAAGTTCATAATCAGTTTGGCTCAAAATAATTCCTCCAATCATTAGTCATTTTAATATCATAAGGAATGCTAAATTTCCGGTGAAGCAGGGCACTTATGTATGATATAATTTAGGATAGCTTAGATTTTAGTGTGAAAAATCAAAAATAGCAATAGCAACCGTATTTATTTAATGTACATAAATTATTTTGATGTGATAAAGGATGGGGTCCAAATGATTAAGATTCTGGTCGGAATCATTATTTTGGCCATCGTCATCTACCTTGGCGTTTTGGCATATCAACATCACGTAACCACTCAGCTCAAACAGTTACGTGACCGGAAAGAAAATTTAGACAGTGATGCACTTCAAGCAGATTTGACAGCTGCAAATCAGTTGAGCTTAACGGGGAAGTCGCTTCAGTCTTTCAATGAGTTACAAACCAGATTTGAGGACTACCATACAAATAGGGAGCAACAATTTGCTGAGAAACTCGAGAATGCAGAGACGGAAGCTAAAAACTTTCAAATACTAGTTGCGCGTGGTGCAGTTAACAAATTGGCTGAATTAGTGACGGTGATGGAAAATGAATTTGCCGAAATCAAATCTGGCTTAGATGAGTTACAGCAAGCTGACAAGGTTCACCGACAAGCTGTTTCAGATTTAGAAGGCAAGTATCAAGAAATCCGAAAGGTACTACTGGCCAAAAACTTTTCTTATGGGCCAAGTATCGATAAGCTTGAAGATATGTTGAGCGGCCTTGAAGCAGATTTCGATAACTTTGCCAAGTTTACTAGCGATGGGGATCATGAACACGCTCAAGAGATTTTAGATAGTTTGCGTGAGGACACAAGTCGCCTAGAAGAGTTATTAGATACGATTCCTGACCTATACAAGGATATCGCGACCGAGTTTCCAGCTCAGTTAACCGAAATTCAACAGGGTAGCCAGGAAATGGTCGCTAGTCACTTTAACTTTAAAGATGTTGATTTTGCGGCTGAAGTTCGAGACCTTCAACAACAGGTTCAACAGAGTGAAACCGAACTTGCAGAATTACGAACAGAAGACGCCAAAGTTTCTACGACACGAATTGCACAGCGAATTGATCATTTATATTCGGTCATGGAGCAAGAATATAGTGCTAAACAACCAGTAGAAGATAATTTGGATACTTTAGCGAAGTTCATCGCACACGCTCAGAATCAAAACCGAACATTAACGCGTGAACTTGAACGATTGAACCAAAACTACACGTTGGATCATGATGAGATTGCGACGGCTCGGGGTTTGAATGAGCAGTTGAAACAACTTAACGAAGCCTATCAAAATGATATTCAAACGATTTCTAGTCATGCGGCTGTTTATTCTGAAATTTTAGCTCGTCAAGAAAAGCAAAAGAAGGAATTAACTCAGATTGAAAAGCAGCAAACTGAGATTAATGATAGCGTTGCAGGACTTAGCGAAGAAGAGAAGAAGGCCCGTGAGACGTTGCAACGTTTTGATTACGAACTGCACAGCCTTAAGCGTAGTATTGAGAACTTGAACTTACCTGGTTTACCAAAGGACTACTTAGATTATTTCTTTGTCGTAAGTGATGAAGTGGATAAACTGGCAGATGCGATCAACCAAGTCCAAATCAATATGGAAGAAATCACGAAGCAACTGATTATGATTCAGTCTGATTTGGATACACTCAAAGAGAAGTCGAATGACCTTCGCGATAGTGCCAAGCTATCAGAACAATTGATTCAATACGCCAACCGTTACCGAATTAACAATCCGGAGATTGACGAAGCTAGCAAGAAGGCAAAGGATCTCTACGATAAAGAGTTTAAATACACAGAAAGTTTGGAAACCATTGCGACTGCACTAGATAAGGTCGAACCAGGATCATACAAACGACTAGAAGATAATTACTATCAGTCTAAATAGCGTTAAATAACTACAGCTCGGAACAGAGTTGTAGTTTTTTTGTTTTAAAAATACCATTCAATGCACTTTACTTTTAGGTGACGACACTTGTATGCCTTGGCATATCTGTTATAATTGATTGGATTTGTGATTGGAGTCGAACCAATCTGAATAAAGAGGAATTTGTAGAATGATCTATTTTGATAATAGTGCAACAACGATGGCCGATCCTGAGGTCATTTCAACATATGATGCTGTCAGCAAGCAAATCTGGGGAAACCCTTCCAGTTTGCACAATTTTGGTGAGCAGGCTTTTAACTTATTGGAGCAGTCACGTCAACAGATTGCAGACCTTTTAGGGGTTTCTTTAAGTGAAATCCTATTCACCAGTGGTGGAACGGAAGGCGATAACTGGATCCTAAAGGGAACGGCGCTAGAAAAGCGGCAGTTTGGAAATCATTTGATTACGACGGCCGTTGAGCATCCTGCCATTCATAACTCAATGGAGCAATTGAAAGATTTAGGTTTTGAGGTGACTTATCTTCCAGTCGACGAGCACGGTCGAATTAATGTAGCGGATCTCAAGGCAGCATTACGACCAACAACCATTTTGGTATCAGTTATGGCGGTTAATAACGAAATTGGCACGATTCAACCGCTCAAAGAGGTTGGGGATTTACTGAAGGATTATCCCAAGGTCCATTTCCACGTTGATGCAGTTCAAGGGATTGGAAAGGGAATCTCTGACTTGATTTTTAATGATCGGGTCGATTTCATTACCTTCTCAGGTCACAAGTTCCATGCACCAAGAGGAACCGGCTTTATCTATGCCAAACGCGGCAAACGAATTGCACCACTCCTTTCAGGTGGCGGACAAGAACGTAACCTACGAAGTGGGACCGAAAACGTGCCTGCGATTGCGGCTATGGCAAAGGGCTTACGGTTACTGTTAACTGACGAAGATAAGAAAGTTGCTCAACAACGGGCCATTCGGGATCATATTTTGGATCACGTTAAGAATTACCCACTTGTCACGTTATTTTCTGAAGAAAACGAGTCTTTTGCACCCCATATTTTATGTTTTGCAATTCGGGGTGTTCGTGGTGAAACCATTGTTCATGCGTTTGAAGAACAGGGGATTTTTATTTCCACGACGAGTGCTTGCTCATCTAAGAAGCACATGGCCTCAAGCACGCTATCAGCGATGCGCATCCCAGAAGCTATTTCGACAAGTGCGATTCGCGTATCATTAGATGAGCACAACACGATGGCCGAGGCAGACGAGTTTAATGCAGCATTTGATAAGCTATATGATCAATTTAAAAAATTAAGTAACGAAACCGCAAAATAGAGAAAGGAGCCTACGAATGAACTATTCTGAAATTATGGTGCGCTACGGCGAATTATCAACCAAGGGTAAAAACCGGAAAGATTTTATTCGCCAACTTGGTCAAAATGTTCGTCAAAGCCTCCAAGAATTTGAAAATTTAGAAATTAAAGCCCAACACGACCGTCTTCACGTTACCTTGAATGGCGAACCCGATGATGCCGTCATTAAGCGGTTGAGTGGTGTGTTTGGAATTGAAAACGTATCGCCATCAGTTAAGGTCGAAAAAGATGTTGCAGTGATTAAGCAGACGGCTGCCGCAATGATGCAAGAACAATTTGTGCCGGGGATGACGTTTAAAATCAATACTCGTCGTCAAGACCATGACTTTGAATATGATACCAACCAGTTGAATGATATGGTTGGGGGCTATGTGCTCGAAAAGGTTCCCGGCATTAAAGTCCAAATGAAGAAACCAGATGTTATTTTACGAGTTGAAGTTCGTTTAAATGGTGTCTTTCTTTCAAGTGAAATTATTGAAGGGGCCGGGGGCTTACCAGTTGGTACCGGTGGCCGTGCAGTTATGATGCTTTCTGGTGGAATCGATTCACCTGTCGCTTCATATTTAGCCATGAAACGTGGCGTTAAGTTGGATATGGTGCATTTCTTTAGTCCACCTTATACCAGCTACCAAGCGCTTGCTAAAGCCAAAGAGTTAACTGGTAAGGTGGCCAACTTTGGTGGAGACATCCAGTTTATTCAGGTACCTTTCAGAAAGATTCAAGAAGAGATTAAAGAAAAGGTTCCTGAAGGCTACTTGATGACCATTCAACGCCGGATGATGTTACGGATTACGGCGGCAATTGCAGAAGCAAGACACACTAAGGGAATCTTTACTGGTGAATCACTGGGACAAGTTGCCTCACAGACATTGGAAAGTATGATGGCAATCAACGATGTCACCACAATGCCAGTCTTACGACCACTCGTTTCAATGGATAAGGATGAAATTATTAAAATCGCTGAAAAAATCGATACCTATGATCTTTCAATCTTACCATTTGAAGACTGTTGTACGATTTTCACGCCACCAGCACCGAAGACGCGGCCTGATTTAGAGAAGTCGCGGAACTTTGAAAAGTTAATTGATGTTGATGCATTAGTTAAAGAGGCAGTTGATGGAATCGAAATCGTCAATATTAAGCCAAATGAGACTTTCTTGAACAAACAAGAGGATGTCTTTGCGGAACTCCTGTAAAATAGCTGAGTAATTACTTGAATGAGAACGGCAGACGCTGTATCTTAAGACTAAGCTATTTAAAAAGGAGAGGATTTACGTGAAAGTTACTGATAACGGTGAACCAGTTGAATTAAGCGGCACGCCTCCAGAAGTTTCGGAGAAGTTACCTAAGTTTAAAGTTTTCAATGAAAATGGCGAAAAAATCAAAATGGCGTCTTTATTAGGGAAGCCATTAGTGATTAGCGTCGTTCCTGACATTAACACCCGCGTTTGCAGCATTCAAACACGTAAATTCAATCAACAAGCCGATCATTATCCAGATGCCACTTTTGTGACGATTTCTAATAACACCATCAAGGAACAAGAAGCTTGGTGTGCCGTTGAAGGCGTCGATAACATGGCGGTCTTATCAGATGAAGAGTTGTCATTCGGCTATGCAATGGGCCTTTACGTTACAGTAAATGGTACCTTAGCACGTGCAACGTTTGTCACTGATTCTGAAGGCACCATTACGTATCGTGAAATTGTTCCCGAACTTCATCAGGAGCCAGATTATCTAAAGGCGCTTGATGCAGTCGAAAAGTTAACACCTAGAGTTGACGAGGCGTAAAAAAATCGCTAATATAGGTTTCATATAGATTGCGTTGATCAAGAGAGTAGTCTGATTGAGAATGTGAAGAGAGTAAAGCAGTTGATGAAAGCTTTACCATTCTGATGGGACGAAAGTAGCTTGAGAGCAAATTTGCTGAATTTTCAGTAGGCAGATTCGGATTAACATCCGTTAAACTTGTTATTTAAGAGGGGTTAAAACCCAATTTAGGTGGTACCGCGAGCATCTCGTCCTATGTGTCAGCATAGGCGGGGTGCTTTTTTTCTTAAATAATGAAAAAAAGGAGTGACGTCAATGTCAGAGAAAAAAGTCGAAATGTCGACAAAATACGATCCTTCAGCAGTTGAACAGGGTCGCTATCAGGAATGGCTTGATTTGGATGTTTTCAAACCAAGCGGTGACAAAAAAGCTCATCCATATTCAATCGTGATTCCGCCACCAAATGTGACTGGAAAACTTCATTTAGGTCATGCCTGGGACACTACGCTCCAAGATATGATTATCCGTCAAAAGCGGATGCAAGGTTTTGATACACTCTGGTTGCCAGGGATGGATCATGCCGGAATTGCTACTCAAGCCAAGGTTGAAGCTAAGCTACGTGAACAAGGAATCAGCCGTTACGACTTAGGTCGAGAAAAGTTCATTGAAAAGGTTTGGGAATGGAAAGACGAATACGCCGACACCATTCATAAGCAATGGGCGAAGTTAGGTCTTTCTTTGGATTACTCACGCGAACGATTCACTTTAGATGATGGCCTTTCTGACGCTGTTAAGAAGGTTTTTGTGACCCTTTACAACAAGGGCTTAATTTACCGTGGCGAATACATCATTAACTGGGATCCACAAGCTAGAACGGCACTTTCAGATATTGAGGTTATCCATAAAGATGACCAAGGTGCCTTCTATCACGTTAAATATCCATTCGCCGATGACACGACGTTTAACGGAAAGAACTACATTGAAATCGCAACGACCCGTCCTGAAACCATGATGGGTGATACGGCTGTTGCGGTTAACCCTAGTGATGAACGCTATAAGGAATTAGTTGGTAAAGAGGTTATCTTGCCACTTGCCAACCGTAAGATTCCAATTATCGCTGATCAATACGTTGATCCAGAGTTTGGAACTGGAATGGTTAAGATTACGCCTGCTCATGACCCTAACGACTTCAAAGTTGGTAACCGTCATGATTTGGAACGTATTAACACCATGAACGAAGACGCTAGCATGAACGAAAATGCCGGTAAGTACGTTGGAATGGACCGTTTCGAAGCGCGTAAGGCAATGGTCAAGGATCTTGAAGACCAAGACTTGATGCTGAAGATTGATCCAATTGTCCATTCAGTTGGTCACTCTGAAAGAACCGGTGTTCAAGTTGAAGCCCGTTTGTCGACGCAATGGTTCGTTAAAATGAAGCCACTTGCTGAGGCAGCGATTAAGAATCAATCAACGGATCAACGGGTTGATTTTGTACCTGACCGTTTTGAAGATACCTTTACCAAGTGGATGGAAGGTGTCCATGATTGGGTCATTTCTCGTCAATTATGGTGGGGTCACCAAATCCCAGCCTGGTACAACAAGCAGACGGGTGAAACCTATGTTGGTGAAACAGCACCCGAAGATATCGAAAACTGGGAACAAGATAAAGATGTGCTAGATACATGGTTCTCAAGTGCCTTATGGCCATTTTCAACAATGGGTTGGCCTGATGAAAACGCTGAAGACTTTAAGCGCTACTTCCCAACGGATACGCTGGTTACCGGCTATGACATCATTTTCTTCTGGGTTTCACGGATGATTTTCCAAAGTCTAGAATTTACGAAGAAGCGACCATTTAAACACGTGCTCTTACACGGCTTAATTCGTGACGAACAGGGTCGCAAAATGAGTAAGTCGCTTGGAAACGGGATTGACCCAATGGACGTCATCGACAAGTACGGTGCCGACGCATTACGTTGGTTCTTGTCAAATGGTTCCACGCCTGGTCAAGACGTGCGCTTTAGTTACACGAAGATGGATGCAGCATGGAACTTCATTAACAAAATCTGGAACGCCAGTCGCTTTGTTATCATGAACTTGGGCGATCTCGATAAGCCAAGTCTGCCTGCTGAAAGTGAATGGAATCTGACTGACAAGTGGATTTTGAACCAGTTGAACGATACCATCGCTCAGGTGACGGATAAGTTTGAGAAGTTTAACTTTGGTGAGGCCGGTCGAGCCTTGTACGACTTCATTTGGAACGACTTCTGTGACTGGTACATTGAAATGAGTAAGGAAATCCTCAATGGGGATGACGAAGTGGCTAAGCGGAATACCCAAAACGTCTTGGCTTACGTATTGGATCAAACTTTACGTTTACTGCACCCAATCATGCCATTTGTTACTGAACAAATTTGGCAATCAATGCCACATGAGGGGACGTCATTGGTTACAGCTACTTATCCAGTTGTCCATGCTGAATTCGCAAACGAACAAGCAAGTGCCGACATGGGCTCACTAATCGAACTCATTAAAGCCGTTCGGAACATCCGGGCAGAAGCTAATGCACCAATGGCAACGCCAATTGATTTATTAATCAAAACGTCGGATACGAATCTTGAACGGATTTTGAAGGACAATCGTGAATATATTGACCGATTTGCTCATCCAAAGGCGCTTGAAATTAGTGCTGACGTTGAGGCGCCTAAGTTAGCAATGACGGGAATTATCACTAATGCTGAAATTTATGTTCCATTGGCAGAATTAGTTGATCTCGACGAAGAAGCTAGTCGCCTTGAAACAGAAATTAAGAAGTTTGAATCTGAAGTGCAACGAGCAAAAGGCAAGTTATCAAACGAACGTTTCGTTTCTAGTGCACCAGCTGATGTCGTTGAAGCTGAACGGAAGAAACAGGCTGAAAATGAGGCTAAGCTTCAAGCTACTAAGGATCGTTTAGCTGATTTAAAGGATCAAAGTAAGTAGTGTTATGAATTGAAACGGACTGAGGGGGAACCTCAGTCCGTTTTTTGGGAGGCAATGAAATTGGTCGAAGATTATGAAGCGGCACTGGCATTTATTCACGGCAGGACTCAGTTTAAGAAAATTCCAACGCTCCAGCGGATGGCAATTTTCATGGAAAAACTAGGTCACCCTGAACAACAATTGAAGGTGATCCACGTTGCTGGAACGAACGGTAAGGGCTCTACTGTGGCCTTTTTGCTTAGTTTACTGATGGCAACCGGTCAAACGGTTGGAACGTTCACTTCACCGTTTTTGATGCGATTTAATGAACGAATATCAATTGATAACCAACCAATTTCTGATGACGACCTGATTGACCTTGTTAACAAGGTGCAGCCAATTGTTGCTGAGCTAGACCAAACCCTAGCGACTGGTGGACCAACCGAATTTGAAATTATTACTGCCATGATGTTTTGTTATTTTGCACAGCAAAAAGTGGATGTGGCAGTGGTGGAGGTTGGTATCGGAGGGAAGTTTGACTCAACGAATGTTTTGACACCAGTTGTGTCGGTCATCACGACGATTGGCATGGATCACATGAAATTACTGGGAGATACATTACCAAAAATTGCTGCACAAAAAGCGGGTATTATTAAGGCGAAACGGCCAGTAATTATTGGTCGAATTTCGGAAGCACCACTGGCGGAAATAAAGCAAGTGGCTGAGTCACAAGCGGCGCCAATTGATCATTTAGGTGAACAGTACCAAGTTGAGGTCAAACCAACTCAAGACTGGGGAGAAAAATTTGATTACCAATTGGGATCACGGCACCTTAGTAACCTAAAAATTAACTTAATGGGTGCATATCAGGTGGATAACGCTGCTAATGCGCTGAGTGCTTTTATTCGCTACCAGGAACTGACTCAGGGCTTGATCTCGGCAGATATTATTCGAGAAGGCTTACAAGCGACCGTCTGGCCTGGCCGATTTGAGCTGATTAGTGAGCAACCGCGAATTGTACTGGATGGTGCCCATAACACACCAGCAATGCAGGTTGTCACAAAGCTCTTAAAAACTCGGTTTCAGCATCAAGAGCTTTACGTGGTGTTAGCCATTTTAGCGGATAAGGCATTTGAAACAATGGTGAAGGAACTGTTGACGGACTCACACGTTCACATTATTTTAACCACGTTTGTTGGCCACGGAACGCGACATGCTGTTGATCCAGAATCGGTTATCCAGAAATTGGCTAGTCATGAACGAGTCACCGCTGCGGAATCCTGGCAAGAAGCGTTAGCGATGGCGATGCATCAAATGTCGAGCGAAGATACTATTTTAGTAACTGGATCGCTTTATTTCATTTCTGAAGTGCGGCAAACATTATTGTTAGATAAATAATTGGTTTTATTCATCAGCCTCTTTCGTATTTATTAACGAAAGGGGTTTTATTAATGATTGAAATGAATTTGGTAACAGAATTAAAGTATGCGTTACTTACTTTGGGAGTCTCGGCGGATCTAATCGAAGAGGAGGTCGCAGTGTTTCTATTTCATTTTCCAAATTTTCGTAAGTTGAAAGTAGCAACTGAAGATCAATTGATGGATTATTTGGAAGAGTCTGAACTTCGAAAACAGTTGATGCGATTGATTAACTTTGGTCGGAGAATCCAACTCACCCCCCTTAAATTCAAGGAGACGGTGACGAGTAGTCAACAAGTAGGGTTATGGCTTGTGACTGAGATGGGAGATTTAACGCAAGAACAATTACGCATTATGTGTTTGAACACCAAAAACGAAGTGATTGAAGATGAAGTCGTTTTTAAGGGCGACCTCAATAGTTGTATTGCTCATCCACGAGAGATTTTTAGATTGGCAGTTACAACTAGTGCTAACAAGATTTTAATGGTTCATAATCATCCCAGTGGTCAATTGAAACCTTCCCAAAATGACCTGCTGTTTTCGGAACGGCTGGCAGAAGACGGTAAAATGATGGGAATTGAACTTTTGGACAGTCTCATCATTAGTTCTAAGGGCTATTTAAGTTTACGAGAAGAAGGCATCTTGACAGAATAATAACAGAATCAATAAGAATCCGATAAATTCTGGGAATTGCTTGCGTATGCCAATTGTTTTCGCTATTCTTTACATTAGCGGCGTGTTTAATGAAGCTAAATTATGATATAATACCAACATTGAACTTTGTTAAATAAAAATGATTGCTGTTTATGAAGGGATGGAACACAGTGTTCGGATTAGGAACGAAAAATATCGGTATCGATCTCGGTACTGCTAATACCATTGTCTACGTGGAAGGTAAAGGCATAGTTCTACGTGAACCATCAGTGGTAGCTAAAAATACTAAAACGGGTGAAATTGTTTCTGTTGGGGAAGATGCACGGGCTATGATCGGCCGTACACCAGCCAGCATTGTTGCAATTCGTCCAATGAAAGACGGCGTTATTGCAGACTATGATACAACGGTTGCAATGATGAAGTACTTTATTCAAAAGACCTTAGGCCGTTCAAACGGTAAGCCTTACGTTATGGTCTGTGTCCCAAGTGGCGTAACGGAAGTTGAAAAACGTGCCGTTATTGACGCAACACGTGTTGCCGGTGCCCGTGATGCATACGTTATCGAGGAACCATTTGCTGCAGCTATTGGCTCAGGATTACCAGTTATGGATCCAACCGGTAGCATGGTCGTTGATATTGGTGGTGGAACGACAGATGTTGCCACAATTTCACTTGGTGGTATCGTTTCAAGCCGTTCAATTCGAATGGCTGGTGACAAGTTAGATGACTCAATCATCGCTTATATTCGTCAACACTTTAACCTTTTGATTGGTGAAAGAACCGCTGAACAATTGAAGTGGGATATCGCTTCTGCATCTGTTGAAGCTGCAGAAAAAATCGAAGGAACGACGATTCGTGGTCGTGATCTTATTTCTGGATTGCCTAAGACAATTGAAGTTTCTGCTGTAGATATTGCAAATGCAATTCACGAATCAGTTGAAGAAATTATCTCCGCAATTAAAGAGACACTTGAAGAAACGACACCTGAAATTGCTGCTGACGTTATTGATCATGGTATTGTCCTTACCGGTGGTGGGGCCTTATTGAAGAACCTACCTGATGTCATTGCTGAAGCAACGAAGGTTCCTGTATTTATCGCTAACGAACCATTAGATTGTGTTGCGATTGGTACTGGTGAGTCATTGAAGAGTATCGACGTCATGAAGAAACGATAAAGGAATGCGGGAAGAAAGCTTCCCGCTTCTTTTGTTTAGCAGGAAAAATGTTCATTTTAGTTAATGACTAAAGTGTTTAGCATGGAGGACGATAATGCGTAGATTTTTCTCAAATCGACGATTGGTCATCATCATTGTGTGCGTTATTATCTGTATCGCGTTGATGAACCTGTCAGTCGTTATTCGTAATAAGAGGTCAACACCTCCTTTGATTCAACAATTTGGTAATGATATTGTCGGATTTGCAGACCGAGTTGTTGCTTTACCGGTTAATGGCCTTCAAGGAACCGCTGAAGCTATTTCGGGATTGCTAAATACTTATCAAGAAAATGAAAAGCTTAAAAGCCAAGTCGAGAAGTTAACGCAAACTCAAGTACGCGATGAGACGCTTTCTCGTGAAAACAAACAACTCAAAAAAGAACTGAGCCTCAATAGTTCATTAACTGATTACTCCGCAGTGACAGCCGCTGTGATTAGTCGGACACCGTCTTCATGGCAGAGCCAAGTCATTATCAATAAAGGACAAGCTTCTGGTATCAAGAAGAATATGCCTGTCTTATCCGGAGCAGGGTTAGTCGGTCGAATTTCTGAAGTGAACAAGACCAACAGTAAAGTTGAGTTGATTTCAGACAATAATGATTCAGCCAATCGATTTGCGATTCAAATCACCAACGGTTCTGGTCAAACAGTCAATGGTGTGATCAGTGAGTACGATAAGGAAGCTAATCGAATCGTCATGGGTAATGTCACTTCAAAGACCAAACTCAAAAAGGGTGATAAAGTCATTACCAGTGGCCTTGGTGGCGTGACGCCTAAGGGCCTTTATGTGGGGACTGTTGAGACAGCTGGTGATGATGATTACGGTTTGGCTTCTAAGGTTGTCATAAAACCAGCAGGCGACTTAAGTAACTTAAACATCGTTACTGTAGCCGTTGCTAAAGAGTAGGAGGCGGGTAAATGTTACGGTTATCTAAGTTACGCTATGGGTTTCCGATTGGCCTATTCCTATTTTTCTTTCTTGATGGTTCGCTCAGTAAAGTATTTTCGAATCAAATGTTTAGTTACCCATATACAATGGTGAGTTATTTAGTGGTTTTGTGGTTAGTTTGTGCCGCTTTCTTTGAAGGGACTATTGCTATTCCGCTTATTCCTTGGGCTATTGCGATGGGGGTCATTTTTGACTTATACTATACGGGAATCTTTGGGATTTTTATCGCGATTTTTCCGTTAATTATCATGCTGACTAGGACATTGATTCGCGCCTTACCACAGACTTTTTTGATGAATCTGCTAATCTTTTTCATCGATATCACTGTGGTGGCAACATTAAGTTACATTGGTAATAGTATTATTCATCAAGCTTCGCTAACGGCCAGTGAGTTTTTACTTTACTCGTTAGCACCAACCTTGGCATATAATCTTGCCATGTTTGTCATTTTATATTTTCCTATTCAAGCGCTATATGGTCGATTAAGATAGAATAGGCATCGGGGGGCAGTCAGGCTATGCAAGCAGTTTTATTAAAAGGAAATCAAAACGGGTATCAGCTGGTCTTAAATCAGTCAGCTAGCTTCGAGGACATTATGATTGAGCTGGAGGCCTTATTTGAAAAGCTCAAGTCAGATCCAATCTCAATAGAGGCTTCTAAGGTTTCGTTTGATGTTTTAACGGAGGACCGTATTCTTCAGTCTGAAGAAAAAAAGCAGATTGAAGACTTAACTGCCAATTATCCAAAATTCTCGATTCACAAGATTAGTGCGAACGTCATGACTGTGGCGGACGCGTACTTTCTAAAGGAACGAGAAAATGTCCATTTAATCAGTCGAACTATTCGTAACGGACAGGAAATTCAATTAAAAGGCGATATTTTATTTTTAGGAACGATTCACGAAGGTGGTAAGCTTATCACGACTGGGAATATTTTCTCCATCGGAAACGTCGCAGGCATTTTGCATGCGGGCTTTCCGAACTCAGAGGAGAAACTAATTCTCGGTGACCTACATAATGCACAACAGGTTCGCGTTGGCGAGCAGTTTGACGTTATCGATGATGAAAAACTTGAAGAAGATGTTCAGACCATAGCTTACGTTAATGATTTACATGTGCTAACCTATGGAAGTCTGAATGAACTAAAACAAATCAATCCGAAGTTATATAATCGAATCGGGGGACATTGAAATGGGTAAAGCAATTGTCATTACATCTGGTAAGGGTGGCGTCGGAAAAACGACCTCTACCGCAAATATTGGAACTGCACTTGCCTTGATGGGTAAGAAAGTTTGTTTGATGGACTTGGACATTGGTTTAAGAAATCTAGATGTCGTGTTGGGACTTGAAAACCGCATCATTTATGACATTGTTGACGTGGCGGATGGACGAGCAAAGTTGCCTCAAGCGTTGGTTAAAGATAAACGATTTGAAGATCGTTTATACTTATTGCCTGCTGCCCAAACAACGGACAAGAGCGCTTTAACTGAAGATCAAGTGCGAGACATTGTAGACGAATTAAAGCCTGACTTTGATTACGTCTTGATTGATTGTCCAGCCGGTATCGAACAAGGCTTTTTGAATGCCATCGCTGGCGCAGATGCTGCAATTATTATTTCAACGCCAGAAATTTCTGCCGTTCGAGACGCAGATCGAGTTGTTGGAATCCTAGAACAACATCCATTGGAAGAAGAACCACGTTTAATCATTAATCGAATTCGTCGTCACATGATGCAGGAAGGTGACGTGATGGATGTTGATGAATTGACACATCATCTGGGAATTGAATTGCTTGGCATTATTTTTGATGATGATGCGGTGATTGCAACCTCAAATCATGGAGAACCAATTGTTCTAGAAGATAATAATCCTGTTTCAACTGGTTACCGGAATATTGCACGACGTCTTGAAGGTGAGACAGTTCCGTTGATGAAGATTGAAAATCAAGAACCCGGTTTCTGGACGAAAATGAAACAATGGTTGAAGCGAGGCTAATTTTTCTTGACTATCTGTTAAGGAAGCTTTATATTTGTCATATTATAAATTTGTGCGATTGAACAGAAGAGTAAGTTGGTAGAAAGTTAAGAGAGTTAGCGGTAGGTGAGAAGCTAACCTTTCTATGAACCGAACCACATCTGTGAGCTGATTTTCTGAACTTAGAGTAGGGAAATCCGGATAGACTCGTTATGGTCTTCAGGTCTTATGACTTGATGAGGTTTGCTGTGTGAACAGTAAACGAAAACGAGGTGGCACCACGATGTGAAAATCGTCCTCTTGGATAGAGATTATCCAAGAGGACGATTTTTTTGTTTTTGTTAAGGGCACCCAAGGGAGGAAAAGAAATGTTGAATTATATAATGGAAATTTTACCATCGTTACTGTCAGGGGCGGGGATGACGCTCCAAATATTCTTTTGGACGATTATTTTATCAATTCCCTTAGGTGTTATTTTGGGATTAGGCTTAACCTCCAAATTTAAACCTCTAACGGCGTTAATCAAATTTTATGTGTGGTTAATGCGTGGGACACCATTGTTGCTCCAATTGATTTTCGTTTTTTATGGCTTGCCAGTTATCGGCATCGTATTCGATCGTTATGATGCTGCATTGTTTGCCTTCGTGCTGAACTATACAGCCTACTTTGCCGAGATTTTCCGTGGCGGACTACAATCAATTCTCAAGGGCCAGTATGAAAGTGCCAAGGTTCTGCGGTTAACCTATTGGCAAACGCTTCGGAAGATTGTCATTCCTCAAGTTTTTAAGATTGTGATTCCTTCGGTTGGAAATGAAGTCATTAATTTAATCAAAGACTCGTCATTAGTTTACGTCATCGGAATTGGCGACCTGTTACGTGCCGGAAACGTAGCGACTGCTCGTGATGTCACTTTAATTCCATTAGTCTTAGTTGGCGTTATTTATCTCTTGTTAACGGCAGTTGTAACATACATTCTCGGAAAAGTTGAAGCACGCTACAGTACTTGGCGATAGGAGGGGTTAGTCATGTTAACTTTAAAGGATATTTCAAAACAATTTGATAATCGACTTATTTTGGATAACATCAATCTGACTGTTAAAGATGGTGAGATTCTTTGCATCGTTGGACCATCGGGTGCAGGGAAGACAACCCTGCTGCGTTCAATCAGTGGGTTGGAACGAGTTACATCTGGTAAATTTCTCTTGGATGGGCAAGCATTTGATCCCTATGAAAATCGCGAAAATGATTCAGTAATTGGTGTCGTTTTCCAGGATTTTCAGCTATTTCCAAACTTAACGGTGATGGAGAACATTACGTTGGCTCCTCGGTTGGTGCTTAAAAAAACCAATGAAGAAGCGGAACAGGAAGCTCGAGAGAAGATGGCTCAGTTAAATCTTGCTGGTAAAGAATCACTCTTCCCCTACCAATTATCAGGTGGGCAAAAGCAGCGGGTAGCCATTGTTCGCGCTTTAGCGATGAATCCCAAAATTCTATGCTATGATGAACCAACATCTGCTTTGGATCCAGATTTGAGACAGGAAGTTGAGTCTATTATTGTTGGACTTAAGCAACAGGGAATGACCCAAATCGTGGTTACACATGATATGACGTTCGCTGAAAACATTGCAGATGACATTTTCCAAGTTTCGCCTAGAAATGAATAGGGGTGAGCTTTTGAATATAAAACGACTAGTGGTTGGATTCGCCGCATTATTGTTAGTGATTTTGAGTGGCTGTACGTCTTTAAGTCAGCGGGCCAACGAAAAGGATAACTGGAATAAAATTAAGCAAAGTAAAACGGTAGTAGTTGGGTTAGATGACAGCTTTGTTCCGATGGGATTCCGTCAAAAAAACGGTCAGTTGGTAGGCTATGATGTAGACCTGGCGAAAGCGGTCTTCAAGCAATATGGTATCAAAGTTAGTTTTCAAACCATTGATTGGTCGATGAATGCAACAGAACTTCAAAACGGTACGATTGATCTCATCTGGAATGGCTATACAAAGACGCCAGAACGTGAAAAACAGGTAGCCTTCTCAAAGACCTATCTCAGGAATGATCAGACGCTCGTGTCACTACGGAAAAATAACATTACCTCGACAGCGGATATGACTAATAAAGCATTGGGTGTTCAAACAGGTTCATCTGGTGCCAACGATATTTCAACTTATCCTAAAATTTTGAAAAATCGAATTCAAGATCAAAGTCCAGTGCTGTATGATACGTTCACCAATGCGTTTATTGATTTGAATGCTGGACGAATTCAAGGTCTGTTAATTGATAGTACGTATGCAAATTACTACGTTCAACACGACAAAAATCCTAAGAAATATCGTGTCGTCAATACCTTGTTCCCCAAAGAGGAATTTGCGGTAGGCATTCGTAAGAGTGATGATACACTGCGCAGAAAGATTAACGTGGCGCTAGAACGATTAGCTAAAGATGGAACGTTGACTAAAATTAATGAGAAATGGTTTGGACGAAATGTTGATTCGCCGTTACTGACCAAGTAAGGTTGCAAATTCCTTTGAATTGCAACCTTTTTCATTTGGATTGAGCAGCTAAGCTTGTGTTTATCAACTAATTAAATTAAGATAATTAGGATGTGCGAATGGAGGATGAACTTGGGAATAATTACTGAAAATGGTGTTCATTTAACGGTTAAGAGTACCAAAAAATTTAAAACAATTAAGATGTATGTGGATTTGATTGCGCCAGTCGCTGTGGACGAGATTTCACTGCGCGTTTTATTAGCACAATTATTGGAAACCTCAAGTGAAAAATATCCAACTCAAATTGACCTAGCAGAACAATTGTCTTGGATGTACGGGGCGAGTTTTGGGGCCAGCGTTTTTCGTTATGGCACACAGCAGGGCATTCGATTTACCTTTAACTTAGTTAGCGGTAAATATTTAGGCCTAAATCAAGCTGAACAACAACAATTGATGGCTGATGTATTCGATTTTTTGAAAGAGGTCATCTTTAAACCATTGATTGACGATTCAGGATTTGATGGTTCGACTTTTGATCGGCAAAAGGCCAATATTATCGATTATTTAAATTCGATGTTGGATGACAAGCAACAGCTTGCAGGTCAGTCGTTACGCAAATTGTATTACGAAAATGATGAAGCTTACGCACTAGGCGTCCTGGGTGATGCAGACCATATGGCACCGATTAGCAGAACAGATTTATTTGCCTATTACAAAAAGGCTTTAGATCGTGATCAAGTGTTTATTACAGTCCTGGGTGATGTTGCAGAGGAAGAGATTGCGCCATTTGTCACTAAATTACCATTTAAGAAACGCTCAGTAATTGCTATTGATCCGTTCCATCATCGGGAGATAACCGAAAATCGGGAGGAAACATTAGCGCAGCCGGTTTCACAATCCAAATTAAACTTAGCATTTAGTTTTCCAATTTATCGACATGGTGACCAGTATTTTGAAGCACTTGTGTTCAATGAATTACTTGGTGCGTCACCAATATCACTATTATTTTTGAATGTTCGCGAAAAGGAAAGCTTGGCGTATTATGCTTCTAGCCAATACAGTCCATTTACCGGAACGTTAACTGTAGAGTCAGGGATTGAGGCCAAGAATATGGGCCACGTGAGAGAACTAATTTTACAGCAAATTGACGCCATTAAGACCGGCGACTTTAGTGATGAACTATTTGATAAAGTGATTAGTAAGATGCTGACTGACCGCGAAGTTGCGTATGACAATCAGCGTGCATTGATGAATAGTTTGGTGGTTAAATCGGTCATTGGTGAGGGAATTTCAGATGAAGAATGGGTCGAACGTATTAAGCAGGTCACTAAGGAGAACGTTATGGCGGTGGCTGCTAAGGCTCAATTACAAGCCCAATTTTTCTTGAAAGGAACAGAAGATGCAGACTAAAGATTACAAGCAATTACAAGAAAAAATGATGACGCAGACACTTGAAAATGGACTGACGGTTCATTTCTTGCCTAAGCCACTCTTTAATGAGACTTACGCGGTGTTATCAACGAATTATGGTTCAATTGATGACCGAATTATCCCCGCAAACGGCGAAAACCTTGTGAAGTTTCCGGGAGGCTTGGCCCATTTTTTAGAACACAAGCTGTTTGAAAAAGAAGATCACGATGCCTCTGATGTTTTTGCTCAGTACGGTGCCAGCACAAATGCTTATACCAGTTTTACGAAGACAAGTTACCTATTTTCTTCGAGTCGAAACTTAAAGGAGAATCTTGATAACCTCCTAGACTTTGTTCAGATTCCGTATTTCAGCAATCAAACGGTCGAAAAAGAAATTGGCATCATTGGTCAAGAAATCATGATGTATGATGATGATCCTAACTGGCAAGCTTACTTTGGTGCGATTGCTGATTTATATCCTGACACGGCTTTGGCCGTTGATATTGCGGGAACGGTACCGTCAATTAAGCAAATTACGCCTGAGAAGCTTTACTTGGCACATAAGCAATTTTATCAGCCAAGCAATATGAGTTTGTTTGTAGTTGGTAATTTGGATGTTGATCAGGTATTGGAATGGGTTCAAGAAAATCAGGCTAAAAAAGATCTATATACGTTTAATAACCCTAAGCGTGTTCTCGATGATTTTTATTCGTCAAACATTAAGCATGCACAGACGCTGCATATGGCTGTCCAACGGCCAAAGGTAACTATTGGTATTAAGGGCACTCAGCCAATCGCTAACGATTTTTCTGGTTTAGTTTATGAAGAGGCGGTTAACACAATGTTTGACCTGCTTTTTGGCGAAACGTCAGAGAACTACTTACGACTTTATGACCAAGGCGTTATCGATGATAGCTTTGGTTACAGCTTTGAAATGCAGCGGGCTGCCCACTTTGCCATTATCATTGGTGAGACGAATCAACCGGACGCGATGGTTCAAGAAATCCGGTCGATTCTTTTAAATGCCAAGACAGAGTTAGCAAAGGTTGAGGATCGCTTGGAAATGGTCAAACGTGAGGCAATGGGCGCAACAATTATGTCGATGAATTCCATTTCTGCTATTGCTAATGATTATGATGATTATCTTTATGGTGGTACGGGGCTTTTCGATGAAATTGATGCAATTCGGCAATTAACGATGGCGGACATTTATCAAGCGGCGGAGCGATTTATCTCGGAGGATCGATTCAGCATCAGACAAATTTTGCCAGAGTAGAGTTAAATTTTTTTAAAAAGTCGATTGTGAATACATTTACTCGTTAAATCCGTATTGGACCTATGATATACTGGAACAGGATTTTAAAATTGAACATTTGGAGACTAGCATAAATTATGAGTGAAAACGAAGGAACATCTATCGGAAAAACCCTTCGCGATGCAAGAATTGCAAAGGGATTCACGTTAGATGATTTACAACAAACCACAAAAATTCAAAAGCGCTATTTAATTGCGATTGAGGACGAGCGATTTGAGGATCTTCCAGGAGATTTTTATGTTCGAGCGTTTATCAAGCAGTACGCGGACACCGTGGACCTTGATGGATCTGAGTTGCTCAATGAGTTTAGCAATAAATTGCCAAACACGAAGACGCAAGAATACGTTGATAAGGTTAATGAAGATAACCCAACGACGCGTTCAACTCAGCGAAAGGCGGAGGATCGTTACGAAAATATCCGTCGTCGGATTCCGGTGATTGCAGCTATTATCGTTGTTATATTGGTCTTGGGTGGTATTTGGTATGCGAGCTCACTTCACTCAGAGCGTAGCACGCAAGATAATATTGATAGCAGTTCAGTTTCAGTTTCTGGCTCATCAAGTGAAAAATCATCTAGCAAGGCTAAAGAAAGCAGCAGTGAATCAAAAGAGCCAAAGGTTTCGTTCGAGACGACAAGTAACAGCGGCACTGCTGCAACGCTTGAGATGAAGAATGCACCTAAAAATAAAGCTGTGAAGATTACAACGACGGGGAACGCCTGGACGTCAGTTGCAACTACAAGTGCAACTTTATGGTCAGGAACATTAGCTTCTTCAAGCGAAACAGTGAAGGTCCCATCTGCTACTACCCAACTTTCCATTACGTTAGGTAGTGTTGACAACACTGCTATTACAATCGGCGGCCACAAAGTACCACTAACGAAGTTAACTGCTGCAAGTAGCAGTTCTTCAACTTCTGCAACGACGACATCATCTTCGTCACAATATGGCGCAAGCAACACTTACAGTAGTTCAAGCACGAGCGCAAAGTTAAGCTCACTGACTATTGTGTTTAAATAATTTTAACTAAAATATTGGACGGTTTCTGCTTCATGTGGAAGCCGTCCATTTTTATCAAAGGGGTATTGTCATGAATTTACCAAATAAGCTAACAGTTGTTCGAATTTTTCTGATTCCAGTTTTTCTGATCTTATTGGCCGTTCCATTTCAATGGGGCAGCGTCGTTTGGACTGGCACACAAATTCCAGTCGTGCAGCTTTGGGCAACTTTAGTTTTTGCAGTTGCTTCAATTACTGACTTTTTAGATGGTCAAATTGCCCGTCGCCAACACTTGGTTTCTAATTTTGGTAAATTTGCCGATCCACTTGCTGATAAGATGATTGTGATGACAGCGTTTATCTTACTAGTTGCTTTAGGAAAGGCGCCGGCTTGGGTCGTTGCTATTATCGTCTGTCGCGAATTGGCAGTCACTGGATTACGATTGATTATCGTTGAAAATGATGGTCAGGTTTTAGCAGCTGCTTGGCCAGGTAAAATCAAGACAACAACTCAAATGCTCGGCATTATTCTTTTACTTTTGAACAATGTACTTTTCGATGCTATCAATGTGCCAATGGGCTTAATCTTGCTTTACATTTGCCTCTTTTTCACCGTTTATTCCGGAATTGATTACTTTGTTCAAAATCGAAGTGTGTTTTCAGATTCATTTAAGAAATAAGATGGATTTTTAGATGACAATCGTAGTTATTGGTGAGGAGGAAAAGTAATGGAAGCAACGCTACTCTTACAATCAGACAATGTTCCCATCGTCGCACGGATTAGCCAAACCCTATTAGATGATGGGATAGGTGTTGTTGAGCAAAAGGCTGACCAATTTACAACTGCAATCGGTATTTTGATTTATGACGGCTCTGCTCAAACCGAGTTACTCAAAAGTAAGTTAACCACAGATACGGATACTTTTTTGATTAATGATGCAGATGGCCTCCTGGTATATCAAACACATAATCGTTACTTATTTGTCGTGATGAGTGATCGGTTTAATAGTGATGCTTTTAGTGAATTAGTTAATAAAGTGGGAATTAGTTCAAGTTTAAATTCAGAAGTTTCGGCACCTTACCGATTTAGATTTATGTCCATCAAGCAGTCAATCGATGCATTTTCAGTGACAATTAGAAGTGCCTTATTGAAAGAGTCTGGTTTACAGTGGCAATGGCGGTATTTGGTAACTGGCGAAATCCAATTAACTCCCGTAGTCATTGGTATTACACGCTCAGATTTTAAAGCCCTGATTTTAGAGCAAGAAACGGCATTTCAAACACAATTAGGTGCGGATTTTATTGGCTATGGGTCTGAAGAACCGTTGGAAAATTTTGTGGTGAATCGATTAATTGAACAACAAAAAAGTATAACCGCTGCCGAAAGCTTAACTGCCGGTGAATTTCAAAGTACCCTTGGCAATGTTGCGGGGGTTTCCGCTGTTTTTGCTGGAGGATTTGTAACTTACTCTAATCACGTGAAGCACCAACTACTAGCGATTCCAGATGAACAAATTACGCAATTTGGCGTGGTTAGTGAAGAAATTGCAATTCAAATGGCTAATCAGGCAAAACAATTGATGAATACCCATTTTGCAGTTTCCTTTACTGGGGTAGCTGGTCCCGATGCGCTTGAAGGACAACCAAGTGGCACGGTCTGGGTTGGAATAGCTGAAGATGAAAAACCATCTTATGCAATAGAGGCCCATTTTTCAGGGGATCGAGCAGTTGTTAGAGAACGAAGCGTCTATCTTGGATTAGATATCGTTAGACGGGCAATAAACAAATAAGAACTTTTGTTCGGTTTTTACTTGCTTTTTAAATTGTGAGTGGGGTATAGTATTCCTAACAGTTACTGTTTCATATTAAGGAGGATTGAAATGGCTGATGAAAGAAAAGCTGCGTTAGACGCAGCCCTTAAGCGAATTGAGAAAAACTTCGGTAAGGGTGCCATTATGCGAATGGGCGACCAACCGGACACTAAGATTTCAACTATTTCAACTGGTTCTTTAGCATTAGATGATGCTTTGGGAGTTGGCGGATTTCCAAGAGGACGAATTGTTGAAATTTATGGACCTGAAAGTTCAGGTAAAACAACGGTAGCATTGCATGCCGTTGCTGAAGTGCAAAAGCAAGGTGGAACTGCAGCCTATATCGATGCTGAAAACGCATTAGACCCCGTCTACGCCACTAATTTGGGTGTTAATATTGAGGACTTATTGCTTTCACAACCAGATACGGGTGAACAAGGACTTGAAATTGCTGACGCGTTGGTTACAAGTGGCGCTGTTGACTTGGTTGTCGTTGACTCTGTTGCCGCATTGGTTCCCCGTGCAGAAATTGAAGGCGAAATGGGTGATGCTCATGTCGGTTTGCAAGCACGGTTAATGTCACAAGCTTTGCGGAAGCTATCAGGAACTATCAACAAGACGCACACGATTGCATTATTTATTAACCAAATTCGTGAAAAAGTCGGTGTGATGTTTGGTAACCCCGAAACGACACCTGGTGGTCGCGCCCTCAAGTTCTATGCAACGATCCGTTTGGAGATTCGTCGTGCTGAACAAATTAAAGATGGTACGGACATTATCGGTAACCGAACACGAATCAAGGTTGTCAAGAACAAGGTTGCACCGCCATTCAAACGTGCCGAAGTTGATATTATGTATGGTGAAGGTATTTCCCAAACCGGTGAACTTGTTGATATGGCTGCAGAAAAAGACATCGTTGAGAAGTCTGGTTCTTGGTACTCATACGGCAGCGAGCGAATTGGTCAAGGACGTGAAAACGTTAAGAAGTACTTGGCTGAGCATCCGGATGTGATGAATGAAATTCGGACAAAGGTTCGAGTGGCATACGGTATGGATGATCCTGCTCCTGAAACACAGGCTGCCAAGGACTTGAAAGCAGCGGCTGCTGCTGGAGAAGCCACAGCAAAAGAATCAACCGATAAGGAAAAGAAAAAAACAACAAAAAAAGCAAGTAAGGAAGCTGCAGATGATGCTTCTTCCAAAAGCACAGCAGAATAACGCGACTCAAATGGATCTACCGTTGTTCTGATGTCAAGCTCACTCCGTAATATTGGGGTGGGCTTTTCATTTTGAAAAAAATGACTAAATTAGTCTAAATGTAAGATAAAGTCTGAAGTTCCCAAAATGCTTGTATTGACACTGGTTAAGACAAACATTAAAATAAAGGTTGTGCCATTGATATAAAATAACATCTTGAAAATTATGGTTAAGCAATTAATCAATTTTGATGATGCGGAGGTGGAATCATGAGTGTTCCAGCTATAATCCTCGCAATCATCGCTATAATTGTTGGTGTTGGTATTGGTTACTTCATCCGGAAGTCAATTTTTGAAAAGCAACTGGATGCAGCAAAAAATACTGCACAAGGAATCTTGTCGGAAGCAAAAAAAGAAGCAGAGACAGCCACTAAAGAGCGGCTGTTAGAAGCTAAGGACGAAAGTCATCGTTACCGTGCGGAGGTTGAATCTGAACTCAAGAAACGTCGTGCTGAAGTTCAGAAGCAAGAAGATCGTCTTCTTCAAAGAGAAGAGGCCCTCGATCGCAAGGATAACGCTTTCGAAAAACGGGAAAGCTCATTGAGTAAACGCGAAAACAAACTCACGCTTGAACGTCAAGATCTCGAGAAAAAGCACCAGCAAGCAGACTCACTTATTGAAAAGCGTCAAAATGCAGTTGAAGAGGTTGCCGCTTTATCGAAGGACGAAGCACGTGATCTCATCATCAGTGAAACCCAGGAGAATCTCGCTAAAGAACGAGCTCAAATGATTAAGGAAAGTGAAGAAGAAACTAGGAAGACTGTGGATACTAATGCCAAAAACCTTATTGTTGAGGCGATTGAGCGTAGTTCTGCGGATATGGTTTCTGAAACCACTGTTTCCGTGGTAACACTACCTAACGATGATATGAAGGGTAGAATTATTGGTCGTGAAGGGCGCAATATTCGGACTTTAGAGACACTTACCGGTATTGATTTAATTATTGATGATACCCCGGAAGCTGTCGTTCTGAGTGGGTTTGATCCCATTAGAAGAGAAGTTGCTAAGATAGCTCTTGAAAAGCTAATTCAGGATGGGAGAATTCATCCAGCTCGTATTGAAGAGATGGTTGAAAAGGCTCGTCGTGAGTTAGATGAACATATTCAAGATATTGGAGAAGAAACAACATTTGATTTAGGAATTCATTCGATGCACCCAGACCTTATTAAGATGGTCGGTCGTCTGAACTTCAAGATTTCATACGGTCAAAATGTGTTAAGTCATTCGATAGAAGTTGCTAAGTTAGCAGGGGCATTTGCCGCTGAATTAGGTGAGGATGTTACATTAGCAAAGCGCGCTGGATTGTTACATGATATTGGTAAAGCAGTTGATCAAGACACGGAAGGCGCTCATACAACTGTCGGTGCGGACTTAGCTAAGAAGTATAAAGAAAGTCCCGTCGTTGTAAATGCCATTGCATCGCACCATGGAGATGTGCAACCTAAATTCATTATTGCCGAATTAGTTGCAGTAGCCGATAAGATTTCGGCCGCTCGCCCAGGTGCAAGAAGTGATTCTCTAGAAAGTTTCATTCATCGTTTGGAAAAACTTGAAGAAATTGGAAACCAGTTTGACGGTGTTCAAAAGACATTCGCTATTCAGGCTGGCCGAGAAGTTCGTGTCATTGTCAAACCAGATCGAATTTCTGATTTAGATGCTGTTGTCTTAGCACGGGACATCAAAAAGAAAATTGAAAGTGAATTGGATTATCCAGGTCACATCAAGGTATCAGTTATTCGGGAAGTTAGATCAGTTGAATATGCTAAATAAAAAGATCAGGCAACTGATCTTTTTATTTTTTTGGCTCTTTGTCAAATCCTGTTGATGAACAATTTATAGAGTAATTTCAAAGGCTAAACAGCCCTTGAAATTACTCTTTTTTTGGTTCTTGCTTGG
>NZ_BBJM01000016.1 GCF_000740055.1 Secundilactobacillus oryzae JCM 18671 | reverse complement strand
AGTAACGACTGATGAGATCCTAGCAGCACTTGAACTAATTAATCAACGACCATTAAAAATACATCATCAACAGACTGCCATTGAAAGATTCCGGGCTTGTTCGGATTAAACTTGTAATTTGCCAATTTTATATGAAATTTCTTAGAATATTTGTAACTTTTTTCACTAATCGTTAAATTTCGCGTTTGATTAAGCGCATTCATTGCTTATAAATCAACGATTCGCTATACTGATACATAATGTGCTTGGAGGTTACCCCATGACAAAAAATGCTGAATTTATGAATGTACAAGCAGCAGATCCAGATATTATTGTCGATTTGCGTTACGCCACAACCAATAATTTTACCACCCAAGTCATCTACGATTTCACGACAGCGATTGCCCGAACTGGCACAGTTAAAAAGCTTGCCAAAGCGAGTGCGCTATTGAAGGAACAAGGATATCGACTGAAAATTTGGGATGCTTATCGCCCGGTAGCTGCGCAGGAGCGGCTGTTCGAGGTCTATCCTGATCCAACCTTCGTTGCTAAACCCAATCCGAATTTCTCGCATCAAAAAGGGGTCACTTTTGACCTAACCTTAACGGATATGGCTGGCAACGAACTAGAAATGCCAACGCCATTTGATGACTTCTCAGAAGCTGCGCACAGAGATGCGCCTCACACACCAGAACAAGAACGTAACTATAATATCTTGCACCATACGATGTCGGTAGCTGGCTTCAATGGTTATGAGAATGAGTGGTGGGATTATCGTGACTCAGATATGGATAGTTATGGTCCAGCAGCTGCGGATCCAAACGAGTATCAATTAGATTAATTGAAGACAGTAAAAAGGAGGACTACGACAGAATTTGTCGTGGTCCTCCTTTTGCTTACAGTCTACTTCATTAAACGGGCTCCATGAGGCCAACCCTTGCGCCTAACCATGAACAACACGCGAAGCAAGCTCCGCTTCCGTTGTCCACCGTTAGTGCTCAAGGTCTAATCGCCTATTGAAGGCATACTCACTGCATAAACGACTTATCCGGAATTCGGATCACGGTAAAGCGATTTGCCAACCGGCCGGCGTGCAAACCAATACCGTTCCAGAATGTCTTCTTATACGTGGTTTCCACCACACCGACCCACGCTTGTTGATAGCGACGATCCATGTACTTCACACGCTTTGTATCCCACTTGTAGGCACTCGCGGCCACATTAATCGGATGGTTACCCATCGTAATCGTTGCGTCCTCACTCGTCACCTGATAGCGTTCACCCTTGGTAAAGTATGTGTAGTGTTGAATTGGATGACGACCGTTTCCAGTCTTAACCGTGACATACACGGCAGGATCCTCCTCAGCATTTAAAACCATCGGCTCATACTGGTAGGACTCCGTTACCCGCGCTTTATCAAGCTTGGAAACATCCTGGAAGAAAGTGGCGTAACTCATCCCCCACAATCCCAACAAGAAAACGACCAGCTCAATTGCTGAAATGGTTAGATTGTGCCACGAAAAACTGCGCTTTTCCGTCACAATTAATTTCAAGCGTCGGACTCGCATATCGTGCACCATCCAAATTAAGTAGATTAGCAAAAGTAACCATAGTCCCATGCCAATCAAGTTCCAAGCTGATTTCATTGTCCCGTACCCCTTCTTACTTCATAGTATTGTCATTATAACCTATTCCAGGATTTCCGTGAACGATTAGCAAAGATTCCGCGAAATTTCTCAAAAATGAACTATACTATAGGAAATAAAGTTAAAGGGATGATTTCTGTGTGTACGAGCTTAACCCTACAAACTCAGTCTCAGCACCAGTTATTGGCACGAACAATGGATTTTCCAACAACGAGCCCTTGGCAACCCATTTATCTACCCGCCGGTGAAACCCTGCGTACGCGATTCCAGTCAAACTATTCCGCTAAATTTGCAATTCTCGGCAGCGGTCGTCTGATTGATGGCTACCGTTTAATGGGTGATGGTTTCAACACTGCCGGCCTGGCTGTGGCAGAATTATACTTCCCCAATCGAACCGTTTATCATAAGGTCCCTGTTCCCAGAAAACTAAATCTTACACCACAAGACATCATTTTATGGCTGTTGGGTAACTACCGCTCCGTTGCGGAAGTGCAAACTGCCCTTCCTAAAATTGCCTTAATTGGGGACGTCTGGTTCCGAGAAAATAAGGTGTACCCGTTCCACTGGATTATTACTGATCAAACGGGTGCAACCATGGTACTCGAGCCTACTAGTTTGACCTTGAGCCTCAAACCAGATGCCACCCAGGTACTCACTAATACCCCAGAATTAGAAAACCACATCGCCCGCCTCAACCGATTCCTGAAATTAGATCAACCCGACTTTAATGAAGTAACGATTCAAAGAAGTCGCGCTTATATCGCTAGTGACCAGGCGCTCCCAACGGGTCCTGTGCCTACAAATCGATTCATCTCCGCAGCCATCAACCGCTGGGGTCATGATTTGCCTACCACGGATTCAAATGCGGTGGCAACGCTGTTCAACACGTTGGACCAAGTCGTGATTCCCCGCGACCCAGAAAAGGTGAAACGTAGCAATCACAACTACACTCACTATGAGAGCATATTGAGTCTCACGGACCAGACCTATTATTACAAAGCGATGACAAATAACCGCTTACAGACGATTTCTTTACCCGATTTAGTCGAAAAATTTCCTAAAACACCATTTATTTTTCCAAATGACTAATTTTTTCTTCACCAGTTTTCATTTTTTAACACAATTCTAATAACCTGATATGACGGCATTTGAGGCCGTCTTTTTTATTGCCATCATAAGAATCATTACGAACTATTACAGCCATTAATCTAATAGAAAATCTCATGAAACTCTCCTGTAACGTTCAGTTGGTACACTATTAACATTGAATCAGACAAATAAAACTTAAAAACAAAAAAACGATTTGGGGAGAACTATTCTAATTATGAAAGTAAAAGCTTTAAAGTTTATCTTAACTGTTGCAGCTGTTTTGGGACTCGCACTTGTTACAAGCCACTTTCACAGTGACTCAAGCGCACAAGCAGCCACTAAGCCATCTTATTCAGAAGCTTATAAAGTTGCTAAGAAGCAATTAGGCAAGCCTTACGGATGGGGTTCTACTGGTCCATCACGTTTTGACTGTTCTGGTCTCACAAAATACGTTTTCAAAAAGGGCGCTGGTAAGACCCTTCACCGGACAGCTCAATCACAATACAACCACTACAAGAAGGTTTCTTACAAGAACATCAAGAAGGGCGACCTCGTCTTCTTCGGTGGTAGCAAGCACAGTATCTCACACGTTGGGATGTACATTGGTAACGGTAAAATGATCGATTCTCAAAATCGTGGCGTTATCGTTGAACGGGTTAAAGCACCATGGTGGAACTACGTTGGTTCTGCTCGTCCCGTTAACTTTGCTAGCTAAACCATTTAAACTGAATTTTAAAACACCATTCCAAAGCGGAATGGTGTTTTTTTGTATAACCAGATACCCCTAAATCACATCCAACGCCTGTTTACCTATTGGTGCTGGAAAATCTTGATCTAATCGTGCCAATTCTTCAGCCGTCAATTTAATTTCAGTTGCGGCAATATTAGCTGTAACGTGCTCAACTTGGCTGGCTTTCGGAATACTCAGCACATCATGATGCCGGGTGACCCAAGCTAACAAAATAGCTTGCACACTTACTTGACGCTCTTGGGCAATTTGCCGAAGCTCTGGGGAATCAATCCCCTTGCCATTTCCCGAACCGAACGGCGAGTAACCGATAAACGGAATATTATTTTCTGCCTGCCACGGCAATAAATCGAACTCAATGCCACGAGACCGCAAGTTATACAGATCCTCATTTGCGAAAACGTCCTTGCCATGAGGCAACTCTATCAATTCCTGTAGATCACTCGTGTCGAAGTTAGAAACGCCCCAATGCTTGATGAGACCTTCTGCTTGAAGTTCATACATTCCCTGCACTGTTTCCACCAACGGCGTATTCCCTCGCCAGTGCAACAGATATAAATCCAAGTAGTCAATTTTCAGTCGTTGCAGACTCTTCGTCAAGCTAGCACGCATCAAACTGGGCGTCGCATGAAACGGGTAAAATTTAGAAGTGATAAATAACTTATCCCGGTCATAGGGCTGAATTGCTTGGCCCACTAGCGTTTCCGATTTTCCTTCACCGTACATCTCCGCTGTATCAATGAAGTTAATGCCGTGCTCAAGACCGTACTGAATCGCCGTAATTTCTTGACTCGACTGACGAGCATCCCCTTCACCAATGTTCCAGGTCCCAATGCCCAGCTCACTCACCGACTCACCTTTAAAATTTAATTGCTTCATCTCAATCGCCTCCATTAAAAAAAGCGCTCGGAAGACCGAAGCGCCAATTTAGATTATGACTGTTCGACTGGAACCCGAACCAGATCATCTGCCACTAACCGTTCTGCGATTTGCACCGCATTCCATGCTGCACCCTTTAGCAGGTTGTCGGAAACCACCCACATGTTGAAGGCACCCGGATTCTCGAAGTCTGGACGAACCCGGCCGACGAACGTCTCACGCTTGCCCTCCGCCGTTAAAGGTTGTGGGTAAACTTGGTTGGCTGGATCATCCTCCAGCACAACGCCAGGGGCTTGAGTCAGCACCGCCTGAATATCCGCAGCGGTCGTTGAACGATCCGCCACTTCAAAGTAAACGGATTCGCCGTGACCCACCGCAATCGGGACCCGCACACAAGTTGCCGTGACCTTGATTTCGCCAGCATTCATGTCGTCTAGCATAATCTTCTTGGTTTCATGAATCATCTTCCATTCTTCATGAGTATAGCCGTCGTCTTCGAACACGTCAATTTGAGGAAGCAGGTTAAAGGCTAATGGATAGTGCTTTTGGTCGCCCTTAGTCGGCAAGATGGCAGCGGCCATTTCTTCGCCTTCCAAATGAGCAGCCGCTTCAGTTCGCAACTCGTTTAAAGCGGATTGACCAGCACCTGATGCAGCTTGATAGGTGGAAACAATCACTTGGACCAGGCCAAATTGTTGGCGAATGGGTGCCAACGCAACCACCATTTGGATGGTTGAACAGTTAGGATTCGCAATAATCCCATGATGACGGTAGAGCGCTTGCTCATTAACTTCCGGAATCACCAATGGCACTTCTGGATCCATCCGGAACGCACTCGTGTTGTCGACACAGACGGCCCCGTGCTTAACGGCTTCTGGTAATAGTTGCTTAGAAACTGACCCGCCGGCTGATGATAATACCAAGTCGACCCCGTTAAATGAATCTGGCGTTGCTTCTTCAATCACAACATCTTGGCCCTTAAACTGCTTAACTTGTCCCGCAGACCGGCTCGAGGCCAACAACTTAATTTCAGCTACTGGCACCGTTGAAGCCTCTAATTGTTCAATCATGCGTGTGCCCACTGCACCCGTTGCCCCTAAAATCGCCACTACATATCCTTCACTCATGTTTCCCATCTCCTCAATTTAGTTCTTAATGAACACCAATCTCAGTGCCCACAAATTCGCTCATTCTAGTCATTGCTAACTTCAAGCTTTCATCCGATGCGGCGTACGAGAAGCGGATATAGCCCTCACCACCTGCGCCAAACGCACTCCCAGGAGTACCGCCAACCAACGCTTTAGCTGCCAGCTCTTCGGCAAACTTAACGTCATCTTGACCGTAAGCCGCTGGAATCCGTGCAAAAATGTAAAAAGCACCTTGAGGGGCAACCGTTTCAATTCCCATTGCCATTAGCGCGTCCCGGATGAAGTCGCGACGGCGACGATAGCTTTCCTTAGCTTCTACCGGATCAGCATCCCCGTTTGCCAGAGCCTCGGCTGCTGCAGCCTGCGCTGGGTTTGAAGGTGCCGTCACCATAAACGCGTGCATTTTGGTAATGTTGGCCACGACTTCTGCTGGCGCTGCAACGTAACCGATTCGATATCCAGTCATCGCGTGTGACTTCGACAGTCCGTTAACCAAAATGGTTCGCTCAGGAATTTCTTTTGCAATTGAGTAATGGTCGAAATCATAAGTTAGCTCCGCGTAAATTTCATCTGAAATCGCATAGAGATGATGTTCACGAATCACTTGAGCTAAGCCCTTCACCGTTTCAACATCGTATTCAACACCAGTCGGGTTACTTGGGTAGTTTAATAACACGGCTTTTACCGCATCACCTTCGCGTTCCAGCACTTCGGTTAGGCGTTCCGGCGTCAATACAAATTGATCCGCGGAAGTATCAACCATGACGGGAATCGCCCCCGTTAAACTGATAATTGGAAAGTACAGCGCAAATGTTGGCGTTGGCACAATGACCTTATCCCCAGGATTTAGCAGTGCAAACGTCGTAGCCGTCAGCGCCTCGGTAGCACCCACCGTCACTACAATTTCGGTTTCCGGATCATAGGTTAACTCCTGCGACCGTTCCAGATAACCACTAATGGCGTTACGAAGTGCAAGCGTCCCACGTTGAGCTGAGTAGTGAGAATCATTCTGCACGATGCTGGTCACTGCCGCCGCTTTAATGTGTTCCGGGGTATTCAAGTCCGGTTCCCCAATCGTCAATTTGACAATCCCGGGAATCTTCGAAATTTTTTGATCGAACGCCCGAATTCCCGACGCTTCTACTTCCGTCAGCCGTTGGTTCACGACTGGCCGTAACTCACTTGCTAAATTTGGCATTTGCTGCACTTCCCTTTCTCTTATAACACGTTCTCTAAGCCCACCACGAGCTGATCAAGCGCGCTTACCTTTTCAACGGCGACCTTCACGCCGGTCATGAATGATTCACGGTCAAACGAGTCCTGCCGAATCGTCAATGCTTCCCCGGCACCGCCGAAAAGCACTTGCTCGTGGGCAACGTAGCCGGGAAGACGAACGGCGTGGACACGGATGCCATTGAGGTCACCACCTCGCGCACCTGGGACCGTTTCAACTTCGTTTGGATTGCCTTGTTGATGCGGTTCACGGACCTGATTTATCAACTTAGCGGTGTTCAACGCCGTTCCGGATGGCGCGTCTTTCTTGTTATCGTGATGCATTTCAATGATTTCAACATCAGGGAAATAGGCGGCGGCTTCCTTGGCGAATTTCATCAAGAGTACCGCCGATAACCCGAAGTTGGGGGCAATCAACCCCCCTAACCGTTGCGTAGCAGCTTGAGCTTGTAACTCGGCCACCTGTGCATCGGTCAATCCCGTCGTCCCGACCACCGGGTGCATTCCGTGCGCAATTGCAAATTTCGTGTTTTCGTACACCGCACTGGGAAGGGTGAAATCAATCCAAATGGTCGCATTCGTTTCAATGGCTGCTAGCGATTCAAAAACCTGCACGTTGACCGGTAAATTAAAATCGGTGGGATTCGTTGATGGTAGGTCTGGTGCGTAAACGGCAGTTAACTCAAAACCGCTCATTTGCGAAATTAAATTGACCGCTTTCTGACCCATCGCCCCGGTAAATCCGGCGATTAACACGTTGGTCATAGTCGAACCCCCGTCTCCTGGGCTAAGGCATCAGCTTCAAGACCCAATCGGAGTGCCAAGGTTTGTTTTTCAGTGGCATCCAGTGCCAGGATTGGCAACCGACAATCGCCCACCGCGTAGCCTTGCGCATTTAACACGGCCTTGACGGGTGCGGGCGAAGGGTACATGAATAACGCTTGCATCTTTGGCGTTAGCTCCCTTTGTAAACGACCAGCTTCCGCAACGTTGCCAGCCGTTAGAGCGTCGTACATCGCCCGCATTTCGGTGCCGTAAACGTGGGCAGCAACCGAAATGATGCCGGCGCCACCGACCGTTTTAATCGCCAACGCTTGAGGATCTTCTCCACTATAGACGGCAAATTCTGAGTCCGTTTGCTCGATTAGTGCTTCAATATCTTCTAATGATGTACACTGCTTAACGCCCGCGATCATCGGATTTTGCGATAAGGTGACAACTGTTTCGTTGCTCATCGTTACGCCAGTTCGGCCCGGAATGTTATACATAATGATTGGCTTTTCGGTTTGAGCGGCTACCGCCTCAAAATGCGCAATCATACCGCGTTGGTTAGGCTTGTTGTAGTAAGGTACGACGACTAAGGCCATGTCGATCCCATCAATTTGGGTCACGGTGCGAGTAAATGCCACCGTTTCCCGGGTATTATTGCTTCCAGTTCCAGCAATCACAGGAACTCGGCCAGCAACGATTTGAGCAAAACGCCGGTAGAGTTCTAATTTTTCCGCCTCAGTCAGCGTTGGGGTTTCACCCGTCGTGCCACCAATGACGAAACCACGGCTACCCGTTTCAATTAAATGGTTGGTTAAGCGTTCTAGTGCGTCATAGTTAATCTGATCATTTTCATCAAACGGGGTAATAATCGCGGTGATGATATCTGCATTTTCAAGAGTTGTCATATGAATCACTTCTTCCTAGTTATTTAATGAAGCATTCTGTAGGTCATGAAACCGGTAATGGCATCGACGCCTGCTTGGATGGCACTTTCATCTGGGGTCAGTGTAGCGGAATGTAACTGTGCGTCATCCCCTACGCCTAGCCAAAACATGGTACCCGGGATTTTGGAAAGCAAGTAACCAAAATCCTCACCAGTCATGGCCGGTGCCGTTTCAATAAACTCAATTGACTCATTTTCCTTCATATAGTTAATGAAGTTTGCCGTTAGTGCTGGATCATTTTCAACAGGTAAGTAACCACCCTGATTAAGGGAGACTGTCACTTCAGCGTTAAAGCTCCTGGCGATTCCCGCAGCCACATCGCGGATACGGTCATCAATGTGTTCAATCATTGTCTGAGTCAGACCCCGAATGGTCCCTTCAATGTGAGCCGTCTCGGCAATCACGTTACGAATGGTACCAGCTTCGAGTTTGCCTAGGGTAATCACGCCACCTTCAATAGGATCAACATTACGAGAAACAATGGTCTGAATTTGACTAATGAAGGCTGCCGCCGCAACCACCATGTCGTTGGCGTCCTGTGGATAAGCGGCATGGCCACCTTTACCAGTGAAGTCAACATTGACTTCAGTAGTCCCAGCAAACAAGGTGCCCATGCGGCAACCAATTGCGCCAGCTGGCAAGTCGGGATTATCGTGCAACCCGTAAAACTCATCCGGTCGCCAGTCGGCTTCAAATGCGTTCATCTCGTAAGCCAACTTACCGCCATTTTCGCTTTCTTCAGCAGGCTGGAAAAAGAAAATCAGGTTATCTTGCGGTTGGTGTTCAGCAAAGTAACTCAGCACCCCAAGCGCAACAGCCATATGAACATCATGTCCACAAGCATGCATGATTCCTGGATTCTGAGAGGCGTAAGCCAAACCAGTTGCCTCGGTTACGGGCAGCGCATCGATATCCGTTCGATAACCAATAGTCCGTTGTGGGGCTGAACCGGTGACCCGAATTAAGATCGCGGTGGGCAGCTCGGGCAACGTCCGGACTTGCAAGTGCGTCTGATTAAAATCAGCAATAATGGTTAGTAATCGTTCATGCGTTTCGGTTTCGTGCAAAGCGAGTTCGGGGTGCTGATGCAACTCCCGTCGAATCGTAATTAAGTCAGTTTCAGTTAACACAGCCATCTCATCACAACTTTCTTAAATCATCTTCAAGGCCAGTTTTGGAATTGGTTTGCGCATCGACATCTTTGATGTAGCGTGCGGGAACCCCAGCCACAACAGTGTGGGGCGCGACGTCTTGGGTAACAACTGCGCCGGCAGCAACCACCGCACCTTCACCAACTTGAACGCCTTCGATAACCACGGCGTTGGCACCAATCAAGACATCATCGCCTACTCGTACGGGTTCAGCAGAAGCTGGTTCAACCACCCCAGCCAAAACTGTTCCGGCGCCAATATGCGCGTGCTTACCAACAATAGCCCGGCCACCAAGTACGGCACCCATATCAATCATGGTTTCTTCGCCGATTTCAGCACCGATGTTGATTAAGGCCCCCATCATGATGACGGCGTTGTCACCGATTACGACTTGATCACGAATGATGGCACCAGGTTCAATGCGAGCGTTGATTGATTTCAAGTCCAGCAATGGTACCGCAGAGTTACGAGCATCGTTTTCAACTTCAAAGTCGGTAATCCCGTCGGCATTTTGGATAAGGAACGGATTAACGTCCTGCCAATCGCCGAATAAGACGCCCGTTTTAGTTTCGATGAAGGCCTTGATGGTCTCGGGAACTACTAAATCAGCAAGCTCACCCTTAATTGTCACCTTCACCGGGGTCTTCTTTTCTGCGTTGCCTATAAAATCAATAATTACTTGTGCGTCTAGTTTTGTCATCGTCTCTCACCCTTTGCCAAAAATTTATACAAAAAAGGACCCATTTGCTTGCGCTTAAACAAACAAATGGGTCCCCCAGAATTATCATTAATTATCAGGTCTCATTGTGTCGAAAGCGCCCCGCGAGCGCTATTTGCTCGCGACAGTCCGTGACTTATTCAATCACGTCCCAGCTAACCAGCCACTGCATTGACTAGCGCTTCGGCAACCGCCCCTTTTAACTGATTTCTGCGTTCTTGCAGGAACTCCATCAGCCACTCATGTTGGTTGCAACCTCTTCGATATGTTCTAAAGTCTATTATTCTTTTATGAGAGTGTCAAGAGAATATTATAATTTCCTCACAAAAAATAGTTTCTTCCTTAAAGGCCACCAAATCAGGAATCAAATTCAAGAAATTACGCTTGCATCAAAAAATCAGGATGTTAGAATGCAAGCTAAATTATAAATCTCATAATTATCTAATTTTGAGAACTGAAAGAAGTGGACCTTATCCATGAAAGTCATTAAGTTCGGCGGTAGCTCACTCGCAGCTGGTCAGCCCTTTCAAAACGCTATTGATATCATTAACGCTGACCCAGATCGTCAGGTTATCGTGACCTCCGCACCAGGCAAACGTCATTCTGATGATACGAAGGTAACCGACCTTTTGGTTAAATATGCAAAATTGACCATTGAACAACAATCCACTGCCGAAGTCGTAACAACCATTTTTAAACGCTACCTCGATATTGCCACTTATTTTGGTCTTGAAGCAGCGCAAATTAGCTTCATTAAAAACGCGTTACACCAACTGCCAGAAGTAACTTACCCAGATAATCACTACTTAATGGCCGCCTTTATGGCCCACGGTGAACGACTCAATGCTCGTTTGATGGCAACCATTTTGACCCATTTAGGCGTGCAAGCCCGTTATGTCGATCCCAAGGAAGCTGGCCTATTGGTTTCTGACGAGCCCAACAATGCTTCTGTCTTGCCAGTCACTTACGACAACTTGGCCCGACGCTCATTTTCGCCAACGGAAAAACTAGTTTTCCCAGGCTTCTTCGGTTTCACCGAATCTGGTCAAATCGCGACCTTTTCTCGTGGTGGCTCTGATATTACGGGTGCCATTTTAGCCCGTGGTTTGCGTGCGGATCTTTACGAAAACTTCACTGATGTAGACGCCATTTGTGCGGCGGATCCCCGCATCATTCCGGATCCCTTAGCTATTTCAATGATGACTTACCGGGAAATGCGGGAACTCTCTTACGCTGGCTTTTCAGTCTTCCACGACGAAGCCATCATCCCTGCCATCGAAGGCAATATTCCCATAAACGTCAAGAACACCAACCACCCCGATTTGCCTGGAACACTAATTGTTCCTGACGCCGGTTTCGAGCCCACCCGCACAATCACCGGGGTCGCCAGTTCCAACCGGTTTGCCGCCTTATATCTACACCGTTACCTGCTCAACAAAGAAGTCGGATTTACACTGAAATTGCTGCAAATTCTCTATAAGTACAACGTTTCTTATGAGCACATGCCAAGTGGAATCGATGATTTAACCGTCATTTTTGATAAATCTCAACTCAACGACGTGACCATCAAGGACATGTTGGCCGATATCCGACAAACCTTGCAACCTGACACTTTGGAGTGGATTGACGACTATGCCCTCATCATGGTGGTCGGCGAAGGCATGCGTGAACATGTTGGCGTTATCGACAAAATTTTGGCACCGTTGGCTGATAATCAGATTGGCGTCCACATGGTCAACCAAGGCGCTTCGCGAATTTCAATCATGCTGGGCACCCGTCAATCTGATGCGGCTGAGGCCGTTAAACAAATTTACTATCAATTCTTCATCCAAGAACACCTACTCATTTCGTAAAAGGAGGCCATCTCATGGCACAACTCACCAAAGTTCACGGTTCTCAAAATCAATTTTTCTTGCTAGATCAAACCACACTTAGCACAGCACTTACCGACGACGAACTAATCACCCTTAGTCGCCAAATCACCGATCCCAATACCGGTATTTTAGGTGGGGCAGATGGCTTATTGGTTGTTAACGATTCTCAACACGACGAAACACTCGGGCAAATGCGCGTCATCAACGCCGACGGAAGTGAGGCTTCAATGTGTGGCAATGGACTGCGAACCGTTGCCCGCTACTTAGCTGAAAAGCATGACGAAACCCACTTTGCCGTTGAAACACTAACTGCTGACTTAGCCGTCAGTGCCGAAGGAGAATTTGCCCCAGGAGTTCCTGCGTACAGCGTGGAAATTTCACCAGTTCGGTTCAATCGTGAAGCCTTGCCTTTCGAGAATCTTGGCACTGAGACGTTAATTGACGAAGCCGTTCCGGCCTTCATCCCTGACCTAACGTTTACCTCAGTGGCGGTCCCCAATCCTCACCTCATCAGTTTCGTAAGTGCAGCGGTGTTGAACAGTGATGCACTTGCTAAACTCGGGACCGAATTAAACGGAACCAATCCTTACTTCCCTGATGGCGTCAACGTCAACTTTGCAGAGATTCTGGGCCATAATGAATTGTTCGTTCGGACGTTTGAACGGGGCGTTGGCTTTACAAATGCTTGTGGCACTGGAATGTCCGCCACTAGTTTAGCCTTCGCCATGACCCATCCAGAAGCTGCTGACTTTGAAACGCCAATGACGATTTACAATCCTGGCGGTAAGGTCCAGACTAAGGTCCACCACACCGATTCACAGTACTGGATTGATTTAGTGGGTAACGCAACCGAAACCCATCATATCGAAGTCGCCGAATCAGCGCTTCATCAAGCTAACGTCACGGCTGAGACGACTGCCATTACGGCAACTGATGAGGAAGCAGCTTATCAAGAATTCGTGGCAGGCTTACCAAGGGTGTCAGAATTGCAACTTTAGTATTAATATGCATCTATTTATGAATATTAATACAAAAAACAAACACTTCTCAAACTTTTCGAGAGGTGTTTGTTTTTATTTTTTAACCCTGTTTCTTCAAATAATCTCTAACTTCATCCACATACCCATACTTCTCGTTCAATTCCGCCAGCAGCGGTACATCATGAGTGTGCGTTCTGCCTGTTTCGCGCAGTTCCTTATATAGCTCAAAATAAGGTAAGTGAACGGTCTTCGCTAAATTCAACTCAGTTTCAACGTCATAAGCGACCTTACGAAATTCAACTTCGATAGTACCGTCGCCCAAAGTCAGCATAACGTACTGAGCACGTAAATCCGCCCACAATTTCGGCCAAAAATCGAACGGCTGGCCAATTGACCCCGGGTTAATAATCAACTGTCCCTTAGTCGAATAGGTCATAAGTGGTTGGTGAATGTGGCCATAAACCGCCACATCGAGGTCACTATCAAATTCAAATAACTGATCAAAGTTCTGCTGACCATTCGTCGGAAATAGCTCACGACCATTATTTTTGTTAGGTAAATTGTGTGATAACCCAAACCGTAATCCGTTCGACTCTAACGTTTGTGAAATCGGTAATTGCGCCATTTTATCAACGTCTGATTGTCGTAACTGTCGATCCAGCCGTTGGGCAATTCGCGCAAAATGAACATCCCCAGGATCAGTTAAATTCACGTCACCTGATAAATATTGCAGATAAGAATCTTCCCAATTGCCCCTCAGCCAAACGGTTGGCTGGAGTCCCGTAATAAGGTCAAACAAGTCAGCTGAGCCTGGCCCGGGCAAAATCAAATCGCCTAAAAACCAGTATTCATCCGTACCCTGTTTGATACTATCCGCAATGACTGCCTTTAGTGCGGTGACATCTCCGTGAACATCCGATAAAACCGCGACTTTCTTTTGCATCAAAACCGTCCTCTCAACTTAATAGCGACTGAACCACTCGTCCATGTCCTTGATTCGTTGCAATCTCAAATTAGGAAAGCCGTCCCGTGACACGCCGTGGAAAGCTTGTGGGTAGCGGATGAAATCGACATCCGTGCCCGTTTGCTTAACGGCGGTATAGAACTCTTCGCTTTGGCCGATTGGGCAACGCATGTCCCATTCACCATGCAACAAGCGCAATGGCGTTTTGACATTGTGAGCATAGGCCAAAGGCGACATCTTCCAATACTTTTCCACGCCGCCTTCTTCAAATAGATCGGCCCGTAACTCTTGACGGTTAAAGTAGAAACCAATGTCCGAGTAACCATACATACTAATCCAGTTCGTGACGCTCCGTTGCGCAACTGCCGCGTTGAAACGATCCGTGTGACCGACCGTCCAAGTGGTCATGAAACCACCATAGGAACCACCGGCAATGTACTGGTGATCAGCATCTAATTCTGGGAAATGTTCAAGTGCGTAATCTAAACCACTCATCACATCACTAAAATCGCGTTCGCCATAGTGACCCGTCACATCATCCACAAAATCTTGACCATAAGTGGTTGAGCCCCGGGGATTCACAAACACAACACCATAACCCAGCGTTGTGTAAACCTGAAATTCATAGAAGAAACTCTCGCCATAAGCGGCGTGAGGACCACCATGAACGTAAAGTAAGACGGGATTCTTCGCCTTAGGATTGTGCGGTGGTAAGTACCAACCTTCAAGCGCTTGACCATCGCTAGCACGATAGTCAAAGTGCTTTGGCGAACTATACGTATGTTGCCGCTCGTAATCCGCATTAGGATTGAAAAGTGAGGTTTCAGCTCCAGTCGTCAAGTCCAGTTCCACCAATTCATTTGGTTGATCTTGTTTAGAAACGGAAAGGACAACCTTATTCGGTCCCGCTACCGCAAAGTCATAAACTTCGCGTGGCTGGTCATCCACGAGCTTTACGCCGGATTCATCCCCCGTGTACATCTGGCTACGGCCATGATGTAAGGCCGTGAAAACGTAACGGTTATTATCGAGCCAGTAAACGCCCTTTTCCTTTCGGTTTTGCGCAAAATCGGTTGCCAATTCACCAACGTAACCAACGTGTACCGTATCCTCAGCATGCGTCAGATTAGTGAGCTTATCACTCGCAAATTCGTATACCCAAAGGTTATCCACGGTGTGACTGCCCACCTTTAAGTCATTTCCGATGAGCGCCAACTTTTGGCCGTCGGGTGAGAAACTAGCGTCGTAGAAACAGCCACCAGCAACACTTTCCGTAACCCATTTTTCACTCGCCTGGGTAACATCGTAAGCATAAACCCCATTAGTCATATCATGATCCGTATCCAAATCAGGTTGAGTTGGTCGAGTGTAAAGCACGAAATCACCGCCAAGATCGACGTCAGTAAGTGCAACTGGGTGCTCTCCAGTAAAGACCAGTGTTACCTTTCCAGAAGCCACATCGAGTGAATTAAGGGCGTATTTGGCGTCATTAGGGAACCAGCCATAGCCGTCCATATGACTAAAAAGTTTGGTGACGTGCCGCGTTTGTGGTTTATCAACCGTTTTAAACTTGGGTTCTTCATCGGTGCTCAGCGTCGTGAAGAAGACCGTTGAACCGTCACCAGAAGCCAAAACTTGCTGAACCTTCGCTTTGCCACTCGTCACTTGAACTGCGGTACCGCCATCAAGTGGCATCCTGAATAATTGTGGGGTCTTCTTTTCGTCACTCGTTTGCCCAATGTAAAACAGAGCATTCGGCGTCAATGTCGGCTGTAGGTTCACACCATTCGTTGCCCAAGCGCGATATTCGCCCTTATCAGACACACTACTGATTTTTGCCGTGTAGCCGTTTTTAGCTTCATCCGCTTGGTTCTCAACGAAGAAGGTTAGCTCATTGCCGTGGGTCACCTGTGTCAGTGACATTAATTTGAACAAGTCCTCTACGACGACGCCTTGTTCCGCTTTCTTTACCTGATTTGCCATGAAATAACCATCCTTTCGATGCACCAAAACGAGCCGGTGAACCGCCTCGTTTTAGTAGATTTTATAAATCCTTGAAATGATTCAAAAGCCGTGCCGTATACGACACATCTTGCGCGTAATCCGCCACTCTGACACTTTCATTCGGCGCATGTGGGCCTGATCCAGCAAACGTTGAGCCGACCGCCACAACTGGGACGTTTAACGTCTCAGAGAATGGTGCTTCTGGACCACCACCCGCTGCGTTTGGTACTAATTTTACCTTATTTCCGTAAACTTCGTGCGCTGTATCGACTGCTAATTGTACAAACGGATCATCTAAGTTTGAGCGGAAGGGATCTTCACCCAACAAAAAGGTGACGTGAACATCTTCATAGCCGTTCTTGTCCAATTGCTTTTGAATCAAATCCGCAATTTTCTTTGGATCTTGGTTAGGTACTAAACGACAATCCAGCTTCGCCTTAGCGAACTTCGGCAAAACCGTCTTAACCCCATCACCCTCATAACCACTCGTTAAGCCATTGATGGTCATCGTCGGATCATTGATGAGTGCAGTTTTGGGGTCCTCCGTCACAAATGGGCGTTTTAGGCCAAATGTTTCCCGAGTGGTGGCGGCATTAAATTCGAGCTGTTCAACTGCTGCTTTTTCAGTTGGCGTCAATTTCCGAACGTCATCGTAAAAACCATCTACCAGAACGCGGTTATTGTCATCCTTGAGGGATGCCAAGGCCTTGGTTAAGCGCCATGCCGCATTATCAGCGTACGCTGCCAGCGAGGAATGCAGGTCACTTTCGGCGGTCTGAACCGTCAATTCAAAACTCATAATTCCTTTTAACCCACATGTAACTTGGAAGTTATCGTCGGCATCCTTGCCACCCGTTTCCCAAACGAGCGCATCAGCTTTCAATTGATCAGCATGTTTGGCCACCATTTCAGGAACAAATGGACTACCGACTTCTTCACCACCTTCAACAATAAACTTTAAGTTGCATGGTAGTCCACCGGTTTGTTGGAGTACTTTGACTGATGATAGTCGAACCATCAACTCACCCTTATCATCGGAAACCCCACGGGCCACGTATTGCCCATCCTTTTCAGTTAGTTCAAAGGGTTTTGAGGTCCACTCGTCCAATGGTTCTGGAGGCTGAACGTCGTAGTGGTTATAGAAGAGCAACGTTTTATTAGCATTTCCGCTCTCACCCGCCTTAAACTCGGCAAAGATGAATGGATTCGAATCGCCCACATCCTGCCAGGTCTCGACGTTGTCAGCGCCTAACTTAGTAAACTCCCGCTTAAGAAAATCGACGGTTTCCTGGATGCCTCGGTTCTGCGCTGAGACGGTTTCAATGCTTAAGTACTCGGCTAAACGAGCGTGATCCTCTTCTAAAACGGTTTTAACAGTTTGTTCTAATTCATCAGCCATTAATGGTTTCCTCCTTTTTATTTCCAGTAAGCGTAACGGTATTGGGCTGCCGTACTAAATTCTGAGTACTTGAGACCACCAACTTTGCTGCTAACTAAACTAACTTGGGCTTGTTGATAAAGCGGATTAAAAGCACGAACTTCCGCTGCTCGTTTGGTTGCTTGTTTCAATAGTTTGAAACGCGCCTTAGTATCAGTTGTTTGATTAGCTTGATCCATCAACTTGTTGAACTGCTTATCATTCCAGCCAGTGAAGTTAATGGAATTACCCTTTTGGAAGAGGGCCAAATCTGTCGTTGGATCCGGTTCATCCCCAGTCCAACCAAACTGTGCGACGTCAAAGTCCTTTTTAAACATCTTATTGATTTCTTGTTGAAGTGGTACTGAGGTAATCGTGACTTTCAATCCCGGCATGTCTTTTTCCCATTGGCTTTGAACATATTCGGCAACATTCTTATTGTTATCAGTGTTGCTAATGAGCAAGTTAACAGTTTGACTCCCACCACCTAGCTCTTTCTTAGCTTTTTGCCAGTAGGCCTTTGCCTTAGCATCACTATGCTGATTCAAGTTTCCGACCGCTGTTGCAAAATCCTTACCAGTATTCGGATCCGTTGAATTCCCTGTCGCCACCATGCCTTTCAAAGGTTGCGAGCCATCTTGCGTTACCTTATCTGTCATTTGTTTGACGTTAAGTGCTGCTGCGGCTGCTTTTCTGAAATTAGCGTTCCCACTAACTTTGCCGTCCTTGTTAAATTGTTGTAGCGAAATAGCACTCGTTAATGTTTTGACCATCTGCTTTTTCAATTTTGGTGTATTTTCAACCTGTTTAACCGTCGTTCCAGTAACGGATGCTGTCGTTTCTTGAAGCTTACCAGAACTAAACAAGTTCAAAGCTGTACTTGGCGTCTTAACGACTTGTACGTTAACCTTCTTAATTCTGACACTTTGCTTGTCGTAATACTTGTTGTTCTTAGCATAAGTCCAAGTATCCTTGGTTCCGTTCCAATTCTTCAAAACGTAAGGGCCGTTTGCGGCAACTCGACTTGAATTGGTGCCATATTTATCACCATACTTAGCAACTAACTTAGTGTTAACTGGTAACAATTGTGTTGCCAGCTCAAAGTTAAAGGTTGGATCTGACTTACTCAATTCAAACTCCAACTTATACTTACCATCTGCCTTAACACCTAATGCGCTAGGTGCTTTAGTTCCCTTTTGAACAGCATCGTAATTCTTAAACATCGCCAAACGATTAGCATATTGAGCCTTAGTCTTTGGATCGACCTGTCGCCTAAACGAAGTGACGAAATCTTGCGCAGTCACTTTGTCCCCATTACTCCAGTGGGCGTCCTTACGCAAATTGAACACGTACTTAGTCCCATCTGCAGTTGGTTTAACCAGTTTGGTTGCCATCCCAGCAACCACCTTACCGTTCTTATTCAAGCGATACAGACCCTCCGTCGTTTGTCGCATCATATAAAACGAATAAGCATCTGTTGCCTTGTTAGGATCTGCCACCTGTAATTCAGCCGGCATCGTCACGTTTAATGGTTTATCCTGATCCGCTGCCTTACCCGAACCACAGCCCGCCAAGGTCAAACCAGTGAGCACGGCCAGCGTGCTAAATGCTACAACTTTCTTCATATGTATTCCCTCCTAGATAAACGATGTAAAAACAAACTACGTAGGCGATGAGAAAACAAAAAGCGCCCTCGAGCTCAAGTGATTGAACTCAAAGGGCGCTCTCGCGTGGTACCACCTTTATTGCAGTTAAACTGCCACTTTCAAAGCTGCTAGTCGTCACAGCGACTGGCAATTTTTCAGCACGGTAATGGGTGCACCCAATGTTGGTTACTCAACTTTCACCGCATCGCTCCGAAGTGATATTCGCTAAATGACTTGATCTTCCCTCTCACCAAACCGGAAGTCGCTGAATCTCCTCAAATAGTTACTAAACTTCATCATCGTTTTCTCATCTATTTCTAACTTGCATCTAATAATAATCATTCCATTTCAGCTTGTCAACCATAATTCGACATTTCAATTTGCTTATTTCCAGTAGGCGTATTGTAGTGGACTCCCTGATCCGCTGAACGCGTCATACTTCAGACCACCAATTTTGCTACTAATCAAATGAGCTTGTGACGCTTGGTAAGTCGGCGCCACTGCAGCAATTTCCATCAACCGTTTGTCCGCTTGTTTTTGGAATTCGTAGCGTTCTTCAGCAGTGTACTTATCCGTTTGTTCGACCTTCTTCATGATGGCCTCGTACTTGTCATCCTTAAACTTAGAAAAGTTAATTGACCCGGACTCAATCATTTGGGCAAGGAAGTTGTCGGCATCGTTATAATCAGGACCCCAACCAACCGTTGCAATATCAAAACTGGCGCTGAAATCGCGGGAAACATGGGTAGCATGAGGAACTGAAACTACATTAATCTTCAAGCCCTTCAAATTCTTTTGAACTGTTCCCTGAACGTATTGGCCTAGTTTCTTTTCGTTATCCACATCATCAGTCAACAAATCCAACGTTGCGGTCTTAATACCCAACTCCTTCTTGGCCTTTTCCCAATATTCCATAGCTTTCTTAATATCAGTGGGAGCGAGATTCCCCATTTCGGTGTTAAAGTCTTCACCGGTCTTCGGATTGGTGGCCAATCCGGACGGCACGATGTTATCAGATACTGCCGATCCGTCCCCCAAAACATTCGTAGCTAGTTGCTTACGGTTAATCACCAAACTGATAGCGTGACGAATATTTTCGTTGGATGTCACTTTGCGCTTATTATTGAAGTACAGGTAGTTGTTTCGGGCGGTCTTGGTCACGACCATTTCCTTGTTACCCTTATTTTGTTTGACGTACTGACCCGAAATGCTCGTCAGTTGCACCTGACCTGAGTTAAACATGTTGGCGGCCGTTGAGTCTTCTTTAACTACGGTTACCTTCACGTTTGAAATCTTCACGTTCTTAGCGTTCCAGTAGTTCTTGTTCTTCACGTAAGTCCACTTGTCGTTAGTCCCGGTCCAATCCTTCATAACGTAAGGACCATTTGCGGACATAGTCGTTGCCGAAGTACCGTACTTATCGCCATACTTGTTAACGACGGACGTTTCTAGTGGGTAGAACGACATAAACTCGTAGTTCATGTAAGGCACCTGACGAGTAAGTTTCACGTAAAACGTTCTATCATTGATGGCGTGAATGCCCAATTTAGTTCGTTTCATTTTGCCACTGTTAACGGCGTCAAAGTTTTCAAGATATTGGATGCTTTCCGTTGATTGCGATTTGGTTGTGGGATCTGCCTGCCGTTGAATGGCGTTCACGAAATCAGCAGCAGTCACTGCTTTACCGTCTTGCCACTTAGCAGACTTGCGAATTGTAAAAGTATACTTAGTTCCGTTTTCAGTTGGCTTAACTATTTTTTCAACGGTCCCAGCCACGATTTTATTATCTGCATTTTTACGATAGATGCCTTCTTGTGTCTGCGTGGTCACGGCACCTCCGTTAGTTTCAATCACTTTAGTCGGATCGGCCGTTGCCGGTTCCCCGGGAATTGTAATTTTAAGTGTTTTGTCTATAGATTGACCGCCAACCGCTGTCGACGCACATCCTGACATTAACGCTGCCATTGCTCCAAATACAACACTAATCAGGATCATCATTGACGCTCTTCTTTTAAACATATGCAGTTCCTCCATTTTCAAATTGAAATATCGATTACAATCGAGCGTTTCTTGATCTGGCCTAGATCAAATAAAAAAGCGCCCCTCAGGAAAATGAATTCCTAAAGGACGCTTTAGCGCGGTACCACCTTAATTATGGGGAAATCCCCATCACTCACATACGGCCGGTCGACTCGGCGATATGTTGGCATTGTATCGGCTGCACCCGGATGGCCCTTCACGAGTCATCATGCTCAAAATCAGCTTTTGATCTTCAAGACATTACACCTTCCCAACTAACGGTGCTCCCTTGGAATCTCTTGAAATCGCATCCCTGATTTATCTCAGCATTTTATAATCGATATTTAATAAACCCTACGATAACGGACAGCCCAATGAAAGTCAAGCGACAAATTTAAAATAATCATTCCGAAAGCTAACCTAACGCTCTGTTACTTTACTCGTTTTTGGACACAATATATTGGATAATGTCCTTGGATACAAACTATATATCGTTGCACTATTCTCATTTTGGGGTTACAATTAAAAACATAAAGAAAGGAAGTTATGCCTTGTGAATGCACGTAAGCCACAACAATCTCACATCCAAATTTCGATCCGTTATGTCGAAAAGCAAAACGGACGGAAAGTTACGTTTGATGGACAAAAGATCTTGCAGAGTCTGTCAAAGTTAACTCAAGATTCTGATTTAATCCGGCGCGCTAATGCACTGATCATGGCACAACTCGCCGCTTTCACCAGAGTCGATACCCAGACGATTCGTCAGTTATTTATTAACACATTGAATCTGTTAGGTCACCAAGAGTTAGCTGAGAAGTATACGGCGCAACGTGACGATTCTGAGCTTTCTGGGCAACAGCTCTCATTCTTTTAGTACCTACTTACAAAACCCTACCCTAAACAAAAGGCGCATCTCCGCAAGGAGATACGCCTTTTTAAATACATCATAATGTCCCGCATCAGATGCTCAATTATGAACTTAGTTGAGATTCTAATTCACGCAACTCGGCCGTCCTAACATCTCGTGAAAGGAATCGACGAATTTCTTCTTCGTTATAACCAACTTCTAGATGCTTATCATCAAAGATAATTGGTCGTTTAATCAAATCTGGGTATTTCACAACTAAATCAACAAGTTGGCTGACCGAAAGATCATCCAAATCAACGTGAAGATCCTTAAAAATATTGGAACGCGTTGAAATGATGTCCTCGCTGCCATTTTCAGTAAGACGAAGGATTTGCTTCACTTCATCAGTACTTAGCGGATTAGACTTAATGTTACGTTCCTTGAATGGAATATCGTGACTCTTAAGCCATGCACGTGCTTTACGACTTGATGCGCTACTTGGCGCGATATATAAATTAATCATAACTACACTTCCTTATCGTTTGAAATTATAACGATGGAACCCCTACTTTGCCCTAAGTCACTATGAAAGCGTTATACAAAAATCCTATCCCTTCCCTATGACTATACTTATATTACCACGTTCTTCCGAATAATCAACCCCATTCTACATACTTTTTGAAAGTAAAATCCTTAGTAAGCCTTTTTACTAAAAGTTGCTATAAACTTTATTTATCAACGATTATGAAGATTAAGCCCATTTTATGTTTCACAAACGTTACACGAACTATAATTTTATATATATTCGAATTGTTCGTATTTATTATTGTTAATCAGAATTAATAACTTCAACAATTAAAAATTAAATTGTGTAAAATTGGTTTATTACCACTACTGTAGCCGATAATTTGAGTTTGAAATTTATTTCACTTAGCGTCAGCAACAAGTTTCATTTTAATCTAATAAACGAACAACTGTGAACTTCTAGTCGTTTGCGGTACACTGCTGTTAGCAATTCATTTCTTAATTAAAGGGGTTTTTACCGTGACTGATTTCTTCTTAATCGCGTTGCTATTCATCGCGACCATCGTCACTAATATGATCTATACCTGGTACGACAAAGTACCATTAGCGTTTTACCAAATTGGCGCCGGCCTATTACTCGCCCTCGTGCCCTTATTCGCTCACTTCACTTTGGAACCCGAACTCTTCTTAATGATTGTGATTGCCCCACTGATGTTTAACGACGGGCAAAATGCGGATACGAAAACTATTCGTGGTAAACAGGGAACAATTTTCTCCCTGTCCGTTCTTCTCGTCATTGTTAGTGTCGTCGCCTCCGGATTCGTGGCGCATCGCACACTACCAACGTTGCCACTTGCACTGGCCTTTGCGCTAGCCGCCATCATTACGCCCACGGATGCCGTCGCTGTAACTTCGATTACCAGCAAACTGCAGATGCCAGCTAAGATTATGAACGCGCTCAAAAACGAATCATTATTTAATGATGCTTCCGGAATTGTTGCCTTTGACTTAGCCCTGACGACCTTCCTTACCGGAAAGTTCTCGGTCATAGATGGGATCGAACACTTCCTGGTTGTTTTCCTGGGAGGTCTACTTGTCGGAATTCTTCTCGGAGCCGTGACGGTCAGCATTCGACTATTTTTGATTCAGCAAACGATGAACCCCGCTGCCGTCATCATCCCCTACAACCTTTTGACCCCCTTCGCTATTTACCTCATCGCAGAGGGCGTTGGCCTATCCGGCATCTTAGCGGTAGTTGCGGCTGGACTAGTTCATGGCCTGTCACAGAGTCGCTTTCGTCTATCTTCAACTCAACTCCAGATGGAGAATAAAACTGCCTGGCAGATTGTTGAAAACATGCTCAACGGCTTTGTATTCGTTTTACTTGGCGCAACGTTACCAACAGTTTGGCTCAACATCGTCCACTCTGAATTTAACGAATTACCACGACTCCTCGTATTGGGCATCATCTTGTATTTATTTGGAATCTTTATCCGTTACATTTGGATTCGCTTCGGTTTTGCGGAATTGGGCGTAAAAAAACAAAAAATTCACTCCGCTGCATTTATTAATGCCATCGCCGGTGTCCACGGCACAATTACGCTAGCCATGGCCTTTTCACTCCCCTTAACCGCTTTTGGGCAATCATTACCATTTCGGGACGCCATCATTTTCGTTGCTGCCGAAGTAATTATTATCAGTTTGATTGTTCCAACCGTCATTTTACCTTTTATCCTACCCAAAAAAGAGGTTGCCACCTCGGATGAGGAAATTACCAATCACCGAAACCGAATGGTCGAATATGCCTCTGCCCAATTAATCGCTAGTTCTCCCCAAAATGACCCTCCAGTATCCAAAGTCATCGAAACACTTCTGAGCCAAAAGGGGCGCACTACCCGTCCCAATCGTAAAAATCTCCAGGCAATGCTTGACCACACCAATCAAATCGCCACCGATGTCGTATTAGAAATGGAACGTAATGGCGAAATTTCAAGTCAGTCGGCACAAGCCTACCTTCGCTTGATGACCTTTCATAATCGATTCAGCCAAGGCAATCGTTGGAAGCAATTTATGCGCCGGCTTACATTTAAAATACGAAGAAGCTCGAAGCAAACACGACTCAATCGCAATCGACAAAAAATCGCCGCTCAGCTTGATAATCAAAGCCGAAACGGCGACCAACGTTTGGCCCAACTCACTCAAATGCACACGGATATGATGCAAATGGAAAATCGTGTCTTTGATCGCGTCATTGCTTACCTAAACGAAATCCATAACCACACCAATACCGCCGAAGTTGATATTGTGCGACACACGTATAACCAGCATCATAGTCGTTATTTAGCTAATCAAGCTGATCAAGACCATGAACAGGAACTATTTTTAAAAGCTTTTCAGTTTGAGTATAATTTCGTTCAAAATGAAGTTCAAAGCGGCAATATTTCTAAAGAACTGGGAAATGACCTCTATCAACAAATTTCGACCGATGAACTTGCTTATATGCAAAGTAGTTCAAACTAAAAAATTGAATTTCAGGTCAAACGTCACACTTTCTTCACATTTTGGTGCTATTATATTTTCATAACCTAATATTAGTAACTAATATTAAGCTTTTTCATTTTACTCCTCCAAAGTAAAATTTCGACTTATGTAAATAAGTCACCTACTCCTATGTGTCCGTCACTTCCCCGGTGACGGACTTTTTTTATCTCGATTGGCTAGCATCTTGGATTTTTATAATCATTTTGGTATATGCACTTAATAAATTACATAATTCTTGTCCATTATTTAAAATTTATGGAAATATATTTCTTTTAGTCAAATGGTACACCCCATTAAGCAGATATAATGAAACTATGCACAATTACTATAGCTCATAGTTCCTTTACAGGGGGGGTTCTGCATGAACTACATATCTTTTTTAGAAAGAAATGATCAGCTGAAATTTGAACTATTGGAACATTTACTTGACGCGCCTAACCGAAAATTGCCAATTAAGATTATTAGTTCCGAACTTCATGAATCACGATATAAATTAAAAAAATATTTGATGAGTTAACACTCGATCTTAAAGAATTCGACAATACTTCCTCGCTTATACTAACTGAAGATGTCCTCACTTTTTCTAGTTCAGTTACGATTGATCTCAGAAAATTTCAGTTATTTTATTTAAAAAAGTCGATTCTTTTTCGTGTCCTTCAATTTGAATACATGGAGTCCCACGCTTCACGCCACAAATTTTTAGAGGATAACTTTATTAGCCAAGCCCAATTTTATAATATTCGAAATCAAGTTAATCAGCTTGTCGCAGATCTATCGATGTTTTCACCAGCTAGAAGCGTCATTCAGAACGTTGAATTCATTAAGCGCTTGAGCTTGATTGACTTTTATCAACATTTTTTCAACGGGATTGAAGATCCGTTTCCAGCTCTCAACGCCCTCACTTCTAAGTTCATGAATTTAATTGCGATGACTTACTCAATTTCTCTGTCGCCAGTTAAGTTCGCCAAATTAAACTTATTCTTACAAGTCCAACTTGCACGAATATGAAATGGCCATGGTATTGGAAATTTAGCGAGTGATGTACAATATGAAAATTCCAGCGCATCCGAGGCCGTTGCAAGTTTCTTTCAAAATCATATTTCAATTTCCAATGATCAGGTTAGCGGTGAGGTTGATTTTCTGCTACTCTTCTTGGAAAGCCAAGAATTCGTTGGCGCACCAGTAACGATACTTTCTGACGAACTTCAGGATAAATTCAAAACACTGGACACTCAGCTCGGTAGCCTCATTAGTAGTTACTTTGAGCGCTTCAATGAAGCCCAATTCCCCGCCATGGTCTCTTCAGAAAGTGAAATTATTGGTAGATTGCAAGAATTAACCGAACACTGCAAACTGCTGAAAAACCTTTCGTGGTGATTGCCAGTTGAGTGTTTTCATTAGTCTCGCATTGATCCAATGATTAATTTGATCTAATTCTTTGGCGCTAACTGTTTCAATTTTGCGTTCTTTCGGTATAAAACGACGGACGTATCGATTTAATATCTCATTACTCCCACGTTCTTCTGGTGAATATGGGTGCGCAAAATAGACTGGAAGGCCTAGTTTTTGCTCGATTTCGTTATATTTTGCAAATTCTCGCCCACGATCAACAGTGATTGACTTGGCATTTTTGATCCCTTGAAAAAAATGAATTAAGACTGGTGTCACTGCCTCACTATTGCGCCCAGTGACCTGTCTCACGATATGTTGCCGGCTTAGTCTTTCAGTAATTGTCACCAGCACATCGCCACGTCTTTTACCCGATTGCATGGTGTCAACTTCAAAATGTCCAAAGGTTTGTCGTGCTTTCACACTTTCAGGTCTCGTTTCAATCGAACGACCATGCACAAATACTTGTCGTCTACCATCAGATTGACACTTTTGACGGATACCTTTGTCAGGTAAATCAGCCAATGATAGTTTGAGTCGACCAGCATTGAGCCAATTATAAATCGTTTTGAAAGGTAACCCTAAAACATGCGCAGCGGTTTCTGGTGACCACTTCAATATACCAATGTGGTGATTCAAAAAGACAGCAATAGCTGGTGTTAGCGTGTCATGTCGACCACGTAGATGACGTTTTTTCAATGCCAACGCATGAGCAATCTCAGCTTTATAGGGTGTAACTTGATGAATTTCAATCGAAACGGTTGAAGGAGAGCGTTTAATAAAGCGCGCAATGGCACGAACAGAATAATTCAATTCGAGTAAAGTTTGAATGACAGTGCGTTCTTGAGATGATAAACTAGTCATGAGTCGCAGTTCCTTTATGGTTGTTTTAGACAATTACCATTAAAGGCGCTGCGGCTTTTTTATTCAAGTGTTCGGTTTAATTTTACAATCTACCAAATATTAATTAAATTCCGCTATTTTTTTGGATTTCTTATAATTTCATAGAAATTTACTAGCTTATGAAATAAATCAAAAATACTAGAATCTGTTCAACAATAAAAATCTATACTGGAATAGATTTCCCTTTGCCAAGGTTCTCAAAAATTATAGTCCTTCGTTGACGAAACCCTTTACCACTACCATTGATTTATTATTAGAAAATAATTAGAATAAAACGAATAGACTCTAATTTAAATGCAAGAAGGGCGTAGAATGACAGTTTTTTCGAATAATTTCAATCCATATCCAAGATCAAGAAAGGCGGTTTACGCCAAAAATGGCATGGTGGCCACTTCTCAACCCGCTGCTTCGCAAGCAGGACTAGAAATCCTAAAGCAGGGTGGAAATGCCATAGATGCTGCAGTCGCAACAGCGGCTGCGCTTACTGTTGTCGAACCTACATCAAATGGGATTGGCTCAGACGCCTTTGCCATCATCAGTTTTCAAGGTAAATCTTACGGCCTCAATGGTAGCGGGCCCGCACCTGCCAGTATTTCGATGACAGAATTAGCACGACGGGGTTTTGACAAATTGCCAAAACACGGTTGGAATCCGGTAGACGTACCCGGTACACCAGCGACTTGGGCAGCGTTAGTGGAACGATTTGGCAAGTTATCTTTATCAGAAGACCTTGCACCTGCTATTCGGTATGCTAAATCGGGCTTTGCTGTTCCACAAACGCTATCGTTTTTCTGGAAACGCGCTCTTAAAAACTACGAAAAGAGTGCTCAGAACGATACGGCATTCGCCACTCCTTTTAGTGAGTGGAAACGAATCTTCACCAAAAATGGTCTGACGCCTGAACCCGGGGACGTCTGGGTCAATCCTGATCAAGCAAAAACTCTAGCAGAAATTGGTGCGACCAATGCCGAATCCTTTTATCGAGGGCAGCTGGCTGAAAAGATTATCGCGGCTTCCGAAAGCGCAGATGGTTTCTTACATCAATCCGATTTGGCTGATTACCACCCCCAATGGGTCGATCCCCTTAGCGTGAACTACCACGGCTACGAAGTACTGGAACTACCTCCAAATGGCCAGGGAATCGTTGTCTCGGAAGCATTGAGTATTCTCGACAATTTCAATTTCGATAGTAGAGATTCTTTCGAAACGATCCATAAACAAATCGAGGCGTTAAAACTCGGTTTCAATGACTTATTTGCGCATGTGGCTGATCCCACCCAGATGAAAATAAAACCCGAATCCTTACTGGCTCCTGATTACATCTCGGAATTACGGAATCGGCTTACAAATGAGGCACAATTACCACGACAAGAAAATCCCAACAACAGTGGCACAGTTTATTTATGTACAGCAGATAGCGAAGGCAACATGGTGTCATATATCCAAAGCAATTACATGGGCTTTGGCAGCGGCATTGTCATCCCCGATACCGGCATTGCGATGAATAATCGTGGTAACAATTTTTCCTTTGATCCGACCTCACCTAATTTCTTGCGTGGCGGTCAACGGCCACTTAATACCATCATTCCGGGCTTCTTGCAAAAAGCCGGCGAACCCATTGGACCATTCGGTGTCATGGGTGGTTTTATGCAACCCCAAGGACACCTACAAGTGCTGATGAATTGTATTGACTTCGGTCTGGACCCTCAAGGTGCTTTAGATGCGCCACGTTTTCAATGGACTCAGGGAAACCAGGTAGAATTTGAACGAGAATTTAGCACATCGCTCCTATCCGAACTACGTGATGCTGGGCACGAAATATCAATTAATCCTGAACCTAATACGTTTGGCCGTGGGCAAATCATTTGGCGAAATTCCAATACCGGAACCTTCGTCGGTGGATCAGACAGTCGAACTGATGGCGCCATCTCTGCATGGTAAGTAACCAAACAAAAAAGTATCAAGACTGTTCAGTCCTGATACTTTTTTCGATTCATTTTAATAACTCAGTGCTCTATACGCATCCAGCTTACGGTGCTTTTGAAAACTGGTAATCGACATACTGGTCTTCTTGTACGTCCACGGGTCATTATAATAAACTCGGCTACTCGAATACCCCCGAACGGTTACGGCATGGTTGGGAAAACCATGCATGTTTGCTAGCCAAACAACAACGGGCCGCCCAGCATTTATCTTCGCCTTAATTTTGGCGAAGGACTGACCTGTCATGTTCACGGCAGAACCGGTATATTTTTTGACGATCCCCTTGAGGCCACCCGGATAAACGTACCAGCCAGAGGTAGAGTAAGGGCTCCCTACAAATCCTTTGTTCGGGTTCGAACTACGTGGCATTTCCTTGGCTAACGTCATTTTAGAAACCTTGGCACCTGCATAGTTCAACATCATTGCGGTTGCGGTAATTTCACAGCCAGTAGGCAATTCCGGCCGTTGGGCAATCAACGGGACGGATAGGTAGCGGAACGATTTAACTATGCCGTTTTGATGCATCCAAGCGGTATAAGTATGATTGTAGGTGAACTTAAGCCAAGTCCCATCTGCCGTTTTCTGCTCACGAGTAACGTGAATAGTCTTGCCCTTATACGTCAATCTAGAACCAATTTTGTGCATATTATCCTCGGATGTTTGGTAGGCACCGGAGTGATACAAGCCATAGTTGTGGCCACTACTTCTCATTTTAGTATAGTAACTAACCTTCTTCAGGCTAACGACCGGTTTATAAATAGGCGATGTCGTACTGGCATAGACACTATCGGTTTTAAGTACGAGGGCAAATACTACAAGGGCAACTGCCACAATCACTGATTTAATTTTCATAATAGTCTCCTATTCTTGATCTTAAGTTGATTATAACTTAATTCACAGCTAGAAATCAGTAAATACACACAAAGCCCAGGCAAAACGGTATAATGAGAACAATTATATTTTTCGGAGGCCGCAACATGGAACTTACCATTCTATCGACTAGCGATATTCATGGTTATATTTTCCCCACTAACTACGTCAAACAAGGCAGCCACCTGCCATTTGGCTTGGCCAGGGTTGCTTCAACGATTAAGGAGGAACGTCAGAAGGCTACGGGACCCGTCATCACCATTGACGACGGGGATTTTTTAGAGGGTTCTCCTTTAGCCTACTACGTTGCTCAAGTTCAACCCGTCCATAATCCTCAGGCACTGATGGATGTTTACAATCAAATTGGCTACGACTGTGGCGTTTTGGGTAACCACGAATTCAACTATGGTAAGCACTACCTGAAATTGGCCATTAATGAACTCGACCGCCATATCGTGAACGCGAACGTACTGAACACCGAAAACCAGCCTGCATTCGGACAACCATTTCGGATTATCAACCGTAACGGGCTGAAGGTAGCCATTCTCGGTTTAACCACTCAGACCGTGGCTCAGTGGGAACGTTCAGCTAATATCGAAGACGTCCACTTTAATTCAGCCGTAGAAACGGCCAGAGTTTTCGTCCCCTACCTACATCAACTCGCTGACGTTGTCGTTGTGAGCTATCACGGTGGCTTCGAACGGGATTTGAATACCGGTAAGCCGGCTGAAAAGAACCTCGGCGAAAACGAGGGTTACCAGCTCCTCAAAGATATCAAAGGAATCGATGCCTTGATTACTGGTCATCAACACCGCCGAATTGCGACCAAACTCTTTGGTACCCCAGTTACGCAACCCGGCTATCGTGGTGAAGCTGTTGGTAAAATTACCCTGAACGTCGAAAAGAAAGACGATCGTTACGTAGTGACTGATAGCAAAGCTGAACTTATTTTAACAGAAAAAGCCCCACTTAATAAGGCCATCATGGAAACAAGTGCCAGCTTAGACCGCGAAGTCGACCACTGGTTGGAACAACCACTTGGCAAAATTGACGGTAGCCTGACCATTACGGATCCAGCTAAGGCACGCATCGAAGAGACCGCCTATACCGAATTTATTCAGAGAGTCCAAATGGCCACTATGGATGTTGATATCTCTGCCACCGCCTTGTTTAATAACGAAGGCGCCGGATTTGAAAATCCAATCACGATGCGCAACATCATGACCAACTACGTTTATCCAGATGGCCTAGCCGTCGTGCAGGTAACGGGCAAGGAACTCCGAGAAGCTCTCGAGCAATCCGCCCATTACTTTATTCTTGACGAGAATGGCGAGATTGCAGTAAATCCAAGCTACATCTATCCTAAAAAACGGCAATATAATTACGATATGTATGAAGGCGTCGAGTATAGTATCAATGTATCTCGACCATTTGGTGAGCGAATCGAGGGACTTTCTTATCATGGCGAACCAATCAAGGATGATGAACCATTAAAGATCGTACTGAATCACTATCGTGCTGGTGGTGGCGGCCACTATCACATGTTCGGTGAAGACAAGATTATTGCCGAAAATAAAACGGCGATGAGTCAAATCATTGCCGATTACCTTCGCGAACATCCAATTGTGAAGGCAGATGTGAACCATAACTTTAAGGTGATTAAATGAAGAAAGAGCCACGACATTTTCTAATGTCATGGCTCTTCTTTTATGCTCTTTTTTTCTTTTTAGACTTCTTCTTTTCAACTTCACCAACGTGTTGTACCGCCTGATACTGGCGGATGGTGGTGACTTTAATCTTACCTGGATACGTTAAGTCATTTTCAATTTGATCACGCACATCGCGCGTCAGCTCTTCGCTTTGCTCGTCATTCAGCATCTGTGGTTTGACCACAATCCGAATCTCACGACCAGCCTGAATAGCGTAACTATCGCTAACACCTTCATGATCGTTTGCAATTTTTTCCAAGCTACGCAATCGATTAATGTAGTCCTCTGCGGACTCACTTCGGGCACCAGGTCGGGCACCGGAAATCGCATCAGCTGTCGCAATCAAGACAGCGATTGGACTGGTCTTCTCCACATCACCATGAGAAGCCTCAATGGCGTTAACCACAACAGGATCTTCATCGTATGCGCGAGCTAATTCTGCCCCGATTTCAACGTGAGTCCCTTCAATTTCGTGGTCAATTGCCTTACCAATATCATGGAGTAACCCACTTCGTTTGGCATTACGGACATCAAAGCCTAATTCAGAGGCCATGACCCCCGCTAACTGTGCAACTTCAACCGAGTGCGCCAAAACGTTTTGACCATACGAAGTCCGATACTTCATCCGACCCAATAACTTGATTAAATCAGGATGCATGAATCCAATGTGTAACTTGCTGACAACCCGCTCACCGGATTCCCAAAGGTCACGCATCACATCTTTTTGAGCGGCAACCACTTGGCTTTCAATCGTTGCAACTGAAACTCGGCTAGTGGCAATCAGAGCTGAAATCGCTACTCGTGCCGTTTCTCGGCGAATTGGGTCATGCGTGCTGATGTACAGCATCGTTTTATCTTCTGGATCAAACACTAAATCAGTTCCCGTCAGTGTCTCAATCAAACGCAGATTCTGACTATCCCGACCAACAATCTTGTTGCGACTGTCATTATCCGGAATCACGACAATGTGCTCATTATGCTCACGCGCTTCATCAACCGGTCCCCGTTGAATGGCTTCCATCATGATGTCGCGAGCTTCCTTATCGGCACTCGCCAGGTTATCTTCGTCTAGTTCACGAATTTCAACGTCTTGTTCAGCCTTTAACTCACCAGCAGTTCGATTTAGAACCATCTGTTGCGCAGTGATGAAATCTAAATCGCCAACCGCACTTAACGTTGCTTCACGTTCTTGTGCTAACTGATCAGCCGTGGCGTGTTGCTCACTTAAAACTTGCTTGCTAGCGGTCAACTCCGCATTCACACCATCTAAATCATGAGCACGATCATCCAACCGTGCCTCGACTAAAGTTTGGGTTGATTCACGCTGCTTGATACGACCCTCACGCGCTTCAATATCCTCACGCTGTAATGTTAGTTCAGCTTCACTATTATCGCGGTATGATTGGGCTTGTTCTTTCCCTTGTGCAATCACATCGGCCGCTTGTTTGTCTGCGGCTTGCTTAGCCTCAGCTAAAATCTTCGCTGCCTGTTGTTCGGCAACCGTCAACTCCCGCTGATGCTTTGATTTCCGAAGGGCAACGCCTGAGACGAGCCCGACTAATAACATAATTAAACTAATAATGATAAGAATAATGGCCTCGTCTCTCCCTTCTAAAATTCCTGTTAATCGTTATTATACGCTAAATGATGGCTGATTCCAAAGGACATCTAGTCGGTTTTTGGCGTGATTGTAAACAGGATCACCAACACTAACGCATTCAAGGTAAATCCGGCCCAAAGTGGCCATAATGGGTTCGCGTGACAAAGCAACGCGCCAGTTCCAACGCCGAATAGAAAAATAACGATAATCATCAGTAACGTTAGGAACTTCGTTTTTGCCTTAGTATCATGATCAATCAACCAACGATATAGACTGTTCATCATATTCTTGGTATTTCCCGTCATGATACCGTTATTTGCTGAAATGCTTCCGACCGTTCGAAACGTCGTTAGCTCATAGCCTGACAGAAAACTCAGTGGCCAAACCAGCAGATCACTGCTGCTAAACTGTTGCACGATGGCCAAAATCAGTAGCACCGTGACGTTCACCGCCATGAAAATCTTATTTTGATGACGCCGCGATAATTTATCAGTGGGAATTTCCAACATCCCCTGCGCAACAAAACAGCTAATCCCAAAGATGACCCAAACCGGGATGTTTTCCCACGCCGATCCGATTCCTTTGGTAAACAACTTCACCGCAAACACAACTAGATTTCCGGTCTGCGCAGTTGCGAACACCTGACGATGTGCCATGAAAGTGTACGCATCAATCATCCCCAGCGTGAACGTCGCTACCAAGGTCAATAATGTTAATTCTTTTGTGAGTGATTTTGTTTTCAATCGACTCATCTCCAATTTTAATTAAAGTACTTCTCTAAAAACTTGTGCGTCACGCTTTCGTAACGACTAGGGTCACTCGCATAGGATTTAGCATGTCCAGCACCCTTAAAAATGGCGAGCTCTTTTGGTCCCTTGTCCGCTTTATAGAGCGGGTACACCATCCGAGTTGGTACGAAGTCATCTTTGTCCCCATGAATGAAAAGCATCGGCTTCTGATTCTTTTTTACCTGCTTAAGCGCACTGGCCTCTTTAAATCCATAGCCGGCCCGGACTTTTGTGATGGCGCTGACCGTTGGCACTAATGGCCAAGCGGGTAAGTTATACATTTGCTTAGCTTGGTAACTGATTTCATCGTAAACGGAAGTGTAGCCACAATCTTCGATGAAGGCTTTCACTTGAGATGGCGTCTTCTCACCACTAACCATCATCGTCGTAGCGCCACCCATGCTGACACCAAACATCACAATTTCGGAATTTTGACCGTTACGCTTGATGACTTGATTAATCCATTTAACGTAATCTAACCGATCCGGCCAGCCGTAACCAATATAATTACCTTCGCTACTACCGGCACCCCGATCATCCGGGACTAAAATGTTATAGCCCATGTCGTGAAACATACCAGCGTACGCCCCCATACGAGAGCCATCTGCGCCAAATCCGTGAGCGATGACAATCGTTTTATTGGTTGCTTTATCCGCTGCAACGTAATTGGCATTCAACTTCAGATGATCCGTAGCGGACACCTCATGCCACTGTTGCTTCTTCACGTCTTGATACCATTTCTTCTGGTGGTAAAGTGGATCTTGCTTCGAAATCTTGGTCTGATTGCTCAAAAAGTCCTTGTGCCCAGGAACCACTGCCATGTGGTAGAAGTACATTCCAGCAACAAAGATGCCACCCGTAAGGACAATCACAAGGGCAATGACGGTAATCCAGATAATCTTGGTCCGTTTTTTCATGGTTTTCACTCCGATAGTTTTGTGTTAAATTAAATACTCTGATTATTCTAGGCATCGCGCGGTTAAATTGCAACATGCCCTGAACATTAGTTTTGGCTGAAACTTTCACAAAGTAGCGCTATAATAGGTAAAAAGGGGTGAACCGACATGTTTCCAGAACGTTTACGAGCATTACGGCGTGGACAAAATATTACGCTAGAACAGCTCGCCGAAGATCTGAATCAGCTCTTCAAGCCTGATAAGGAACACGAAAACACCGCTTCTCAGATTGGTAACTGGGAGCGTGGCGCGCGAACTCCCTCATTCGTTGAGGTTCGTAAGTTGGCGGAGTACTTCGACGTCACCATGGATTATTTAGCGGGAAAGACCGAACGCGACGAGTACGATCTCGGTCGTCTCTTTCTTTCCGGTAAACAACTAACATTTAACGACACAACGATTGGCTCACAAGATCGTTACGAAATTTATCAACTGATTAACGGCTACCTGCACGGCAAAGGCCAACGGAAGCCAACCCGTAAGAAGCAGTCCGAAGAACTTGATTTGGACTTACATTTAGACTAACACCCAGGGACTAGATGACAAAATCTAGTCCTTTAGTTTTTAGGAGGCACACCTCATGAATCCCAAACAAAAAAAGAAACTTCTGAAACGCAAAACCGCTAAATCACCAGCAATTCAGGCTTCTGGATATATCGAAAAATTACTCGCCTACCGGGACCTTTTTAACGACTATTCCAGCATTAAGCTATTGATTAACAACATCGTTGAGGCGGATCGGCTATTGCAAGCAGGTTTATTACCTCAAGCATTACCCGAACTCTTGCTGCCGGAAGACATCCAAGATACCATTTTCCAAAAAATTAGTGCCCAGTATCCTGTAGGCGATAAGCGTGGAGACGACCTCTGGGAAAAGCTATCAGCTGCCCTTCCCGATTTAGACAAGCAAATTCGATCATTCCGGGATTACCTGGAAGATCACTATGGCATGTGGGCTTATATTTCCGCACCGTTTATGAAAGACCTCGTCACGTTCGTTGGCGACCGACCAGTATTAGAGTTAATGGCTGGAAATGGCTACATCTCTAAGGGCTTACGCGATGCCAAGAAGACCGTTTTTACCACTGACAGTAAAGACTGGGCGAAGGAAAACGAAACCGGCAAGCATCCCGTCACTAGCGTCGAAGCGCTTGATGCTTTGAGTGCTATTGAGAAGTATCAAGACCAAGTCGGCGTCGTCATCATGTCCTGGTCACCCGATAAACTCGACATCGATTGGCAAGTGCTCCAAAAGATTCGCTCACTCGATACGTCACTCGATTTCGTCGTCATCGGCGAAAAACATGGCGCAACTGGATCCAAGGAATTCTGGGATAACGCCACATTCCTTAATAACGAAAATACTGAACTTCTGAATAAACACTATCCCCAATTTGACTTGATTCATGACGAAGTCTACTTGGTGAAATAGAAAACGCGACAATGACTGAACTCCCAGCCATTATCGCGTTTTTTACTGCTTAAATTTCTACTTTTTGGACCCAACCTTCAGGCGCTTCAACATCCCCAAATTGGATACCTGTCAACATGTCATAAAGTTGTGTCGTCACCGGACCAACTTCCGTTTCACTATAGAAAACGTGAAGTTTGCCGTTATGGGAAATCCCACCAATTGGTGAAATAACGGCAGCCGTTCCACACGCACCCGCTTCAGCAAATTGATCTAATTGATCAATATAGACATCGCCTTCTTCAACATCCAAGCCTAAGCGATTTTCCGCGAGCCACAGTAATGAATACTTGGTAATGCTTGGCAAAATTGATGGCGATTTTGGTGTGATGAAACGATTGTCTTTAGTAATGCCAAAGAAGTTAGCTGATCCAACTTCTTCAATTTTTTGGTGAGTCAGCGGATCAAGGTAGATACAGTCAGAAAACCCGTTTTCGTGAGCTGCTTGGCCTGGTAAGAGGCTCGCTGCATAGTTACCGCCGACCTTACTTTGACCCGTTCCCTTGTGAGCTGCCCGGTCAAACTCTGAAGTAATAAAGTTGGTGGGTACCATGCCACCCTTAAAGTAACTGCCAACTGGCATCGCAAAGATGGTAAAAATATACTCATCAGCAGCATGAACACCAATGTTACCACCGACCCCAATCATTAATGGGCGGAGGTAAAGGGTACCACCACTACCGTATGGTGGCACAAATTCAGCATTTGCACGAACCACTTCTTTCACCGCGTCAACAAATTGATCCTCGGGAAATGCTGGCATTAAAAGCCGTTCACAGCTATCCTTCATTCGTTTGGCGTTCCGATCTGGACGGAAAAGTTGGATTTCGCCAGTTTTGGTGCGATAGGCCTTTAAGCCTTCAAAATCAGCTTGGCCGTAATGAATGGCGGTTGAGCCTTCACTAATATGTAAGGTACTGTCCTCAGTCAAACCAGCGTCTTGCCATTCGCCATCTTTATAGTAGGCGCGGAAGCGGTAAGGGAGGTCCATGTAATCAAAACCTAGGTTGTCCCAGTCAATGGTTGTTGCAGCTTGTTTCATCATATGTATGCCCTCTTCTTTTATTTATTAAATTATTATGAGAATTATTAATAAACAATACCCTGTCACACAGAAATCGTCAAGGTGTTTTCGTAATTTCTCCACTAAATTCAATTAAGATTATACCAATCTTATTCATTATAGAAGTTTATACATTAGAATTTAACGAGGATTAACTAATTTAAAAAAAGTGATTGACAAAGCTTTCTGAAAATGTTTGAATTATCATCATATTCTCATTACTTTTTAATCTTTACATAGCAACCCCGAGAATAATTCAATCAAACAGGAGGCTACATATATGGAAAACACACAAGCAAACGAAGAACGAATGTCGGTTAAAGAATATGTCTACAAGGTTTCTGCAGCGGTGTCAAACGCCATTTTAGTTATGTTAGGTGTCGGGCTATTATTCCAATCAGTCGCAAACATTGTTCACTGGCATCAACTCTACCAAATCGGGGCAATGGCACAAGTTCTATTACCCGCAGCATTTGGTGCCGCAGTTGCTTCACAAATGAAAGTCAACACCCTGGTTATGTTTAGCGCTATGATTGCCGCAACGGTTGGTGCTAACAGTGTTTACTTTACAACTTCTGCCGTCAGTGGGATAACCGCTACCGGCTGGCAAATGCCACAGGCCACGACTGGGATGCTCTTCGCTTCCGGTCAACCCATCAGTGCCGTCTTAGCAGCCGTTTTAACCGTAATGGTTGGTAAGTACCTCACTGGTAAAACACCACTTGATATGATGCTGGTTCCGCTTGGGGCAACTTTCGTAGGTTCCCTTTTCGGTCTTGGAGCTGGTTCGGTCACGACTCCAGCTTTAAATGCATTAAGCGGCTGGGTATCTAGCTCAATGACTGTTAGTCCCCTTATCGGTTCAATGTTGTTGGCATTAGCATTCGCCATTTTCTTGATGACCCCTGCTTCTTCAGCAGCTTTAGCCATCGCAATTGCATTGGATCCACTCTCTTCAGGTGCAACCCTTATTGGAACTTCAGCTCAATTTATCGGCTTCTTGGTCATGTCATTTCACGAAAACAACGTGGGTGCCAACATTGCCCAAGGCTTTATCACCCCGAAAGTTCAATTCCCGAACTTACTGAAAAACCCTCGCCTTTGCTTACCAACCTTCGTCGCCGCCATGGTAAGTGCAGCCGTTGGGACATTGGTCTTCGGATTCAAGGTGCCTTACACCATTGGCGGTCTCGGATTAACTTCCCTTATTGCCCCAATTAACTTGGCATCAACCAACATGAACATGTTCTGGGTTTTCATTTTCTGTGGCGTGCTTCTACCAGCCGTCATTTCAGCAGTGGGTTACCGCTTAATGCGCGCCTTCCACTGGGCTCAACCAGATGACCTTCATTTGGAAATCGTCTAATAAATAACCATAAAAAAAGCCACCCAAACCAAAATTTGGGTGGCTTTTTGAGTTGCAGTACTTACGCTTTCGCATAAATAGATTCACTGGACTCCACAATCCGTTGGAATCAGAGCGCTCACATATCCGGTGAGAGTTACCTTGCCCCTGCGTTCAAGTTCACCAAGCTGCTTTCGCAGACCACATAAATGTGGCGTGATTTCTCGACTCATCGCATAGCTACACATTAACACATCTCATCCGTAAATGAAAGCCTTGATGAAAAACTAGTCTTCTTTTGGCTTTTCCTGCTTATTTTCTTCGATGGCTTCTAATTCACCAGTCAGCCACTCTACCAATGTATCAAGCTTTCCAGCTGGATCAGCAATGACATCATCAACCGTTCCCAGCAAATCAATCCGTAAACCGGATCTTGTCACTTTTGGTGCTTCCACAATCATGTAGACGTTCACTTCAGCTTCGCTTTCAGAATCCAGAATTTTCTCCATCGGATTCACATAACGAACGGGTAAATTAATGACGTTCATTTCTAACCGGATTGATAATTCTTGTTTAGCATTGGTAACCTCAACCTGGCTAATCTTACCAGCCTTAGCCTGTTCGACGATGTTATCAAGTAACGACTTGGCTGTTTCTTTGAGACCAGCCGTTTTTAATTCTTTTGGTTTCACTTCTCGACTTTGAGAGGTAACGCCCTCCTCTTTCAAGGTGGTTAGTAATTCTCCCACGTTTACTTTCATTTTGAGGTCTCCCGTTCTTCTTTTTCTTGGTTTAGTTTGCTAAAGCGTTCTAATTGACGCTGTTCTTGTTGGGCTTTACGAACTCGCAAGGCTAACACGAGCCACCAGGCGTTGATGAGCAATCCACCAGCTCCCAGGATACTCATGAGCGCTTTAATCAAAAGACTCGCTTCGCTATAGAAAATCATGTTGATGATGACTCCCAATAGGCCTAGTGAATAGAGAGCAATGACGATTCCCAACAGATAAAACGAAGGTTTCCAATCCAGCACCGCTAAGACAATTGGAATTAGGTATAAGACCAGCGCAAAGATGGTTGATTTCCATAAATCGGCCGAATCTGCTCTTTGACTCGTTAATTGCGTAAAGGGTAACGACATCAAAAAGTTGGTGATGAGGAAGATAAATAGTGAGATAAACGACCAGGTAACAACTTGCTTGTCTTTCATAGGAAACCTCTTTCTCTTCTTGATATGTATAAGTAAGGACCGAAGTCAAAAATGACCTCAGTCCTACTGTAAATAACTCATTATGGATTGTCAATTAAACCAAGAGATCTAGTAGCTCATCCTTGGGAATTCCGGTGAAGTATTTGTTCGTATCAACGGAATCGAGAACAGCTTCTACATTTTCACGATCGTAGCGCACGCCCCTCAGCTTCTCTGCCAATTCATTGGCATCGCCAGGGCCAAAGAAGTCACCGTAGAATTTTACGTTTTGAATCTTGCCTTGATCGACTTGGAAACGGGCATCAATGGTTCCGGCCGTAAAGTGTTGCCGCTTCTTAACGGTAAACTCTGGTGAGGTCCCATAAACCCAGTCCCAGTTGTTGTAATATTCTTCGTAAATCTTATCGATTTGCTTTTGTTCGTCGTCAGTTACGACAACTTCCTTGTCTTTGATTTCGGACAAATCATCGACATGGAACATTTCCTTCAAAAGCGCATCTCTAAATTCAGGTACCGTGATATTTTGATACTCAGGTGCCAAGAATGGCTTTAGGTTCGTAACCCGTGACTTCACGGATTTAATCCCCTTTGAGGCCATCTTATCTGCTGGCACATTCAGCGCATCTGATACCACGTTTAAATCAACGTCTAGCATCAAAGTTCCGTGGGAGAAAGTCTTACCGTTCCGTGAGTACATCGCGTTACCGGAGAATTTCTTGCCATCAACTAGAATGTCGTTCCGGCCAGAAACCTCTGCACTTGTTGCCCCCATAGCGTGAAGTGCATCAACAACTGGTTGAACGAAGGATTTGAAATCGCCGAATTGCTCAGAATCCGAGTCAACCACGAAACTAAAACATAGGTTGCCTAGGTCTTGGTAAACGGCGCCACCACCAGAAAGACGACGAGTAACGGTAATCCCGTTCTCCTTGACGTACTTCTGGTTAATTTCCTCCAACGTATTTTGGTTACGCCCAACAATGATGCAGGGCTTTTCATAATAGAAGAGTAACAGCGGTTCGTCAAAATCCCTGTTATTCATCAAAAATTGTTCTGTCGCCAAGTTACGACCGATATCATGTGATTTCATTGAGATGTAATACATGATCCAGACTCCTTTCACCAATAACCAATTTGGGATGATTTTTTCTGAAAATCACCTGTATATCCATTTTAGCATAAATGAAACCGTTTTCTATAGGCTGATTAAATTAATTTAAACAAGTAACTCAATGAGCTGTTGTTTGGAAATGCCCGCAAAATAATTGCTGGTATTAATTAGCTGTAAGGCCTTGGTCAGTGCCGTTTCTTCATATCGAACACCCACTAACTGCTGTTCCAATGCCTCAACGTCCTGGGTACCAAAGAAGTCACCAAAGAAGGTAATTTTTTGAATCTTACCGGACTTCACGAGAATCCGTGCATCAATTGTTCCGGCATCAAAGTGTTGGCGGCGTTTGATGGTGAACTCTGGTGAAGAGCCATAGACCCAGTCCCAGTTGTGGTAGTACTTCTCCACCAAATCTTCGATGGCAGCTTCGTCCTCTTTAGTTAATTGATATTCCTTATCGGCAATTTTAGCGACATCATCGACTCCATAAAGCTTCTTCAGCAAGGTATCACGAAATTCAGGTACATCGATATTTTGGTACTCAGCATCTAAATACGGTTTTAAATTGGTAACCCGCGAACGAACTGATTTAATGCCTTTAGATTTAATTTTATCTTCCGGCACATTTAGTGCGTGACTGACCACGTCGAGATCTACATCCAACATCAGTGTCCCGTGTGAAAAGATCTTACCGTTTTTTGTGTACATCGCGTTGCCGGAGAATTTCTTACCATCAACCAGCAAGTCGTTTCGACCGGAAACTTCGACGCCCGTGGCACCCATTTCATGCAGTGCGTCCACGATGGGTTGAGTGAAAGTCTTGAAATCGCCAAACTCATCAGGATTATTAATGACGAAGCTAAATGATAAGTTGCCTAAATCGTCAAAAACGGCACCACCACCGGAAAGACGACGAGTCACCATAATTTGATGCTCAGCAACGTACTCCTGATTAACCTCTTCAAGCGTATTCTGGTTGTGCCCCACGATGATGCACGGCGTTTGGTAGTAGAACAGCAAAAGTGGTTCCGTTAGGTTCAAATGGTTCATCAAATATTGTTCGGTTGCCAAGTTACGACCAATATCATGCGACTTCATGCGATAAAATATCATCTAGGTTCCTCCTCATTTTATGTACAAAAAACCGCTTAACCGAGTACCCGGTTAAGCGGCAATTAATGGAGGCCATGGTCTCCATTCGGTTCCATCTTTATTATAACCCCAGAAAACAGTTTGACAAGAAAGCGGTTTCGTTTCTGAAAGGATTTTTCCGTTTTTCAGCTTTTTTTAAATGTAAAATGCTTACATTCCTTTAAAACCATGATATAGTTAACCTATAAGAAAAAGCTACAGAGGGGTGGCAATCACTATGGCACAACAATATGACAATATTTTGGCTCCAGTTGATGGTTCAAAAGCAACCGACCCAGTTTTAGATAAAGCAATTGAAGTAGCAAAACTCAACGATACCCATTTGGATATCTTAAACGTTCTTGAAGTGAACCAATTCAGTGACACTTACGGCGGTGCCGTAAGCGGTGACGTCATCTACAAGCTTTCAGAAGACGTTCAAAACCAGCTTGAAAAGCTCAAGAAAAAAGCTGAAGATGCTGGCTTATCATCTGTCTCAATTCACGTGCGTTTTGGTAATCCAAAACCTGTTATCGCACGAGAATTTCCTGCTGACCACAACACGCAATTAATCGTCATCGGTTCAACTGGCCTTTCCGCCGTAGAACGTTTGATGGTTGGTTCGGTTACGAACTACGTCAGTCGTGCAGCAATTTGCGATGTTTTAATCGTGAAGCCACAAGAACTTGCAAAGTTAAGCAAGAAGTAATTTAAATCTGTACACAATGGCTGGAGCTTAGGTTCCAGCTTTTTTATTTCGGAAAAGAGGATCGCTATGGCTTGGCACTTTCAATTTAAGCTTCCAACTGAATTTAGAACTCAGCCTTTACGCTCGTTGCTGATTAAGGAATGGCTGCTACCAAAACACCTGGTATTTTCCTTGAAACGAGCTAAACGAGTGCAGGTTAATGACCGCTATTTGCCTGTGAATTTTGACGTTACAAGTGGCGACGTCGTAGCCCTTGATTTCGAACCAACCGACTTCGAACATCCTAATCCAGAGGTCATCCCCGACAGTGCAGCAACCGTTGAAATCCTGTTTGAAAACGATGATCTACTTGTCGTCAACAAGACTCGCGGCAGTAAAACTCACCCTAACCAACCCGGCGAAACCGGTACGACCCTCAACCACGTGTCCGCTTACCTACAAACCAAGGGCCAGCAACCCTATATCCTGAATCGGCTTGATCAGGAAACGAGTGGCGCTCTGCTAGTCGCTAAAAATCCCGTAGTTGTCCCAATTCTAACTGAACTCATCAAGACAAAACGAATCCGTCGAACCTATCTCACCTGGGTTCATGGCAATTTTGACCAATCCGAGGGCGTCCTCGACGCACCAATTGGCCGTGACCCTGAAGATAAGCGCAAACGGCGCGTTAACGGGCTAAATCCGCAAAACGCCGTCACTCACTACAAAGTACTGCGCCAAATCCAAGGTGCAAGCCTACTGGAAGTTCAGCTCGAAACCGGGCGTACCCACCAGATCCGGGTGCACTTGACCTCCCTCGGTCATCCCATTGTTGGTGATCCGCTGTACACTGATGATGGTAAACAACGGCTGTTGCTGCATTCATGGAAGCTGGGACTGTTATTACCGTTTACGTATGAATTGATTGAGGTGGTGGCAACAGTGCCGGATCCATTTGACCTGTTTGAAAACCAAAATTAAAAAGCCCAGCTGCCCCACGGCAGCTAGACTTTCTCTTTGTCCCTATTCTTGATCCAAGGACACAAACGTATTGTATTGTAGATATTTATAATGCAATCTCATATTTGATACTTCAAACGGCGTCCCGTCGTCCAGGAAGAAAATCCCTTCCATAACGCCGACTGGTTCTACCGGCTTCAAGTTCAATAACTTTTGGTCTTCCTCGGTTGAAGGCTCCGCTTGGATGGACATGAAGGACTTTGTAACCACTTTATTTTGGACATCTTCCAGATAATTGAAAATTGATCCGGAAACAATTTTAGCCGATAATTCCGGCGCAATCTTAATCGGAATGAAGCCGTGCTCAATCATAAAGGGCTTGTCATCAAAGAGTCGTAGCCGTTTAATATCATAAACGAAATCCCCGGGCTCCAAGAACAATTCTTGTTGAAGATCTTCCGTTGCAGGAACCACCTTAAAATCCAGTAGTTTGATGCTTGGAACTTGGTTATCGCTCTTAAAACTATCCGTAATTCCTAAATTTGAGCCTTCATAATGAAAAATTGACTGGTTCTTCCTATATAATGGATTAATGAAGGTACCAGATCCACGTTTTTTAAAAATAATGCCTTGATTTGCTAGGACACTGAGCGCACGCTTAATAGAACTACGGCTAACACCATAGCTTTCGCTTAAACTGCGCTCATCTGGAAGGCGCTGATTTTTGAAGTGTCCCTGCGTAATCTGGTCCTTCAAATCATGCAAAACCTTACGATAAATTAAATCTGCCATTGTTTCTCCTCGAGACTGAACCTAACCTTATTATGTTAATCTTATTGAGTATACCAGATTTAGCCCAAAAGTTAGGAAAATTCGGTCCACTTTTTAAATTGGTTGGTCTAATTGTAAAACAAAATCTCGATTATGTTAAAATTTACGCTAAAAGGTGGCTTCAACATGGCTAAGAAAAATAAAAAAGATCGTATTCATAAGACCCTCGTTGAACAAATTCTCGACAAGGCCAACATCAGCTACAAGCAACACGTTTTCCCCACTCATGAGGAGGGCGATGTCGCACAGTTGGACGTTGACCATGATGACGTCGACGAACACACAATTTATAAAACGTTAGTCCTCACCGGCAAAGAAACCGGCCCACTAGTTGGCGTTGTCCCCTTAGATGAGCATTTAAGTTACAAAAAGCTCGCCAAGGTTTCCGGCAATAAAAAAGTCGGCATGGTCCCACTCAAGGACCTATTAGCTACAACTGGTTATGAGCACGGCGCCAACACCCCCGTCGGTATTTGGGAAAAGTACAAATATCCCATCTACTTTGACGAAACTGCTAAGAAGCAGGGTGAAATCATCGTTTCATCAGGCCAAATTGGCCGTTCCATCGCCGTTCAGGCAGAAGACATTCGCAAACTGGTTCACGGAAAATTCGCTGATATAAAAGAAGACTAACTGAGGTGGTCGCATGACTCAAGTTCTCATCCATAACTTTGAAATGATGGGACTTTATGTGTTCGTTATTCCCGTTACGCTCATTTTTTGCCTCACGATTGTTAACCGCAGTACCAAACGCCTCTTGGCTAACGCATTCAGCATTAATAGTCAGGTCTATTTTGGTTTCTTGGGGATCTTTCTTCATGAACTCAGTCACTACCTGATGGCAAAATTATTTGGTCATCATATTGTGGCCGTGCGCTTTTTGAAACTACCCCACATGGCTTCGGAAACTGACGAAAATGGCATGCAGTCTTCACGCGACCGCGCCTTAGGATACGTTAATCACACCTGGAACCAGCGCAACTTCTACCAGGTACTAGGTAACCTCTTTATTGGGATTGCCCCTATATTTGGCTGTACACTGGCATTGTTAGGGTTTGCGCGTCTGCTGGTTCCCAACCTTTTTGGCGCCATTATCAGCCTATTGCAATCACCACTAACCGTTGATTGGTCCACGTTCTTCCTTACCCTAACGGACGGTCATCAATCATGGCTATTGTGGTTAGTGTTCATTATTATTTCTCTGAGCATCAGCATTGGCGGCTTTGACCTCAGTCAGGCCGACCTCAAAAATTCGTGGCAAGGCCTCATCAGCTTTGTACTATTGATTATCCTACTCACGTTAATTTTCACCTTCATCGGCCTCTCAACCTGGTGGCTGAAGGTCATCAGCCAATTCGGCATCATCATTTTAATCGTGCTGGGTTACTCCTTGGCAATTTCACTGGTGGCTCACGGCCTGGTACGTCTGGCTTACTATATTAAGTTACGTTAAAAGGGGCTGTGACATAAGTCCCAAAATAAAAGGCACTACCGTCAGATTTTAAAAACTGATGGTAGTGCCTTTTTGATATAATGAAAAATAAAAAAA
>NZ_BBJM01000017.1 GCF_000740055.1 Secundilactobacillus oryzae JCM 18671 | reverse complement strand
TCTAATGATGCTTGTGGTGGGTGGATTTTAAGTATATGAGGCCATGGGCCTTTTTTTATGCAAAAAACCCTGTTAATAGAATATCACTTAAGATATCCATCAACAGGATTTAGTATAGAGCCATTTTTTTTCAAAAAGCATGGTAAAATAGTCGGGAGTTAGTTATAAAAAAACTAGTTAGATAAGAGGAAAAGAATGCGAATACTTTTTGTTGGTGACGTCGTTGGAAATAAAGGACAAGAGATGGTTCAAACCTACCTGCCTCAATTAAAGCGGGATCTAAAACCTCAAGCAACCATTGTAAACGGGGAAAACTCAACTGCAGTTGGCCGTGGGATCAGCCAAGCAATTTATAAAAAAATCTTGCAAGCTGGTGCTGATGTGGTCACACTTGGAAATCACGCTTGGGATAATCGTGAAATTTATGATTTCATCAATAGCACAGATAAATTAATTCGTCCTGCCAATTTTCCAGGCGACCATGTTCCTGGCAAGGGTGTAACGAGTATTCGAATCAATAGTGCATCTCTAGCTGTGATTAATCTTCAGGGCCGGGTTTTCATGAATACCTTAGATGATCCATTTCAAAAGGCTGAGGAAATAATTTCAGAAGTTGAGAAGCAAAATAATTTTATTTTTATTGATTTTCATGCCGAAACAACTAGTGAAAAACGTGCGTTAGCAACGTATTTAGATGGTAGGGTATCAGCGGTAGTAGGCACGCATACTCATGTTCAAACAAGTGATGCACAGATTTTGAACGACGGAACAGCATTTCTGACTGAAGTCGGAATGACTGGTCCAGCGAATAGCATCTTGGGAATGAAATCAGGTGCAGTTATTGAACGATTTTTAACTCAACGTCCTGGCCGATTCGAAGTTGAAGACAATGGTCCGGGAATTCTTTCCGGTTGTGTAATCGATTTAGACGACAATACTGGTTTGGCCAAGGCAATCAAGCCTATTTTAATTAGTAAAGAACATCCTTATATGGGTTAGGTAATAGAGAGGATTTTTTGGAGTGGCAAAGACAGCTAAAGTAGCCAATCAAACACCAATGATGGTGCAATATCAAAAAATTAAAGACCAATATCCTGATGCTTTTTTGTTTTATCGTCTTGGAGATTTCTACGAAATGTTTAATGATGATGCAATCAAAGGCGCACAATTATTGGAATTAACATTGACGACTCGGAATCATAAGTCGGACAACCCAATTCCAATGTGTGGTGTACCCCATCATGCAGTGCAGAATTACATCGATATTTTAGTGGATAAAGGCTATAAAGTGGCCATTTGTGAGCAGATGGAAGATCCTAAGCTGGCCAAAGGAATGGTTAAACGTGAAGTGATCCAATTGGTGACGCCAGGAACCAATACGGAGGTTGGATCAGAAAGCGCTAAATCAAATAATTACCTCACGGCACTGGTAGCCAACACCGATTCGCATGAAATGGGATTTGCCTACGCAGATATTGCTACTGGGGAATTGAAAGTGGCAACCTTGATTGATGTGAATGAGTTGCTGAATGAAGTAGTCAGTCTGAGAACAAAGGAAATCGTTGTGAATTCAACGGTTCCAAGCACACTGATTGATCAAATTACCAAATTAGGCATACTAGTTTCTCATCAAGAAGAAATTGTGATACAGGCTGAGTCGAGTTATCTGTCTCAAGATATTGATGATGATAATCAGCAACAAGCTTTATCTCTGCTTTTGATGTACATCAACGTCACACAAAAGCGGAGTTTGGCGCATCTTCAGCGTGCTGAAAGCTACGAGCCATCACGTTATTTAAAGATGGACCATTACTCACAATATAACCTTGAGTTAACTCACAATATTAGAACTAAGAAAAAATCAGGCACCTTGCTGTGGCTATTAGATGAGACTAAAACCGCAATGGGCGCACGTTTATTAAAACAATGGCTTGATCGCCCATTGCTTTCTAAAACCGCAATTGAGGATCGCCAAAATAAGGTTAGAGTGCTACTTGATCATTACTTTGAAAGAAGCAATCTTCAGGATGAACTGGTTTCTGTGTATGATTTGGAACGTTTAGCCGGACGAGTGGCCTTTGGTAGTGTCAATGGTCGGGACCTTATTCAGTTAAAGACGTCCTTACAGCAAATGCCTAAAATCATCCACGTCTTGGAGACCCTAGATGCACCAGAATTGGATAACATTTTGAAATCGTTGGATCCGGTTGAAGATGTGGCGACAGCCATCGAAAATGCGATTGTTGACGATCCACCATTGTCAGTTACCGAGGGGAACGTTATCAAGGATGGCTATAATGCTAAGCTTGACGAGTACCGGGATGCTATGCGAAATGGTAAGCAATGGATTGCTGAATTACAGGAATCAGAGCGTGAGGCAACGGGTATTAGTACCTTGAAAGTCGCTTATAATCGCGTTTTCGGTTACTATATCGAGGTGACAAAGGCTAATCTCAATAAGTTACCCGAAGGACGCTATAAAAGAACGCAAACACTGACTAATGCAGAGCGTTTTTCGACGCCTGAATTAAAAGAACGGGAACAGCTCATACTAGAAGCGCAAGAAAAATCATCAGCGTTAGAGTATTCACTTTTTACTGGAGTTCGCGATATTGTGAAGGATGCTATTCAACGTCTCCAAAAATTGGCCAAAGTGGTTGCAACTTTGGATATTCTTCAGAGCTTTGCGGTAGTAAGTGAAGATTATCGATTAGTTCAGCCTAAAATGAGCGAGGACAGTCACGATTTGGAGATTGTTCAAGGACGTCATCCAGTTGTTGAAAAGGTGATGGGACGTCAAAGTTACGTTCCAAATGACATTCATATGGACCCTAAGACAAGTATCTTGTTAATCACGGGGCCTAACATGTCTGGTAAAAGTACTTACATGCGTCAATTGGCGTTAACAGTCATCATGGCTCAGATGGGGTGCTTTGTACCTGCTGAGTCTGCTAAGTTACCAATTTTTGATCAAATTTTCACTCGAATTGGTGCTGCAGATGACCTAATTTCGGGTCAAAGTACGTTCATGGTTGAAATGCAAGAAGCGAACCAGGCTATCTTGCACGCGACACCTAATTCCTTGATTTTATTTGACGAAATTGGCCGGGGTACGGCCACTTATGACGGGATGGCTTTAGCCCAGTCAATTATTGAGTATGTCCACAACAATGTTCACGCCAAAACGCTTTTCTCGACCCACTACCATGAATTGACTGCTTTAGAAGATAGTTTATCCGATTTGAGGAATGTCCATGTTGGGGCGGTTGAAAAAGATGGCGAGCTCGTTTTCTTGCACCAGGTTGAATCTGGCCCAGCAGACAAGTCATACGGTATTCATGTGGCTAAATTAGCGGGGATGCCTAATGATCTTTTGAGTCGTGCAGCCAAAATCCTGTCAGAGTTGGAGTCTGAAAATAAGACGAACAATATTTCAACAGTTGAAAGCAAACCAATGGCGAAGGTAAGTGAGCCGGATGTTGCAGAGGTCGACACCATTAATGAAGATGAACAACTCTCGCTCTTCAGCGAGAGTCAACTTGACCCGAAAGTTACGGCAGTCGTTGATTCGTTGAAAAAATTGAATTTGATGTCTGTGACACCGATGGACGTTATGAATTTAGTGAACAAGTGGCAGCAGAAATTGAGCAAGTAAGTTAAGGAGGAATTCTATTGGCCAAAATTCATGAGTTATCAGCAGTCTTGGCTGATCAAATTGCAGCTGGAGAAGTTATAGAACGACCAGCTTCAGTTGTGAAAGAATTGGTTGAAAACGCAATTGATGCGAACAGCTCCGAAATTGACATTAAAATTGAAGAGGCAGGCTTGAAACTCATTTCGGTAATCGATGATGGGGATGGCATTGCGTCTGATGATGTTGCGATGGCTTTTAAGCGCCATGCGACAAGTAAAATTATCGATCGTCAGGACTTATTTAAGGTGCACTCATTGGGCTTTAGAGGTGAGGCTCTACCTAGCATCGCCTCAGTTGCCGATGTGACTCTAAGCACTTCTACGGGTGGTGAGGGCACTGAAATCCATATTTCTGGTGGCCAAGTTATTGAAGAAAAGCCAGCGGTTGCTCGTAAAGGGACGACCATTACGGTTAAAGACCTCTTCTATAACGTGCCAGCTAGGCTAAAGTATGTAAAATCGGTAAATACTGAGTTGTCGAAAATTACCGATATTGTGAACCGCTTAGCGTTGAGTTATCCAGCTATTTCTTTTTCGTTAACGCACAATGGCCGAGAACTGATGAGAAGCGCAGGTCGTGGTGATCAACTTCAAGTTATTTCCGGCATTTATGGCATTTCGAACGCTCGGGAAATGGTTAAGATTGAAAATCATACCGATGATTTCACGGTTAGTGGCTATGTTTCGCTACCTAAATTAACAAGATCAAGTCGCTCATATATCACGTTGTTATTGAATGGACGATACATCCATAATTTTCAGTTAACTAAGGCCATTGTTTCTGGATACGGCTCGAAGCTAATGGTTGGCCGATTTCCGTTAGCAGTAATTAACATTCAAATGGATGCCTTGCTAGTGGATGTGAACGTCCACCCAACTAAACAAGAAGTTAGAATTACTAAGGAAGACGAATTGACCGAGCTGATTTCACAAACTATTTTTAATCGTTTGGCTAGTGAGAATTTGATTCCGGATGCAGCGGAGAATTTGAATAAACGGGTTAATGAGAAGGTCAACACGGATCAACTCTCAATTAATTTGAATGAAGTTTCAGAAAAATATGATTTTCAAGCGGACGTTCCAACGCCAGAGGTGACCAAAGAGACTAGCGAACCCCAAACTAAGGGAGCCCTGTTTGATGCCATTACCAGCGATGCGCCTTACGAGCCACTAGTGATTAAAACCAAGGCGGATCTTAATAGTGATCGTATGAAGCAATTTGAAGCTAAATATGCAGAGACTACGTCTGAGCCAACTGTTCAAACGGCTGAATCTGAGGCGACACTTAGTGATGACATGCTACGCCAACCGGTATCAAAAGAGGAACGATTCCCTGATTTGCGCTATATTGGTCAAATGCATGGCACCTATTTACTGGCCGAGGATGAATCTGGATTATACATTCTGGACCAACACGCGGCACAGGAACGGGTGAACTATGAGTATTATCGCAAAGCCATTGGTGAGGTTTCGGACGATCAACAAAATCTGTTAGTTCCAATTATGCTCGATTATCCAACGGCCGATGTGTTAAGAATTCAGTCTAATTTAGAGAAATTAGCCAGTGCCGGAATTGAATTAGAGGCGTTTGGTCAAAATAGTTTTATTGTTCGCCACCATCCAACCTGGTTTAAAGCCGGACAAGAGGAAGATACTATCAAAGAAATGATTGACTGGGTGATTGCGGACGGTCGTATTTCAGTGGCTGATTTTCGTGAAAAAACAGCCATCATGATGAGCTGTAAGCGTGCGATTAAGGCTAATCACCATCTTGATGACCAACAGGCAAAGGCATTAATTGAAAAGCTCAAAACGGCTGAAAATCCGTTTAACTGTCCTCATGGACGCCCAGTGTTAGTCCATTTTGACAATCAAGACATGGAAAAAATGTTCAAACGAATTCAAGATGCGCACCAGACTGGGTTAACCGATTTTGCCTAAGGGGTTCGAGTTCGAATCCGAATGTGATACAATTTTAAGCAAACGTATGTTTAGATTGGACGAAAAATAGCATGTATGAATACCTGACAGGCAAAATTACTGACATTAAACCTGACCATATTGTGGTCGACGTCAACGGCGTAGGCTATCTTGTCTATGCTGCTAATCCTTATTATTTCCAAGAAGGTGAGACGGATAAAGTGTATATTCATCAGACAATCTCTGATAGTGCACACAGTTTATACGGCTTTGCCTCATCAGAGGAAAAGCAACTTTTTGAAAAGCTGTTGAACGTTTCTGGAATTGGGTCAAAAAGTGCGTTGGCTATTGTGGCAAATGAGGATCATCAAGGGATTGTGAATGCGATTAACCAAGAGAACGTGACCTTTTTAGTGAAATTCCCTGGTATTGGGAAAAAAACAGCCCAGCAGATTATTCTGGACCTAAAAGGAAAGCTTGGTGAATTTGCTGGCATGACTGCAGAACCTGTCTCGATGCCTAAGACGGCGTCACCAGAATTGCAGGATGCACTTGATGCCCTGACTGCCTTAGGTTACAAGGGGAAAGATGTGGCAAAGGTTAAGCCTGAACTAGAGAAATTAGGCAGTGTCACAACCGATCAGTACTTAAGTGAAGGTTTAAAATTCTTGATGAAATGATGATAAAAAGGAGGGGGAGCCGACATGGATGAAGATAACCGATTAGTTTCAAAAGATATCGAGGAAGACGAGGCTTCCCTGGAAGGTTCACTTAGACCACAGACTTTAGCTGACTATGTTGGACAATCGGAAATTAAGCACGAACTTTCCGTTTACATTGAAGCAGCCAAGCAACGTGAAGAGTCATTAGACCACGTCTTACTTTATGGTCCACCTGGATTGGGTAAAACAACACTTGCTATGGTGATCGGAAATGAGATGGCCGTCAACGTCAGAACGACGAGTGGGCCAGCTATCGAGAAGCCAGGAGATTTGGTGGCTTTACTGAATGAATTGAAGCCGGGTGATATTCTATTTATTGATGAAATTCATCGATTACCGAAAATTGTGGAAGAAATGCTGTACTCTGCGATGGAAGATTTCTATGTCGACATTGTGGTAGGACAGGGACCAACTGCTCATCCCATTCACTTTCCATTGCCACCATTTACTTTGATAGGCGCGACTACCCGTGCCGGTCAGTTGTCGGCCCCGCTTCGGGATCGTTTTGGGATAGTGGAGCATATGAACTACTACCGAATTGATGAATTGGAAAAAATTGTGTCTCGAACAGCAGATATTTTTCGAACTCCCATTGAAGAAGAAGGGGCTCATGCCATTGCCAGTCGTTCACGGGGGACACCGAGAATTGCGAATCGACTACTGAAACGGGTGCGCGATTTTGCCCAGGTTTCTGAGCAACACAATTCAATCGACAAACCGATTGTCGACCATTCCCTCGAGATTTTGGGAGTGGATAACAAAGGCTTGGATGGCACAGATGCTAAGCTCTTAAAGACGATGATTAATTATTATAATGGTGGTCCCGTTGGCTTGAGTACGTTAGCTGCAAATATTGGTGAAGAAGCCGATACGATTGCGGAAATGTATGAACCGTATCTGCTACAAATTGGTTTTATCAAACGAACGGCTAGAGGTAGAATGGTCACCGAAGCGGGATATGCTCATTTGGGTATTCCGTTTGTCAAATAAAACAAAATTAGGTGGAACACATGACATTAACAACAGAAGATTTTGATTATGATTTACCACATGAATTAATTGCCCAAACACCGATTGAACAGCGAGATGCTTCGCGATTATTGGTTTTGGACCATGAAACAGGTGAAATGCAAGATAAGCATTTTTACGATATCTTGGATGAATTGAATGCGGGTGACGCAGTGGTCATGAATGACTCTCGTGTGATGCCAGCTCGAATTTATGGGACCAAGCCTGAAACGGGTGGACACATTGAACTCTTGCTTTTGCATAATACTGAGGGTGATAAGTGGGAAACGCTAGCTAAGCCGGCAAAAAAGGCGCCTGTTGGTACAACCATTACCTTTGGGGATGGCCAGTTAACCGCAACGGTCACCGAAGACCTGGATCACGGTGGTAAGATGATTGAATTTCATTATGACGGGATTTTTATGGAAATTCTTGAAGCGTTAGGTGAAATGCCTTTACCACCATATATCAAAGAAAAATTAGATGATCCAGAGCGTTACCAAACGGTGTATGCTAAGCAAGTTGGGTCAGCTGCCGCGCCGACTGCGGGGTTACACTGGACGAAGGACTTATTGAAAAAAGCCCAAGATAAGGGTGTGAAGTTGGTTTATCTGACGCTTCATGTCGGTCTCGGAACCTTTAGACCAGTGGACGAGGATAATATTGAAGATCATAAGATGCACAGTGAATTCTATCAACTCACTGAAGAAGCAGCGCAAACATTACGAGAGGTCCGGGCCAATGGTGGTCGCATTATTGCAACTGGGACGACTTCTATTCGGACGCTGGAAACCATTGGAACTAAGTTTAATGGGGAAATTAAAGCTGATTCAGGATGGACCGATATTTTCATTAAGCCGGGTTACCAATGGCAGGTTGTGGATGCCTTCATTACAAACTTCCATTTACCTAAATCAACTCTTGTGATGCTTGTTGCAGCATTTACAGGTCGTGAAACCATTTTAAATGCCTACGAACACGCGATTGAAGAGCGTTACCGCTTCTTTAGTTTTGGTGACGCCATGTTCATTAAATAGTTATCTACACCAGGATTGATACACAGTCGAATTTCTGCGTATTAATTTTTTTGCCTGTTTAATTTTGGTTGATAATGGTAAAGTAGAGCGAGTTAATTTCAAAGGAGGATCCAGCAAATGGAACCAGCGATTAAATATCGCCTAATTAAAAAAGATAAGCATACCGGCGCGCGTCTGGGGGAACTCATTACCCCTCATGGTACTTTTCCAACGCCAATGTTTATGCCGGTCGGAACAAATGCAACGGTAAAATCTATGGCACCCGAAGAACTTGATGAAATGGGTGCCGGTGTCATTTTGGCTAATACTTACCATATGTGGCTCCAGCCTGGTGAATCTTTAGTCAAAGAGGCGGGTGGACTTCACAAATTCATGAACTGGGATAAGGGGATTCTAACTGATTCAGGTGGATTCCAGGTCTTCTCACTTGCCGAAAATCGCAAGTTAACTGAAGAAGGAGTCCATTTTCGAAACCCAGCAAATGGTGACAAGATGTTCTTATCACCTGAAAAGGCCATTCAGATTGAAAATGACCTTGGTCCAGATATCATGATGAGTTTGGATGAGTGTCCCCCATATTTTGAAACGTATGACTACATTAAAAATTCGGTTGAACGGACCTCAAGATGGGCGGAACGAGGGCTTCGTGCCCACCAAAACCCCGAAACTCAGGGACTCTTTGGAATTGTTCAGGGTGCGGGTTTCGAAGATCTTCGGAAACAGTCTGTGCAAGATCTCACCAGTTTAGACTTCCCAGGTTATTCTATCGGTGGGTTATCTGTTGGAGAGCCAAAGGAAGAAATGAATCGAGTACTCGAGTTTACAACACCAATGTTGCCCGAAGATAAGCCACGTTACCTCATGGGTGTCGGATCAGCAGATTCGTTGATTGACGGTGTTATTCGTGGGGTCGACATGTTTGACTGTGTCTTACCAACTCGAATTGCCCGTAAAGGCACCTTGATGACGAGTCATGGTCGTCTTGTCGTGAAGAATGCAGCGTATGCACACGACTTTTCACCAGTTGATGATAACTGTAACTGCTACACGTGTCGGAACTACACACGCGCTTACTTACGTCATTTATTCAAAGCTGACGAAATTTTTGGTATGCGTTTAGCAAGCTATCATAACTTATACTTCTTATTGAATTTGATGAAGCGGGTTCGTGAAGCCATCATGAACGATCAATTATTAGAATTACGTGAAGAGGTTTTTGAGAGTTATGGCTATAACTTACCAAACGCTAAGAATTTCTAATTTAGTAGACGATTAGAAATAAGTTTGGTACAGTATTAATTAGACAGAATAAGGGGTGAACAAGATGGGTCAATATTCAGGTATTTTACTAATCGTCATCATGTTCGTTGTGATGTACTTCTTGATGATTAGACCGCAACGAAAGCAACAACAAAAACACCAAGACACCTTAAGCAAGTTACAAAAGGGTGATCACGTTATCACAATCGGTCGTTTGCACGGTGTCGTTGATGAAATCAACGAAGAAGATAAGACTGTTACAATCGATGCAGATGGCGTTTATCTCGTGTTTGACTTACGTGCAATTGCGCAAGTGACACAAAAGTCAGCTAGTGCAGCTGTAGCTGAAGACGTTCAAAAGCCAGAAGAAGCTAAGACTGAAGAAACAGTTGAAGGCTCTGACGATGACGTCGAAAAAACAACGGACGCAGAGGCTGATAAAGCAGCAGATGCCGACACAACTAAGTAATTTACAACCAGTCAATTGATTTTGACTGGTTTTTTTGTTTAAATAGTTCTACTCGGGAGGTGGCTAATTTGGATGAATCGCAGCGAAACATTATTCACGTGGATATGGATGCTTTTTATGCCTCCATTGAAATGCGTGATCACCCAGAATATCGACACCAACCTTTAGTCATTGCCAGGGATCCTAGAACGAGTGGGGGACGGGGGGTTGTCGCGACGGCAAATTATTTGGCTCGAGCTGCTGGTATCCATTCTGCAATGAGTGCACAGGAAGCCTTAGAGCGTTGTAAGGAAGCCGTTTTCAAGCAACCAGATTTCACAAAATACCGAGCCGTCTCCCAGCAGATTCACGATATTTTTCACGAAGTAACGGATAAGATTGAATCGGTTGCGCTTGATGAGGCGTACCTAGATATTACTGAAAACAAGTTAGACCTTGATAATCCCATCGAAGTTGGTCTCTTCTTGCAACAAAAAATTTGGCAAGAGACCCGTTTGACCAGTTCCATCGGCATTTCGTATAATAAATTTTTGGCTAAGGAAGCCTCGGATTATCGAAAACCGGTTGGCATGACAATCATCAAAGAGGAAGATGCCCATGACTTTTTAATGAAGCTACCCATAGAAAAATATCGGGGCGTTGGTAAAAAAACGGTTCCAAAGATGCATGAGCTCAAGGTTTTCACTGGTGCAGACCTCTATCAGCTCTCTGAAAATCAGTTGATGCACGATTTTGGAAAGTTTGGTTATATGTTGTACCGTCGTGTCAGAGGAATTGATGATCGGCCCGTCGAGTACTTACGGGAACGCAAGTCAATTGGAAAAGAACGGACTTATGGTCAATCTTTAGCCGATGAAACGTCAGTTGCTAATCAAATTAATTTTTTGAGTGATCTAGTTTCAGATACGGTTCAAAAGCAGCAAAAGCACGGTCGGACTTTAGTGTTAAAAATTCGTTATCAAGATTTCACGACACTTACCAAGCGGTACACCTCAAAAGACTTTTTACCAAATGACCCGAAAGTATTTGCCCAGTATGCCAATCAATTGCTTGAAGAAATGCCTGATATCGAACGGGGTGTCCGCTTGCTGGGAATTACGATTACCGGGTTGGCCCCATTAGATTTTGATAATATTTCCTTACCTTTATTCGAAATAAAGGGGAAAGACCTATGATGTTCACGCAGAAAAGACTATAATTATACGGTTATGGGATAACCCACGTAACTGAAAGGACAATCAAACATGACTACCGAACAATCAATACTTGAAGCCATCCAAAAATACCAAACCATCATTATTCATCGTCATCAACGACCTGATCCAGATGCCATTGGGTCCCAATTGGGGCTTGCTGAAATCTTGAAAGCTAACTTTCCTGAAAAGCGCATTCTAAATGCGGGAAAATCTTATCCTGGATTTGATTGGTTAGGCAAGACGGATGAAATCGCTGATGATGACTATAAAGAGGCACTGGTTATTGTCGTAGACACGGCTAATCAACCTCGGGTGGATGATGAGCGTTATGATAAGGGAAAGATGCTCATTAAGATTGATCACCATCCAAATGAAGATCCATTTGGGGATGTCATGTGGGTACATCCAGATGCTTCAAGTACATCTGAATTAATTGTTGATTTAGCGGAGGCTGTTTCACCAAAGTTAATGATTCCTGATGAAGCTGGCCGTTTGCTATATGCTGGTATTGTGGGTGATACTGGGCGTTTTATGTACCCAGCCACGGCACCACACACAATGGAAGTTGCGGCGAAGTTAATGCGACTTAACTTCTCAGCAAGTGCCGTTAACCAAAAGGAAGACGAAATTACGGTTCCACTTGCTAAATTATCTGCTTATGTCTATGACAATCTTACGATTCTCGAGAGTGGCGCTGCATACATCAAACTGACGGATGAAATTCTGGAACCATTTAACTTGGTTAAGGAAAGCACATCAGCTGTTGTACCGTTGCCAGGTAAAATTGTCGGCGTAGTAGCATGGGCAATTTTTGTGGAATCGAAAGATCATACATTCCGAGTTAGACTTCGGTCAAAGGGACCGGAAATTAATCAACTCGCAATGCAGCATGGTGGCGGCGGTCATCAACTTGCTAGCGGCGCGATTGCCAAGGATGACGATGAAATCAAACAAATCATTCATGAATTGAACGAATTAGTCGTCAACAATAAAGGAGACAATGAATGAGTTTTAAAGAATTTAATTTGAAGCCGTTTTTATTAGCGGCATTGGACGAGCTTGGTTTTACGGAACCAACACCAGTTCAACAACGCTTAATTCCGGTAATTAAGAGCGGTAAAAGTGTGATTGGAAAGTCTCAAACTGGTAGTGGTAAAACACATACATTCTTACTGCCGATTTTTAATGCAATCAATCCAGAATTGGATGAAGTCCAGTCAGTCATTACAACGCCAAGTCGTGAGCTTGCTTATCAAATCTACGAAGCCGCTAAGCAATTGGCTAGTCATAGTGATACACCAATTCGGGTTGTGAACTATGTGGGTGGCACGGATAAGGCCCGCCAAATTTCAAAACTGAAGCATGAGCAACCACAAGTGATTATTGGGACGCCTGGACGTCTGCTTGACTTGGTTAAAACGGGTGAGTTGGATATTCATACTGCCAGATCATTTGTTGTGGATGAAGCGGATATGACGCTAGATATGGGCTTCTTAAGTGAGGTTGATCAGATTGCCAGTCGTTTGCCAGAAAAGTTGCAAATGATGGTGTTCTCTGCAACCATTCCTCAAAAGCTACAACCATTCTTGCGGAAATACATGTCTAATCCCGTTATGGAAGAGATTCCAGTGACATCAGTGATTAGTCCAACGATTGATAACTGGTTGATTTCGACTAAGGGTAAGAATAAAAATGATTTGATCTATAATTTATTGACGATGGGTGAGCCTTATTTGGCACTCGTATTCGCCAATACCAAAAATCGAGTCAAAGAAATCACAAGTTTCTTGAAGCAAAACGGCTTAAAAGTTGCCATGATTGAAGGAGATTTACCACCACGGGAACGGAAACGGGTCATGCGGGATGTGCAAAACCTTGATTATCAATTTGTGGTTGCCACCGATTTAGCTTCACGAGGAATTGATATCGAAGGGGTTTCACATGTTATCAATGATGGGATTCCTGATGATTTAGACTTCTTTATTCACCGAGTTGGCCGTACTGGTCGTAAGGGAATGAAGGGGATTGCAATTACTTTGTACTCACCTGATGAGGAAGATAAGATTTCTGAAATTGAGGCTTTGGGCATTGAATTCAAACCTAAAGCCATTCAAAATGGGGAAATCGTTGATTCCTATGATCGTAATCGCCGTAAAACTCGGAGCCATGGTCATGAAAAGTTAGATGGTGCTTTGATTGCTTCAATTAACAAAACTAAGAAAAAAGTTAAGCCGGGTTATAAGAAGAAGATCCAAAAAGAAATCAGCCGTGAGCAACTGAAGAAGCGTCGTTTAGAGCAACGACAACGTGGACGTAACGAACGGAAGCAGAAAAAGGAATCTTCAAACCGCTATCAATAATTGACAAGTGTGAGGAAACTCACTATACTTTTAAAAGAAATAAGTCGTGGATATGTAAGCATTACCGTCATTTGAAGAGACACTTTGGTTGGTGAGAAAAGTGATGACGGGATGACTTGTGCTCCCGCGATGAACAATTAAATCGCAGCTCAGCATGAACGAGCATCAAGAGGTATACGATTAGCATCGTTGCAAGTAAAGTGGTACCGCGCCAAGGCGTCTTTACTAGCAACGGTGCTTTTATTTTGGAAAGGAATGTCAAAATGAAAAACTTAAGCAGTAGTGAAATTCGACAAATGTATTTAGATTTTTTCAAGTCAAAAGGTCATACCATTGAACCTAGTGCATCACTAATTCCAGTGGACGATCCATCTTTGTTATGGATTAACTCTGGTGTTGCCACAATGAAAAAGTACTTTGATGGCAGTGTTGTGCCTGACAATCCAAGGCTAACAAGTTCCCAAAAGAGTATTCGAACGAACGATATTGAAAACGTTGGTAAAACCGCTCGACACCATACATTATTTGAAATGCTGGGAAACTTCTCTGTGGGCGATTACTTTAAGGATGAGGCCATCACTTGGGCTTGGGAATTACTCACGTCTGAAGAATGGTTTGGCTGGGACCCAGAAAAGCTTTACATGACTGTTTATCCAGAGGATCAAGATGCTAAAAAGGCTTGGGAAAAGGTTGGGGTTGCACCTGACCACATTATCGAAGCTGAAGACAACTTCTGGGATATTGGTGAAGGCCCCTCAGGACCCGATTCTGAAATTTTCTACGATCGTGGTGAAGCATTCAATGATTTAGCAGAAGATGATCCAGAAAACTATCCTGGTGGTGAGAACCAACGCTATCTTGAAGTTTGGAATATCGTCTTTTCACAGTTTAACCACGAACCAGATGGTAGCTATAAGCCATTGCCTCGGAAGAACATTGATACGGGGATGGGGCTCGAACGAGTCGTTTCCGTTTTCCAAAATGCAAAAACTAACTTCGAAACAGATTTGTTCATGCCAATGATTGAGGAAACTGAGTCCTTAAGTGGCACAGTTAAATATGGACAAGATCCGAAACTAGACGTCTCATTTAAAGTGATTGCGGATCACTCACGGGCAATTACATTTGCTATTGGGGATGGCGCCTTACCTTCAAATGAAGGCCGAGGCTACATCATCCGTCGCTTGATTCGTCGTGCGGTTGTAAATGGACAAAAACTAGGCATCCAAGGTCCATTCCTATACAAACTAGTTGCCGTTGTTGGCAAAGTTATGCAGGCTTACTACCCTGAAGTTCTTGAACAAAGTGACTATATCGCCAAAATTGTGAAGTCGGAAGAAGACCGTTTTAACGAAACGTTGGTCGATGGTCTTAGATTACTGAATAATTTAATTGATGAAACCAAGCAAGATAAAACCTACCTAATTAATGGGGAAGATGCATTTAAGCTCTATGATACTTACGGATTCCCAGTTGAATTGACCAAAGAATATACAGAAGATGAAGGCATCAAAGTTGATGAAGATGGCTTTAAGGTTGAAATGGAGAAACAACGTGATCGTGCTCGAAAAGCTCGTGGCAACAAGAAAGCGATGGGCCTTCAAAACGATCTGTTAGTCGATGTCAAAGTGCCAAGTCAATATGTCGGCTATAACCAATTAACTGTTGATGATACGCAAGTTAAGACAATTATTGTGGATAACCGCCTGGTTCAAAAGACTGCGACTGGACATGCACAAGTAATCTTTGCTGAGACGCCATTCTACGCGGAAATGGGTGGTCAGGTTGCTGATCAAGGAAATATCTATGATTTAGACGGTAATTTGGTGGCAGAGGTTATTGATGTTCAGCACGCACCAAATGGTCAAAACTTGCACACCATTGATGTCAAACGTCCGATGGCGATTGATGATCACTTCAAGCTCGTCGTAGACCCTATGTTCCACAGCAAGGTAGAAAAGAATCACAGTGCAACCCACCTACTGGATCAAGCATTGCGAAATGTCTTTGGTGAACACACACAACAAGCCGGTTCACTTGTTGAGCCTGACTACTTACGATTTGACTTTACGCACTTCGGTCAAGTAACGGATGAAGACTTGATGAAGGTTGAACAAATTGTTAACGAACAAATTTTTGCTGAATTACCAGTTACGACGGTTGAAACTGACCCAGAAACGGGTAAAAAGATGGGTGCGATTGCCCTGTTTAGTGAGAAGTATGGTAAGACGGTTCGAGTAGTTTCAATCGGAGATTTCTCAATTGAATTCTGTGGTGGAGACCATGTTTCAAACACAAGTGAAATCGGTCTCTTCAAGATTAAGAGTGAGTCAGGGATTGGTGCGGGAACTCGTCGAATTGAAGCGGTAACGTCAAAAGAAGCGTTTGAATTTTTGAATGGCCAAAGTGATATGCTTAAAACGATTGCTCAAGACCTTAAGGCACCTCAATTAAAGGATGTACCTCACAAAATTGAACAATTGAATGATCAAGTCAAGAGCTTGCAAAGTGAAACGAAGTCATTGCATGCTAAATTAGCTGGTCAGCAAGCTGATAAGATTTTTGAAGAAATCCAAGAGATTAACGGGAAAAAGTTGATTGCCGGTACAGTACAAGTTTCTGGTATGGATCAACTTCGTCAGTTAGCAGATACTTGGCGTCAAAAGAACTATTCTGATATTTTGGTTCTTGGTGCTCAGGTTGATGATAAGGCAAACTTAATTGTGGCTGTTGCAGATGAAGTTACGAAGCAGGGCATCAAAGCCGGTGACTTAATCAAGGCTATCTCGCCTAAAATCAATGGTGGTGGCGGTGGTCGTCCAAACCTCGCCCAAGCCGGTGGAAAGAAACCTGAGGGATTAGAAGATGCTATCAAAGCTGCCTCAGAGTGGGTTTCAGCACTTTAATTAGCATTATTACGAATCAATTACATTGAACGCCTTTCATTGTAGTTTGCATGATTATCTTGTAGAATTGTTACAAACAGGAGTGTGGAGGTGTATCAGGTTGAGTGCATTAGACAAGACGATGTATTTTAATTTTGGTGAGAAGAAGCCAAAGGATGTTCATGATACGCTGGAGACAGTCTATCAAGCTCTCGAGGAAAAAGGTTATAATCCAATTAACCAAATTGTGGGGTACTTGCTTTCTGGTGACCCAGCCTATATTCCTCGTTTGAACGACGCACGTAATTTAATTCGCAAACATGAACGCGACGAAATCATTGAAGAACTCGTTCGAGTTTATTTAAACGATACGAAGGACAGTGACAAATGAAGCGTTTGATGGGATTAGATGTTGGTTCACGAACAGTTGGGGTAGCAGTCAGTGATGCGCTGGGCTGGACAGCCCAGGGAATCGAAATCATTAGAATTAATGAGGATGAATCTCAATTTGGATTAGATCGAGTGGCGGAACTCGTCACGCAGTACGAAGTCGGTGGTTTTGTATTGGGGTTACCAAAGAACATGAATAACTCTCAAGGACCTAGGGCAGAAGCTGCGCGTTATTATGGTGAGCTTTTAACTGAAAAGTTTGGACTCCCCATTGATTTTGAAGACGAGCGATTGACAACCGTTGAAGCGGAGCGTATGTTAGTTGAGCAAGCTGACACTTCCAGACGCAAACGGAAGCAAGTAATCGATAAGTTAGCGGCAGGGTTGATTCTACAGAATTACCTTGATCGACATGGTAAATTATTACAATAAAAGCGAGGGACCACACATGAGCGAAGAAAACCAACAAATTACTTTGGTTGACGAAGACGGCAACGAAGAATTATACGAAGTTTTATTCACATTTAAATCACCTGATTACGGGAAGTCATACATTTTGATGTACCCAGCAGGTAAAGCAGACGATGAGGAAGTTGATATTCAAGCTTACCAACTTCCAGACAAAGATGATCCTGCTAACCCATCAGGAGGCGATTTATTACCAATCGAATCCGATGAAGAATGGGATATGGTCGAATCAATGCTGAACACCTTCTTAAATGGTGGCGGTACGGATGCATTTGATCAAGACTGGGGAGACCCTGAAAAGTAAAGAATGTGGAATCGCGAATTTATGCGATTCCATTTTTTTTGGAACAATAAAGAATTAAGGCTGAGTCTACCTTGAACCCTCAATTCGTGATAGAATTGAATTTGTTAATTTTAGGAGGGTGGATAAAAATTATGGCAGATGATAAACGCCGATTTAAAGCTGTCATCGGGGGTAAGACCTATACCATCGTAGGATCGCGTTCAGAGGCGCATATGCAGGCGGTTACTGAACAAATGAATCGAGAGCTCTCACAATTAAATGAACTCGCCCCCCGGATGTCAAAAGAGGATGCCGCTATTTTATTGGCATTTAATGCAATTTCAGATCAACTGATTGCAACGCAAAAACTGAATGAATTAAAATCAAATAACGAAAATCAATAACAAAAAGAGGATAGGAAGCTTATGGTTCTTTCCATCATCATTTTAGTCTTACTGATTCATGGTTTTCGCCGCGGTTATCGTCGCGGCTTTGTTCTGACAATTTTAGATGTTGTAGCGCTATTAGCGGCGACTGTTTTTGCCAATTTACTGGCCAAACCGGTGGGCAACTTTCTAAGTCAGCTGCTTCCCAGCCCAGAATTTTCTGGACATAATTTGCTAGGAGAATCGGTCACCAGTACACTGTTCTTCAACGGATTAGGGTTCTTTATTGCGGTGACACTATTTTGGATTGTCGTCAGAGCAATCAAACGAGCCAGTCGATTCTTTACACGGTTGCCCGTGATTCACTTAGCCAATGCCTTGGCCGGAAGCATATTAGGTGTCTTGATCTGGTATGTTGTCATCTTTTTGGCACTTCAACTTCTGATGTTGTTTTCAATTGATTGGTTAACGGATCAATATCAAGCTTCGGAAATTGCTCAGTGGATTGTTGAGAAAACGCCAGGCTTGACAGGCTCAATTTATGACTGGTGGTTGGCAAGATAGACACGTTGAAGTTGTGACTCAGATTGATGTCACAACTTTTTTAATAAGAGGGAATTAACGCGGACGAGTACAAGTCTTTGGTAACCAGCCGTTCTGCGTTAAAATGAATCGAGAAACGATTGAAGTGTATTTTGATCTAAAAAAGGAGTCAAAGGATATCAAATGAATAAAAAAATTTTATCAACCTTGGCTTACGATGAAATTAAACAAGCCATTTATCAGTACCTTGTCTCTGATGCTGGTCGTGCAGAATTAGCGTCATTAGAGCCAATTGCTGATGGGGAAAAGATCAGAGAATGGTTGGATGAAACAAAGGATGGTGCAGACGTTCTCCGGCTAGAAGGCGGGATTTCACTGCCTAAGCTAGAGGATATTGCGCCACAAATGAAACGTCTGGAAATTCAAGGAACGCTGAGTGGTACGGAGTTAGCCCACGTATCCCGGGTGCTGAAAACGACTGAAGCAATGACGACTTTTTTTGATCGGCTTCAGGAAAAAGAAGTTGAGCTTCGTCGCCTTTATGCTTTTGTTGGTCAAATCAGTGCTTTGCCAGAAATTGTTGAACGGTTGAAACGGTCAGTTGAGGACGATGGTCGAATTCTCGATACGGCTTCTGTTGAACTTGCTCAAATTCGACATCAAATTTCACGCACTGAGGCCACTATTCGCAGTAAAATGGAGGGTTACACACGTGGTAACGACGCTAAGTACCTGAGTGAGGGGATTGTAACCATTCGAGATGGCCGGTTCGTCATTCCAGTAAAGGCGGAAAATAAATCGCATTTTGGTGGCATTGTGCATGACCAAAGCGCTACTGGGCAAACTTTGTTTATTGAGCCAGGCGCTGTCGTTGAATTGAACAACCAATTACGACAACATCAGATGGCAGAGCAACAAGAAGAGCGTCGGGTGTTAACCGATCTGTCAGACTTGCTGCGGCCTTATCAACCAGAAATTGAACATAATGCTGTGATTCTGGGACATTTAGACTTTATCAATGCAAAGGCCAGATACGCTCACCAGTTAAAGGCTACGGAGCCCGCTATTTCTGAAGCTAACATTGTTAAATTAAGAGGTGCTCGCCACCCCTTAATTGATCCAAAACGGGTGGTAGCGAATGATATTGCGATTGGAGAAGATTATAAGGCGATTATCGTCACTGGTCCCAACACTGGTGGGAAAACAATCACACTGAAAACTTTAGGGCTCGCTCAATTAATGGGTCAGTCTGGTTTGTTTATCTCTGCTAATGAAAATAGTCAAATTGGCATTTTCAGTGCTGTTTTTGCTGATATTGGTGATGAACAATCAATTGAACAAAACTTGAGTACTTTCTCGTCACATATGGATAATATTGGGACGATTTTAAATCAAGCGGACCAAAGGAGTTTAATTCTACTTGATGAAGTTGGTGCGGGAACTGACCCTCAAGAAGGGGCGGCTCTTGCAATGGCCATTTTAGATGATATCGGTAGTATCGGTAGTTATGTTGTGGCGACAACCCACTACCCTGAATTGAAGGCATTTGGTTACAATCGTGCGGATACCATTAATGCCAGCATGGAATTTGATACGGAAACGTTGAAACCAACGTATCGGCTATTGATTGGGATTCCGGGTCGGAGTAACGCGTTTGAAATTGCAGCGAGATTAGGAATTAAACCATCTATTATTGCTGAGGCACGTGAATTAACCAATCAAGATAATCAGGATATTAACAACATGATTGCTGACTTAACAGCCCAAAAGAAGGCTGCCGAAGAGGAAGCTAGCCAGTTAGAAATTGAATTGGCCGAGGCAACCGCAATTCACGATGAACTGAAAACACGGTTCAACAAATTGGAAACGCAAAAAGATCGCTTAATTGAAGATGCTAAAGATCAGGCTAACAAGATTGTTAATGACACTCGGAGCCGGGCAAATGAGATTATTAGTGACTTACACAAGAAACAAATTGCAGCTAATCAATCGGTTAAGGAAAACGAATTAATCGCAGCTAAGGGCGCCATTAACGCCCTACAACAAGATCCTTCATTAAAGAAGAATAAAGTTCTTCAGCGCGAAAAACGGCGTCACGATTTCAAAAAGGGCGACGAAGTCTTTGTGAAGTCATACGGACAAATGGGTACTTTAATGAAGAAGTTGTCCGATACTGAGTGGGAAGTACAAATGGGAATCATCAAGATGAAGATTGACGAGGTTAATCTTGATAAGATAAAGCCTGAGGCAACAAAGGTGAAAGCACCCCGGGCAACAATCCGACGGTCTGGTTCTAGTGGCATGAGCCCGACCTTGGATTTACGTGGTAAACGATACGAAGAAGCGATGGCTGAGGTGGATCGTTATATTGATTCGGCACTCCTAGCCGGTTACCCGTCGATTACAATTATCCATGGTAAAGGGACCGGTGCCCTTCGAAAAGGGGTTACAGAGTACCTAAAGAGCAATAAACGGGTAAAAGAGTTTGGCTTCTCACCTGCTAATGCGGGTGGAGATGGTTCGACCATCGTCAAATTTTAATTGAGCAGATGATTTGTAAAAAGTTCAGAGTTTGATATACTTACTTAATGTAATTAAGAGAAGGAGTGACTAGAATGAGCGTAGTAGAAACGACTGATAAGACGTTTGAAAATGATACGGCTCAAGGTGTCACGTTGACTGATTTTTGGGCAACATGGTGTGGACCTTGTCGTATGCAATCCCCAGTAGTGGAGAAGCTTTCCGAAGAAATGGGTGATCAAGTCACATTCAATAAGATGGACGTTGATGCAAACCCAGAAACTGCACAAAAGTTTGGCATCATGAGTATTCCAACACTTTTAGTTAAGAAGGATGGCCAAGTGGTTGATTCAATCGTTGGTTACCATTCAAAGGAACAACTCGAAAAGGTTTTGACACAATACGTTTAAGAAAAAAAGATTTCAGCCGAAGGGCTGAAATCTTTTTTAGTTCTCTGATGGATTAATAATGGTGAGCGTTTGTGGGTCGACTTCTTCAGCCTCTAGTAAGTCCTTTGGATCAACGTGAACGGTAATTTCGATGCCATGCTTTTCCTTTTTGACTTCGGCTTCAGCGATGAAGCCAAGTTGTTGTTCGACCTGTTGTGCTAAAAAACCAGCTTCAAGCATGAATGATTCAGGTTGCTTCAAGCGGGGTTCCACTTCGATTCCGGATAACAGCCAAACCACTTGTTTTGTTGTTGTTTTAACTTGCTCAAGGTGGCCAAATTTAGCTTGTTCGAAGAAGGTTATCTCATCGCTTTGATTTGCTAACGGGAATCGACGAGCAAGCTTTTTTCCTTCGAAGTATAAAATATTATTCACGTCATCACCCATAAGATCGGGAAGCACAACGTCGCGAAGAAGGGCTAAACCGAATAAGTCTGAAAGTCGGTCGTTACTTAAGTATTGCGAATAAATTGAGTTTTGCATGATGTCATCCTTTTTATTAATAATACAAATAGCGTACTCTTTCTGAATCATTAAAATCAAGTCATTTATGAAATTTTGAACACTTGAAACTCAGTTCGAAAAAAGCGATAATTGAGTTTCAGAGTAAATCGGAAAAAGAGGGGTACAAAAATGGCACAAGCTATTGGTTACATGGACTCAGGAGTCGGCGGGTTAACGGTTGTAAAGGAAACGCTCAAGCAGCTACCTTACGAAACGGTCTATTTTTTTGGTGACCAGGGACGACTCCCGTATGGCCCTCGCTCAGCGACAGAAGTTTCTCAATTTGCCGGGCAAATTGGTCAATATTTATTGGATAAAGACATTAAAATGTTTGTGATTGCTTGCAATACAGCAACGTATGCGGCATTAGATGACTTACGTGCCATGCTGCCAATTCCAGTAATTGGCGTTATCTCACCAGGTGCGCGGGCTGCGACTAAAGTAACCCGTAATCACAAAATTGGTTTGATTGCAACGGATGGCACCATTAAGAGTCAGGCTTACGAAAAGTCGATTCTAGCTAAAGATGGGCGTAACGAAGTATTCAGCGTAGCCTGTCAAAGCTTCGTAACGTTAGTTGAGGATAATGAGTACACGACCGAGAAAGCCAGAGAAATCGTTAAAGCGTCATTGAAAGATTTTGACGGTACAGGAATCGACACCTTAATCTTAGGGTGCACGCATTTTCCACTCCTCAAGCCATTCATTCAAGAAGCAGTCGGGCCTGATGTGACACTGGTAGATCCTGCTGTAGAAACCGCTAATATGGTTACGACTATGTTGGATTACTTCGAATTGACGAATGCTACGTCTAAAAAAGAATTAGCTGATCAATACTTTACGAGTGGCGATTCAAAGCGATTTGAAGCAATTGCCAATGATTGGTTACCGCAAAACGATATTCAAGCGATTCATGTCCCAATCACGGATCTCGAAACGAAATGAGGAATTGAAGCATGACTAAAGACAAACTCGTTATTGCCACTAAAAATGCTGGCAAGGCGGCCGAATTTCGGACTATTCTAAAGCCAAAGGGGATCAAGTTACTGACCTTAGCTGATTTTGGCAATCTTCCAGAAATCGAGGAAAATGGTCAAACGTTTCTAGAAAATGCACGAATAAAAGCGGAGACCATTGCCAAGCTGACTAATTTGTCCGTTCTAGCCGATGATTCAGGTCTAATGGTTGATGCATTGAATGGAGAACCTGGTGTTCACTCAGCAAGGTATGCTGGCGATCATGATGATGTGGCCAATAATGCTAAATTGTTAGCTAACTTGGCTCAAGTACCAGATGAAGAGCGTACCGCCAAATTTCATACCACGCTAGTACTAGTGAGTCCGAATGGCCATCAATTGGTGAGTGAGGGCGAGGTTCGTGGTAAAATTCTAACGGCTGGTCGTGGAGAGAACGGGTTCGGGTATGATCCGCTATTTTATGTACCGGAATTAAATCGAACGATGGCTGAATTAAGTGCGACTGAAAAAAACGCCATTAGCCACCGTGGTCGGGCAACGAAGCAGATGATGACTAAATTTGATGAGTGGTGGGCGAATAATGAGAATTTTAGTGATTAGCGACAATCATGGCGATCAAGCCATTTTAAATGAGGTAAAAGCAAAGAATCCTGACGTAGATGCCATTTTTCACTGTGGTGACTCGGAGGGACAGGTAACGGATCCATTTTTTGAAGATACCTATTTTGTTCGGGGAAACAATGACTTCAACGATGGATTCCCAGAAGAAGTTTTGGAGACCATTGAAGATCAAAACATTTATATGACGCATGGCGATCATTACGGCGTCAATATGGATTTGACACGGTTAGCACTAAGAGCCAAAGAGTTACGTGCCAATATGGTTTTCTTTGGTCATACCCATAAGTTGGGCGTTGAATGGCAAGATGATTGCTTATTTGTTAACCCGGGTAGTATTTCACTGCCACGTGGTGAGTATGCTAGCATTGGTGGTACCTTTGCAATTGTTACCGCAACCAAGACGATGTATGAGGTTGATTATTTTGATCGAAACAGTCAGCTTATTTCAAGTTTGAGTACTGTCATTAAACGCTAGAAAGAGGTGGGAAAATGTTAGACCGCGCCATAGAGGAACTATTACGGATGTCAGGTGATGGGTATTTAATTCCGGCAGATGTTGTCGCCAACGTCACTGAGACCAATGATTGCTATCATGCTTTATTGGTGCTTTCCCAAACGGGTTACTCTAAAATTCCAGTTCTCAATAATCGAGGTCAGTTTCGCGGATTTGTTTCATTAGCCTTGATAACGGCTCAAATGATGGAGAGTGTAAAAATAAATCCTGACCGACTTCGCGATATTCAAGTTGGGGATGTGATGGAAAAAGATGTTGCGGTTATTGACCATCCTGATGATTTAGAACAGATTCTTAACCGACTAGTGGATGAACCGTTTCTGCCAGTTGTTGACCAAATGGGTACGTTCACTGGCATTATCACTCGCCGCGAGATTTTGAAACGGGTTAACTTCCTGGCTCATAATTTAGATGAATATTTTGATGTACAGACCAAATAAAAGCGTATTTGAGAAATTTTCTCAAATACGCTTTTATTAGTTAATATAACTGGTTGGTAAATCAATGCCTGCTTCACGAATTGCTCGAAGGTAGGCGGATAAGAATGCTCGCTGGACAAGCAATTGGTCACCAGGAGTCGTGTAGGCGCTGACCTGAATAGAAAGATGACCAGCTGTAGTTGTGGCAGTACCGAGATACGTTGGCCCTTTTGTAATTTGAGGATACTTAGGTGTTAATTGATCGTTAACTTCAGCAATGATGCTGTGAATTTTCTCAAGTGGGGCATTTGGGTAAATATTGATTTCAATTAATGCTCGCATTTCATTTCGGGATAGGTTGCTGACAATCTGGATATTGCGATTTGGAATGAAATTAAGGGTGCCATCGTAACTGGTGACTTGGGTAGTACGCAAACCGATGGCAGTTACCGTTCCTTCAATACCATCTAACTTCACGGCATCACCAACGTCTAGTTGTTGTTCCAGGATAATGAAGAATCCAGTCACAATATCTGAGACGAATCCTTGCGCACCAAGTCCTAATGCCAAACTGAAAATTCCGGCACCGGCAATGAGCGTTCCCACTGGGACGCCCATCATGGTTAGCAGTGCATATAGCCAAAAGAAAAGGATAATGTAGGAGAAGCTGTTGAGTACCAGCGAATTAATCGTATCGATTCGATTGGAGTTAGCGTTTAAAAGACGTGAACTTTGGTATTTTTTAAAGCTTTTGCGAATGATAAGCCGACCAATCCAACGAATGACGAGAAATAGGAGACTGAGGAGCAAAAATTGAAACAAGCGACCGGTAATTAAGTCGAATATTTTATCCCAATCATAACGATTGATGAAATGCGACCAAAAGGTAGAAAATGACGCAAAGATAATTTTGGGATACATGGTTTAACTTCCAATCTATAGAATATTAAAACTAGTGTAGCAAAATTTTAGTCACTTGGAAATGCAACCTCGTTTTTATTGCGAAGCCTAGAGGTAAATGCTATGCTAATGATAGACTAAGAGTTACCAAAGGAGGCGTCATAATGACGGGTGGACAAATTGCTGGCTTAATCGCAGCAAGTGCATTTTTGATTTTGGTTATATTTATCGGGATTTTCTTAATGAAGATGACGAAAACGTTGGGTGAGGTTAATCGCAGTGTTAAGACATTGACTGATGATGCGGATGTGCTTTCACGACAGGCTGAAAATCTTATGGCCAACGCAGATCAACTTTTGACTGACGTTAACAAAAAGTCTGCCAAAATTGACCCAGTATTCCAGGCAGCCGGTGATCTTGGCCAGAGTGTTTCGGACTTGAACGAGGCAACTAGAAATCTAACGAGTCGCGTGACAAGTTCACGAAAGCATCATAAAGGGAATTCGGCATTAACAAAAATCGTTGCAACTGCAATGGGAATCTATTTAAATCGGCACGACAAATCAAATAAATGATTGGAATGAGCTAAATGGGAAAAAAAGGACTTGTATTCGGACTACTTGCAGCAGGCGCAGGTGTTGCTTACGCTAAGTATCGTTCATTGGATGAAGATGAACAACGTGAAGTTCGCGAAGTTGTTTTGGACAAGGTAGACGCAGCTAAAGACCGTGCAGTGGATTATGCATTTTATGCGAATGATTTATTGGACGATTTGAAGGACGCTTGGAATGACCATAAGCTTCAGGATGATACAGATTTCGATGGCTACGAAAATGCCAGTGAGGATGATGATATTATTTTGAGCAGTGATGATCTCGTTCAAAATGAAACCCCAGAAGACTCGGATTATGAAAATTCAACGGTAACCTTTACACCAGATTCAGATAAGTAATCAAAAAATCAGCCCATCATTGAGGGCTGATTTTTTATTTATCCTACATAAGTAAGATCTTTTGATGTATGCGTAAAGGGTTCATTACCAGTTTCTGTAATATGAACACAATCTTCAATTCGAACTCCAGCGACACCTGGAATGTAAATCCCAGGTTCAATCGAGAAGCACATGCCTGGTTCAAGAAGTAAATCGTTTCCTTCCATAATTGAAGGGTATTCGTGTTCACTCATTCCCATTCCATGGCCTAAACGGTGAATGAAGTATTCGCCGTAGCCTGCCTTGGTGATGACATCACGAGCAACCTTATCAAGAGAAGCAGCTGTAATACCTGGTTTAGCGTAGTCTTGGGCGGTTAACTGTGCTTCTAGACAGACATTATAAATATCGAGTTGTTTCTCGGTTGGTTTACCCAAAGCGACAGTTCGAGAAGCATCACTAATATAACCTTCCCAAACCGTCCCAAGATCAAACAAAATGAGTTCGTTGTTTTCAAATTTTGTACCATTAGTAGCACCATGTGGTTCGGCTGCGTGTGCACCAGCTTGAACCAACGTATCGAAACTCATTTCCATAATTCCTTTTTGTTTTAAGGCATATTCAAGGTCTGCGGCCACCTGTTGTTCACTACGACCAGCTTTAACTGCGACAAAACCTTGCTCAAAGGCAAAATCGGCCCACTTACCAGCGATATTCAATTTTTCAATTTCGTCTGGGGTCTTAATTAAACGCATTTTTTCGAAGAATGGCGAAATGTTGAGATCAAATGTTGCACTCGTAAATGTCGTTTTCAATGCTTCAAGTCGCTCAACGGATAATTGCGTTTTTTCTAATGCAATTGATTTAACGTTGGCGTTACGCTTATTAACTTGAGCACCAATTTTTTCCCATGGATTTTCGTGATCTAAGTAACCGTAAACAGGGTACTTGAATCCGGTATCCTTGATTGCTTCCACTTCAAGAGCGGGGGCAAACATAAATGGATCTTGGTCTGGGAACACAAGCAGGGCTAAAACCCGTTCAATTGGATCACTGTAGAATCCAGTTAAATATTGAATCGTTTTTGGATCGCTGACATAAACGAGGTCGGCCTTTTGGCTATCGGCCCACGTTTGAATCTGTTCTAACTTTGACATCTAATCACCTCTATAGAATTGTTTACATTATAGCACGTGAGATATGTCGGTTTGCTTGAAAATTTACAACGAAAGGGTTATTATTCTCATGAAAGCGTTTTCAATTTGCATTTACTTTCATAGTTTGCTATATTATTCTGGTTGATGAAAAAATTAATGAAAACGTATGATATAAGTTAAGAAAGGGCTATCACGATGGACAAACAAACTGTAACTATTTATGACGTGGCCCGAGAAGCTGCTGTATCAATGGCAACAGTTTCTCGTGTAGTCAATGGGAATCCAAACGTAAAACCAGCCACACGGAAAAAGGTTTTGGAAGTCATTGATCGACTAGATTATCGGCCCAATGCTGTTGCACGAGGTCTAGCAAGTAAAAAAACGACAACGGTGGGGGTTATTATCCCTGACGTGACAAATATTTATTTCTCGTCATTAGCACGAGGAATCGATGATATCGCGATGATGTACAAGTACAACATTATTTTGGCTAATTCAGATGAAAACGGCCGTAAAGAAGTTCAAGTTTTAAATACCTTAATGGCCAAGCAAGTCGATGGCATTATTTTCATGGGTAATGAAATTACGGATGACTTGCGTAAAGAATTCGAACGTTCAAAGGCACCAGTTGTCTTGGCGGGTTCTGTTGATGAAACTGGTGAAACCCCAAGCGTTAATATCGATTACGTAGCTGCTGTTCAAGAAGCTGTTAAGAACTTAATTGATCATGGCAGTAAGAAAGTTGCGTTTGTTTCGGGACCAATGGACCAGGCAATTAACAGCGACTATCGTCTTAAGGGATACAAGCAGGCACTTGCGGCTGCAGGTATCGATTACGATGAACGATTTGTCTTCGAAACTGACTACTCATATCAAGCAGGGCAAGCGCTTGAACCAGCGTTAACAGCTGCTGGAGCCGATGCAGCCTTTGTTGGAGATGATGAGTTAGCTTCTGGTGTTTTAAACGGGTTAACGGATGCTGGTATTGACGTACCAGGCCAATTTGAAATTGTCACAAGTAACGATACCAAGTTAACCGAACTTGTGCGACCAAAATTATCGTCTATCACACAACCACTCTATGATATTGGTGCGGTGGCAATGCGTTTGCTCACCAAACTTATGGAAAATGAAGACGTAGAAGACAACAATGTGGTATTGCCATACGGCTTGATGAAACGACAATCAACAAAGTAAAGAAAGAACGCAGATGCGTTCTTTTTTGTTATATAATGGTTGAAATGAAATATTAGCTTTTAATTTGAAACCTTGAGGTGATCAATATCGATGAACTTGATAGTAGACTTTCCAGAAGGCAAAACCCCAGCGCTGCAAAACTGCGACCACGGCGATCGTTTTTTAATATTTTATGGGGACTGATTATGACAGTCTTAATCTTAACCGCTGTCATGAAAGTTACCATCTTTTCACCTTCCTACGTGGCAAATAAGGCGGAGCAAACTGATGCGGCGCAGGAGCTAGTAACCAGTGTTAATACTGATTTGAATACGGCAGGGGTTACGCAAAATATTGTGACGAATAAAATGATGGGCGCTGTGTTTGAAACGGAGTATCGTCTGTTACTTAATGGTAACGTGGCGTCAGCACAATTATCACAACAAATCCAGGCGAGAATCAGCTCACTGATTAGCCAACGTGCAGAAGTAACTGGTGTCTCATCGCAGATTTCAAGTACGCTATTGAAAGCAATTTCTGCAGAATTAACTAGCCAGTTTCAACAAAAAATTCATTCTAAAGTAGCACCCGTTCAATCGGAATTGTATGCTGCTAACCAATACAATTTTTATGCCATTGTTGCGAGTGGTATTTTAATGATCTTGATGTTCGTTATTTCGATTTTTAGGCATCACTTCTGGCGCTCGTTTGGACCTGGTTTACTTATTGCTGGTCTTCTAACTGCTGGCGCGGCTGGTGGCATTATGCTCCAATATTCTGACCTAGTATCAGGTCTATCCACCATTCAAGTTCAATTAGCTAACACAGTTGGCCAAAGTACAGTTGTGATGGCGGGCTTTATCGGACTAATGATGCTGCTTTTGGGATTCATGATTACGATGGGACATAGAGTCTTTAGCAAAAACTAAGTTAAGTTCAGCACATAAAGCGGGTTCAGTTATTGAAAAAACTGATTGAGCGTGCTAAACTACTAGATGTCTGTTTTATATAGATTACTAATTATAAGAAAAGAGGAGTTCAGATGTCAGGACATTCAAAATGGCATAACATACAAGGACGTAAAAACGCCCAAGATGCTAAACGTGGAAAAATCTTCCAAAAAATCTCACGTGACTTGTACCAAGCTGCAAAAGCAGGTGATCCTGATCCAGCGAACAATCCTCAGCTTAGATTGGTAATGGAAAAGGCACGCGCAGCTAACATGCCTAAAGATAACGTACAACGTGCGATTGATAAGGCTTCTGGTGTTGGTGGCGCTAAGTTCGAAGAAATTACCTATGAGGGTTATGGACCAGGCGGAACCGCAGTAATGGTTTCTGCATTGACTGATAACAAAAACAGAACGGCGGCCGCTATTCGTTCTGCATTCACTCATCACGGTGGCGCATTAGGAACTGATGGTTCAGTTGCTTACATGTTTAACCGTAAGGGCTACATTGTTATTTTACGTGACGGCTTAGACGTTGATGAAGATACAATGTTAATGGATGCACTGGATGCTGGCGCTGAAGATATGAACACAACGGATGATAGCTTTGAAATTTTCACTGCATCATCTGATATGGCTGCGGTACGAGACAGTTTACAAGATAAGTATGATCTTGATACTGCCGAGGTTAGATTGTTCCCTGAGAACACGACTGAAGTACCAGCTGACAAAGTTTCACAATACCAAGGTTTAATTGATGAACTTGAAGATAACGATGATGTTGCTGATGTTTACGAAGCAGCTACGTTACCTGAAACAGCTGAATAATTTAGACCTAAACACGACTTGTTAAATCAGGTCGTGTTTTTTTGTGTCCAATTCCGTATTTAGGTTTGAACGGAAAGGACGTGAATTATTTGGAAATTTATCGGCAAGCGAATCATTATTTAAACCTGGCGATTACTCATCGAAGCTCGGATATCTTTATTTTGCCCCAGAAGGGACGCTACGTCATTCAGGAGCAACGGGGAACACGATTGGAAACTATTGGCCATTTACCATTTTCAGAAGGGCAGCGGCTAATTTCTTATTTTAAGTTTCATGCCAATATGGCTATTACAGAGCAACGTCGGCCGCAGTTAGGGGCGATGAATTATCAATTTCAAAAAGCCACGCTTAACCTACGATTATCTACGGTTGGTAATTATTTAAATGAGGAATCTTTGGTTATTCGGCTCATTTATCCAATTGCATTGATTAAGCAAGAATTTTTGTTTGAAGAACAAATCAATCAGTTGATGACTTGGCAACAGCAGCGGGGGTTAATTTTATTTGCGGGTCCAACGGGTTCTGGTAAAACAACTTCGATTTATCACTTAGTACGAAAAGTGGCAGAAGGAAAATTAGTTTTGACGATTGAAGATCCGGTCGAGGTTAATGAGCCGAACTTTTTACAACTTCAAGTGAATGAAGAAGCCAATATGTCCTATCAAGCGCTGATTAAAGTCGCGTTAAGGCATCGACCTGATATTTTTATTATTGGTGAAATACGCGATCAAGAAACGGCTCAGGCTGCTATCCAAGCAGCGTTAAGTGGTCACTTAGTCTTAAGCACCGTTCATGCGCAAACCGCCTATGGTGTCTTCCAACGCTTGAAACAGCTGAAGCTTGATTCGAATCTTATTGAGCAGGCATTGACTGGGGTGGCCTACCAACGATTGATTCCCAGTCAATCGGGAACTGTTAAGGCGCTATATGATTTTTGGAGCCCGAAAGATGGTTTATCTGATCTGCCTTCGGGAATGTCGAAGCAGTGGGAGACCTATTTAGAAATGGGGGTGAAGCGCCATGAAATCAGTGCAGAGACAGCAGCACAATTTAAAGCGGGATAGTTGGAAGATTCCTGTCCAGGCAAGATTCATCAAATTACTGGCACAACTGATGGATTCCGGCTTCTCACTCAAACAAGCGGTGAAATTTTGTGAGGTAATTATGCCTCAACAGGCCGAAGACATTTCGGTAATTCATCAAAAATTGGCAGACGGAACCTCATTTGAGCAAAGTACCCACGGCTACTTTTCAACACAGATTGCCAGTCAGATTAAAGTTGCAGAAGTTCATGGTGAGTTGAAACTAGCGCTAACGGAGATGAGTCAACTACTAAGGCTACAAATGCAACAATTAAAGAAAATTAAAGCATTACTGCGATATCCGATGGCGCTATTGGGACTATTGCTGATATTGTTTGTGGCGCTAAAAATCTGGGTGTTTCCGGCAATTGCGGGTTTGACACCAAACGGTGCTGCCAAATCCAATCAAAGTGTGCCCACAGTTTGGGTGCTTTTTGGTCTTGTTCCAGTTATCGTTTTAGTTTGGGTGATGTTTGAATTGCTAAAACGCCTAGATTATCTGGCAAAATTACGCTTACTTTGTCGAATTCCCTTAATCGGTCACGTTGTGGAACGTTACTATCAGTATCAACTACTGGTTAATGTTGTTATTATGCTCAAAAGTGGTTTGCGTTTACAGGAGGTGTTGGCAAGTTCAAAGCAATACGCCTCAAAGTCCTTTTTATTTGAACTTGGTACACAGATTACCTCACAGTTGGAAGCGGGGGAGACGCTGCTCACTATTATTCAACAAGAACCTTTAGTACCAAACGAGTTGGGTGTGTTCATCCAAAAAGGAGAAACTGGCGCTAAGTTAAATGAAGATTTACTGGTGTTTTCGAAGATGATTTATCGAGAACTAGTAGAAAGAATCGAACAGCTTATTCAGCTCATCCAACCGATAATGTTTGCGGTAATTGGTTTCTTTATTGTACTGACTTACTTAAGCTTATTAATTCCGATGTATCAAACTGTAGGAGGAATGAACTATTGAAAAAACGTGAAGGTTTTACATTAATCGAAATGGCGATTGTCTTGTTTATTATTTCGTTATTGATACTTATCGTCATTCCAAATATTGGCTCACAACGTGATCATGCCCAGAAAATCCATTCACATGCTATGAAAACGGTGATTCAAACACAGATTGATATGTATGTTGATGAAACGGATGCTGATACGGTGACCTATCCGGTTTTAGAAAAGAAGGGCTATTTAACCCGAAAACAAGTTGACGAGGCAAAGCGGGAGGGGATTTCAATTCATGGCAAGGAAGCACTTCAATGACAGAGCAGGATTTACGTTGATTGAAATGGTCGTTGTTTTGGGTCTTACCTGTTTGCTGCTCGGTATTGGTACTTTTGGTGCTCGTCATATTGCCCAACGGACGACGAAGATTGAGGCAGCATTTTTTTCTGAGTTGAAAGAAAACTGGCAAGTTGCGCAGTTTAAGGCCAGGCAGGCTAATGAACCGCTCCTGATTAAAATGGGGAAAGAGCAATCTGTACTATTTCAGTGCCGTGATTGGCATCAAAGAATCAAGGTTCCGACAACCTTGGCTTTAGCCCGCAATTATGAACTAAAAATGACGACTAAGGGTAATGTTAGACCGATGACAATTATCTGGTACTCAGATGTTGGACCCGCTGAATACAGGCAGACTGTTCAAATGGGATGGGGGATCTATCGTGTGGATCGAAAAGTGCAAGATTAGATCAGGCTATTTATTAGTGGAAGCCTTATTTAGCCTTATTTTAGTTGCTGGAACGGCGATGACATATTTAAGCATTCACACTATCATGCAGCAAACAGAAATTCAAAATGTCAGTAAAGTGAATCGAACGAGGCGAGTATATGAGCAAAAAATTCGCGAAAAGAAATAGGAAGGGCTTCACGATTGTGGAAGTGGTGGTGGCCTTAGTTGTGATGGGCCTCATGCTACTAACGATTCAAATCGTGATGCCCTTACTAAATCATCAGCAGTCAGATGACTTAGCCTGGCACTATGCATTAGCGGAAATTGAACAAAATAATGAAGCGTTTAAAATTACTCAAGTAAGGCGTAATCGGCTAAAACTTGAGGGGCGTAAAGGTACTAAACCGTATTTGCTCCTGCAAAATAAACAGTCCCTCATTCTATCAACGCCTGAAGGAGGCTATGTTCCCTTAATGGACCACGTGGCAGATGTTTCATTTTCTGAGGTCACAGCGCGATTTGTTGAATTGAGACTCGTGGTACAACGGGGACGAACCTTTACGGCAGTTTTATCAAACGAGGTTGCTAACCATGAAAAATAAACGGAATGGATCGATGGTGCTAATGGCGGTTTGCTTTATGACGGTTGTCATGACAATCCTGCTTCTTCAAATCTATGCTTATCATCAAAGACAACTTAGTTATCACTTTGTTCAGCGAAACTATGAAGGGCGAATCGATAAGATTAAGTAAAAGCTGTGTCAACGACTGAGACTTTCACAAACTTAGCTTGAATATCCCCTTAAATCTCTGTAAGATATATTACTGAAGGAATAGTTAAAACTAAAGATGAAGGGATGCTGAAGGTACTGTCTGAGAATGAGAGTGAAACTTTATTTAAAGTGATAGATCAAAGCATTGAGATCTTGCAGCGAGAATTATCTACGTCTTATATGGATGCCTTTATCGAAACTGGTGATAACCTTTTAGAAGGGGAAATCCAGGTTGAAGATGGTAAGCCAGATTCTGAATCGGTTGCGCAGCTCAAGGCATTGTACGACTCAATTGATTTAGCTCAATTAGATGCCGAATCGATCCGCAGAGCTGTTCAATTTGCGATGTTGAAGGCCGTTCAACAAGACAAGATTCAACCTAATCATCAATTAACTCCGGATACGATTGGGATGATTGTTGGCTATCTGGTGTCTAGCCTGACAACTAATCAAAAGAAGTTGAAATTACTTGATTTAAGTGTTGGAACTGGCAATTTACTGACAACGGTGATGAATGACATCAAAAATGATGTGTCTAAGGCGGTTAGCGCTGATGCAGTCGATAACGATGACACAATGTTGGCCGTTGCACAGATTAACGCAGCCTTACAATCACTCGAGGTGAATTTAGTGCATCAAGATGCACTAAGTAACTTGAACATTTCATTGAGTGATGTTGCGATTGGCGATTTACCAGTTGGCTATTACCCAGTTGATGAAAACGCTAAGGACTTCCAAACGGATGTTAGCGAAGGGCATAGCTATGTGCATCACTTATTGATTGAACAAGCGATGGCTCATGTTAAAGCTGGCGGTTTTGGGATTTTCTTGGTTCCAGCAAACTTATTTGAGAGTGACCAATCTAAGCTATTCCTAAAATGGATTCAAGAAAAGGTCTACTTTCAAGGCTTTCTTAACTTGCCTCAAGAGCTCTTTCAAAATAAGAATGCTCGCAAATCCATTTTGATTCTACAAAATCAGGGTCAGGATGCTAAGCAGGCTGGTAAAGTAATGCTGGGAGAATTTCCATCTTTTAAGCAACAAGCTGATTTCAAGCATTTTATGGCTGAAATTATCGAATGGGAACATTCAGATCTACACATTAAGTAGCTAAAAAGGAGATTTTTATAAAATGGGAAAATCAATGGCGGTTAACGCAGGTAGCTCAACACTTAAATTTAAGTTATTCCAAATGCCAGAGGAAACTGAAATTTCAAGTGGTGTTGTTGAACGAATCGGTTTAAAGGATTCACTAGTTTTAATTAAATATGGCGATGGTCAAAAGTTTGAAGAAACGCTTGATATTGAGTCTCACGAACAAGCAATTCAAATTATGCTTGATCAATTACTCGATTTAAAGATTATCAAAGACTACAACGAAATTACTGGTGTGGGTCACCGTGTTGTTGCTGGTGGAGAATTGTTCAGTGACTCAGCATTGATTGACGACAAGGTTATCGAACAAATCGAGTCATTAGCTGAATATGCACCACTTCACAACCCAGCTGAAGCAATGGGTATCCGTGCATTTAAGAAGTTACTACCAGATATCCCTAGTGTTGCGGTATTTGATACGTCATTCCACACGAGTATGCCAGCAGTTAACTACATGTACCCACTACCTTACGAATACTACGAAAAATTTGGTGCCCGTAAGTATGGTGCTCATGGAACAAGTCACCGTTATGTTGCACATAAAGCTGCAGAAATGCTAGGTCGTCCGCTTGAAGACTTGAAGTTGGTGACATTGCATATTGGTGCTGGTGCTTCAATCACGGCTATCCAAAATGGTAAGTCATACGATACTTCAATGGGCTTTACACCATTAACTGGTGTCATGATGGCCACTAGAACTGGTGATATCGATGTTTCTCTTGTGAAGTATCTCATGGAGAAGTTAAACATTGGTATGGATGAAATGATTGATATTTTGAACCACAAGTCTGGTTTGATTGGTGTATCAGGCGTGTCTGCTGATATGCGGGATGTTGAGGGTGTTCAAGACAAGAATGATCGTGCTAAACTTGCACGTGACATGTACATCGAACGCATTGTTCGTTACGTGGGTCAATACATTGCCGAACTAGATGGCGTAGACGCAATTGTCTTTACCGCTGGTGTCGGTGAAAATGACTTTACAATCCGTCAGGAAGTTGCTGATAAATTGGGCTTCTTCGGTATCAAGGTGGACCCTGAAAAGAACCATATTCGTGGCGTTCAACGTGATTTAAGTGCAGATGATGCGACTGTGAAGACTTTGTTAATTCCAACTAACGAAGAATTAATGATTGTTCGTGATATTGAAAGATTGAAGAAATAACGATTTAGAAGGGTGTCGCTAAGGCGATACCTTTTTGTTTTCATTTTAAGTTGAAAAGAATTCAAGTAAAAAAATTAAACGTGAAATCAATTGATGTTAAAGGCGTTCCGCCATTCGATGTCATGAGGCAATTCAGCCAAGCCTTGTGGCACTGTCCTTAGATTGACTATAATAATCAAAACAGAAAGGGGAATAACATTGAGTTCTAATACTAATAATCAAGAAAACAACCAAGAGCTTTCAAGAGGATTACAAGGTCGTCACGTGCAGTTGATTGCACTTGGAGGCACTATCGGAACTGGATTATTCCTAGGGGCAGGACAATCGATTCACTTGGCGGGTCCATCCATTATCTTTGCATACTTAATTACTGGAATTGTGTGTTTTCTTTTGATGCGTGCGTTGGGAGAGTTGCTCCTTTCCGATTTAGATGCGCACTCATTCATTGCGTTTATTTCGAAATATCTCGGAAAAACCTGGGGCTTTGTCGCCGGCTGGACCTATTGGATTTGCTGGCTCACCATTGCGATGGCCGAATTAACTGCGTCGGGTCTATACCTACGCTACTGGTTCCCTAATCTCCCAGAATGGGTAACGGGAATTGCTATCCTGCTCATCTTGTTATTGATTAATTCTGTGACGGTCCGCGCTTTCGGTGAAACCGAGTTTTGGTTTGCGATTATCAAAATAGTGGCCATTTTGGGTCTGATCGCCATTGGTATTTATATGGTGGCGGTTCATTACAAGACACCGGTTGGTTACGCAGAGGTAGGTAACTTGTTTAAGGGAGGGCTGTTTGCTAATGGTAGCAACGGATTTTTACTCTCTTTCCAAATGGTTCTGTTCAGTTTTGTGGGAATCGAAATGGTGGGGATGACGGCTTCTGAAACGGCAAATCCAACTAAAATTATTCCTAAAGCAATTGATGACATTCCGTTTAGAATTATTATTTTCTACTTAGGCTCACTACTTGCCTTAATGTGTATCTATCCATGGCAAAATATTTCACCAAATCAAAGTCCGTTCGTTCAAGTGTTCTCGGCGATTGGAATCCGCTCGGCAGCAACGATTATCAATTTCGTCGTCTTGACGGCAGCCGTTTCGGCATGTAATAGTTCATTGTTTACCACAGGACGAATGCTGTTTTCACTCACGTACGGTGGCAAGTCAAAGCTGAGTGGCAAGTTAAGTAAGCTTTCTCGGACGCAGGTGCCGGGAAATGCGTTACGATTTTCTGCCATCATTATTGCTGCCTCACTGTTTTTGAATCTATTTATGCCAGGGCACGTGTTCACTTTCATTTCTAGTATTGCAACAACCTGTTTCCTCTTTATTTGGGGCTCGATTATCCTGGCTCATTTAAAGTATCGGAAAACCAAAGCTGCGAAATCGGCTAAATTCAAATTACCATTTGCGCCATTTACTGATTATTTAGTCTTAGCGTTCCTGGCAGGGGTAGGGTTAATCCTACTGATGAAGCTTGAAACCATGATTGCTTTGATTGGGTCGATTGTTTGGCTGATTGCGCTTTGGGCATTTGATAAACTCCTGAATAAACGGGCGACAAAAGCTTAATTTTGGAAGATCTCTATAAGTAGAGGTCTTTTTTAGTTTTTTCGCTATTTTCAGTGGTACTCATGATAGAATTTAGGTTAAACTTGGATATATTGACAGTGAGATGAAATAGATGATTTTCTTTACAGCAGATACACATTTTTTCCATGAACAGTTACTAGGAATTAGCGAGTTTGCGCCTAGACCGTTTTTGACAGTTGAAGACATGAACGAGGAGATTATTCGAAACTGGAATAATCGAGTGAAGCCAACTGACACCGTTTACCATCTGGGCGATATTGCGCTTTATTTTACGCATCCTGCTAAGTTGTCGAATGAGGCCGTTTTGGCGGTTTTACGTCGCTTAAACGGTCACATTGTCTTTATCAAGGGGAACCATGATAGTCGGGACTTGTTTAAGTACCTGGACAAACACAATGAGATGATTGAGGGCAAGCCTAAGTTTTCCTTCCATGATGTGGGCGTGATTGTAAAATTTAACCATCGTCAGTACTATTTGACGCATTACCCAATGATGCTAGGAATTGTTAAACAAATTATCAATTTACATGGTCATATTCATCACTATGCCGTACCCGTTCGCGAAAACATCAACGTCGGTGTTGATTCTCCGGAAACGGATTATCTGAGTGAAAAAGTGCCATTTGGGACACCATTATCAACTGCCGACATTGAACTCATGGTTGAACGTAAATTTGATGACTACAATAAGAGGCACTGAGATGAGTGATAATTTAAAAATTTTCCATACTAATGATTTGCATTCGCACTTAGAAAATTGGCCTAAGATCCGCCGGTATATTAACGCGCAACGCGCTCAATTTCGTGCGGCTGGTGATTCGGTCTTTACGTTCGATATTGGTGACGCGATGGATCGCGTACATCCATTGACGGAGGCCACGGACGGCAAAGACAACATTAAAATTATGAACGAAATGGCTTATGATGCCGTCACCATTGGGAATAATGAGGGAATTGGGAATACATTTGACCAACTCAACCACCTATATGATGAGGCAAATTTCGATGTCGTTTTGGGAAATTTACTGGTAGCTGAAAGTAGCACTCAGCCTGAGTGGGCAAAAAATGGCAAGATTTTAACGACAAACGGTGGTACTAAGGTTTTAGTACTAGGACTCACCGCACCTTATGCGGATACTTACCAGAGAATTGGTTGGCAATCAATTGCGGTGCAGACGATGTTACCGAAACTCTTGAAACGATTTGAAGGTCAAGCAGATTTTATCGTCTTGTTGTCACATCTAGGGCTGAATGTGGACCAAATGATTGCCAAACAGTTTCCACAAGTGGGACTCATTATTGGTGCTCATACGCACCATTTATTGCTAGATGGTCAGCGAATTGGCCAATCTCTCATTGCGGCAGCCGGAAAATATGGTCAGTATGTCGGTCAGATTTCTTTGTCATTTAATGATGAACATCAACTCATCAAGGATGAGGCTACAGTCGTTTCGGTAGCCGGGCTGGTGACTAAAGCTGAGGATAAAATTGAATCAGACCATTATAAGGAACTGGGCGAGCAAATGCTTACTGCTCAACCAGTTGCCAGGTTAGCAGCACCAATGGAAATGAATTGGACTGGGTATTCGCGTGTTGCTAGTGAAGGGTTGGCAGCCCTTGAAGAAGCGATGGGCACTAATGCTGCTATTTTGAATGGTGGTTTGTTTATGATTAATTTGAATGCCGGGATTGTGACCCGGAACGATATTCATAAATTGCTGCCACATTCGATGCACCCAATGAAAGTTAGCTTATCTGGATATGATTTATGGCGTCTGATTCAAGAAATGGAGAAAAATCGCGCCTTTCTCCTACACTATCCTGTTAAGGGGATGGGCTTTCGTGGCAAAATTTTTGGGACTATCGACTATTCTGGAATCAGCTATGACCGTGAAAGTGGTCGGGTTCAGTTTCGTAACCTGGATTTATCGCCACTTCAAACTTATCAAATCGGGATGCTTGATCATTATGAGTACGTTCCATATTTTCCAACAATCGAAATTATGGGCCAAAATGAAATTGATGTGAATACAGTGATTCGGGACGTGTTTGCCACTTACCTGGCCAAACATTATCCCCTTTAAGGGAGGACAGCAGTATGGACCGTAAAACAATGGAAGAACTGGTCAATGAGCAACGGGAAAAACGGGAACCCTTGGCAAACATTAGCCGAGTAGATGAAACTCATTTTTTGATTAACAATCACACCTATGAATTAGTTTCTGACCCAGCAAATAGTTTTGATGAACATGAGTTTATCGATCGATTTTCGACGGTATTTAGCAAGTATGATTATATTGTTGGTGATTGGGGCTTTGGACAATTGAGGCTAAAGGGATTTTTTGCTGATGATAAGAACGTACCAGCAGCCGATCAAATTTCAGGATTACAGGATTACTTGTTTGAATATGGCAATTATGGTGCTGGCTACTTTGTGATTTACAATAAGGATGCTAAGGTGCCGAGTCGAAGTAAAAGACGGAATAATTCGTCGCAGCGTCGAGGACGTCAAACCAACAAACCCAGTGCCAAAACACCGAGTTCAAAGAATTCAAACACCAAAAATAGCAATCAATCGACTAACAATCGCTCACGTAGTAAAGCTAAACGTAAAAAACCTTACGTTCGTGAACGCGTTTCAAAAGTGGGACCAGCTATTCAAGAGCGGGAAACCAAGGTGCAATCTTCTGGTAAGAGTAGTCACCGCCATTTTGTGATTCGAGAAAAGAAAGCAAAGAATGATGGAGTGAAATAATTGGGCAAACAGTATAAGGGATATTTTATTGATTTAGATGGCACCATTTACGCTGGGAAAAAGCGGATGCCAGCTGCCAAGCGGTTCATTGAACGGTTGCAGGCGGCGCAGATTCCGTTTTTATTTGTGACTAACAACACCACGAAACTACCAAGAGATGTAGTGAAGAATCTAGCAGATAACCACGATATTTTTGTTACAGAAGATAACGTTTATACGGCAGGCTTAGCCACGGCTGATTATTTAGATCAGTTAGCGGGTCCTGAAGAACGAGCTATTTATGTTGTGGGTGAAATTGGGCTCAATCAGGCATTGCTAAGCAAAGGATTTCATTTTGAGAACCAAAACCCGGACTACGTGGTAGTGGGACTTGATTCCGACGTCACATACCATAAATTTGAAGTGGCAACATTGGCGATTCGTAACGGTGCTAAATTTATTGGAACTAATTCAGATTCTAATATCCCCAACGAGAGAGGAATGCTTCCTGGCGCTGGATCACTCGTCAAACTAGTGGAGTACACGACTCAGCAAAAAGCGACCTATATTGGTAAGCCGGAGCCCATCATTATGAAAAACGCATTGGAGCGGATCGGTTTGTCTGCAGAAGAAGTGATCATGGTGGGAGACAACTATTTAACGGATATTTCTGCCGGTATTAACGTGGGGATGGATACATTGCTCGTATATTCTGGGCTCTCAACTCGGGAGCAAATTGCACAAGTACCAATCAAACCAACCTATGAGATTGATACTTTGGATGATTGGAATTTGGTCAATGATTAATATGCGACGGCTGCAACACTGGGGCGGTGTCGTCTTGGTGATTCTATGTATGCTGAGTTTGGCTATTTTTCTAACAGTCAACAGTTCATGGCTATTCCGATTGATGGTGGGAGATAGCGAAATTGTCAAAACACTAGGACTGTCTACTCATCAATTAATGAAAAACTATGGACAGCTCTTGAGCTTTTTGCAATTACCATGGGTGTCCTTAGATATGACTAACTTTCCAACCTCATTTAGCGGGATGCATCACTTTGAAGATGTTAAAAAGCTAATTTTGTTCAATAATACGGTGTTAATACTGACAATCATGCCAACCGGTCTTTATCTACGAAAATTGTATCGTGAATTTCGACTTTGGCTATTAGATTTACCACTTAACATCACGGCCATGGTGCTACTCGTTGCGAGCGCTATGATGGCCGTCAATTTCAATCAGTTTTTTATTGGCTTTCATGAGCTGTTTTTTCGTAACCAAGACTGGTTGTTTGACCCTCAGACCGATCCTATTATTTTAGTTTTACCTGAGAATTTTTTTTATGCGTGTTTTGCGTTGGCGTTCGTACTATTTGAATTACAGATTTTAGCGATTTGGCTAATGATCAAACGGCAACAAAAAAAGGCCCTTAAGCATTAATTGCTTGAGGGCCTTTGGTCTATGCGGCAGTTGATTTGGAAAACTTACTTTTGAGGAAGGTATAAACGGCAGGTAAGAGGGAAACGACAATAATAGCGAGAACGACTAAGGAAAAATGCTCCTTCACGAAATCGATATTACCGAAGAAGTAGCCGGCACCACAGAATAGGGCAACCCAGATGACCACTGCCGATAAGTTGAATTTGATGAAATGACGGTAAGTATAACCGGTTCCCCCAGCGATGAATGGGGCAAACGTCCGAATGATTGGCATGAACCTTGCAAGGAAAATACCAATCACGCCATGATTATCAAAGAATTGTTCGGCTTGTTGAAGTTGCTCGTCCTTGATGAATTTTTTAAACCAGGGATACTTCTGTAGGATGATGGAAGCTTTCGAACCCAGGAAGAAGTTTAACGAATCACCCACTGCAGCGGCTACCAGGAATAGAACAATGAAGAGTGTAATGTTTAAGTGGTAAGTCGGATTGGCTGACAAAGCAGCTGCAGCAAATAGTAATGAGTCGCCAGGCAGAAACGGTAAGATAACCGCTCCGGTTTCGACTAAGATAATGGCGAATAGTATAAAGTAAGTCCATCCTCCAAAAGCGTTTACTAGACTTACGAGGTGTGCGTCAACGTGAAGCACAAAATCAATTAATGTCCCCATAATAGTTCCTTTCAAATAACGTAATTTCAATGACCTATTGTATCAGATTTTAAGAATTCCCGAGGACTATTTAGTGTAAGTTAAGTAATTCTTTATCGATAAAAAGTCACAGGCGTTGCATTTGCAGGGGAATGTATGGAATAATGAACGGTGATTAATCTAGTAAAGAGGAGTTTTTAAAGTGTACCCACAATTAAGCTTAGATGAAGCAAAGGGACCAAAAGTTAAATTAGCAACTACAGCAGGCGACATTGTATTACAACTTTTTCCAGAACAAGCACCCAAGACAGTTGAGAGTTTTACGACGTTAGCAAAGTCAGGCTATTACGATGGCACAATTTTCCATCGTGTCATTAGTGACTTTATGCTCCAAGGTGGCGATCCTACCGGTACGGGTATGGGCGGCGAAAGCATTTGGAAGGAACCATTCGAAGATGAGTTTTCAAAAGAGCTCTATAACATTCGTGGTGCCCTTTCTATGGCGAATGCCGGTCCTAATACTAATGGCAGTCAATTCTTCATTGTACAATCAAAAGCAATGACAGATACGATGCTTGAACAAATGACCGATGCGGGATTCCCTGAGGAAATCGTCGCTAAGTATAAAGAGGGTGGCACCCCATGGCTTGATTTCAGACATACTGTGTTTGGACAAGTTGTTGAGGGGATGGACGTTGTTGACAAGATTGCGATGAGCAAGACTGACGAGATGGACAAGCCATTGAAAGAAGTTGTCATCGAGACCGCTACTGTTCTATAGAACAAGAGGTGAATCGAATGGATTTAAAAATTGGAATGCAGGTTCATGGTCGAGTGACAGGAATCCAACCGTATGGGGCTTTTGTCGAAATCACACCTCATAAGCAAGGACTCATCCATATTTCGGAGTGTCATGAAGGATACGTGAAGGATATTCACGATTATCTTAAAGTGAACCAAGAAGTAGATGCGGTTATCCTGGACATTGATGAATACACCGGCAAGGTTTCACTTTCGTTACGTGAAACGGAGACGAATGCTAAACCAGTTAAAAAGAACCACCGTAAAGTCTATTGGACTAACCATACTTTGCACCTCGGGTTCCAGCCTATAGCGGAGCGTCGAGAAGGGTGGCGTAAAGAAGCGCTACGAAATTTGAAGAATCAATAAAATAGTGTTGACGTAAACATAGATGGCTGATATTATAATACTCGTTGCCAATTTGAGTATCATGAATATTCAGCCATTTTTTATAAAATAACTGTTGACATAGATTAATTAACTTGGTAAGCTTAATAGCGTTGTTTAGTAAGACGACGGGACGTCCAGTACGATGAATAAAAATTCATTTTTATAAATAAATGCTTGACAGCTTCTAAGTCGTTATGCTAAACTAATTAAGTTGCTTGCGAGAGTGAGTAAAGCAAAGTAGACCTTTGAAAACTGAATAAAGTTTCGACGAATCAAATGTGCAGGGCGATTCAACTTAGGTTGAATCCAAAACAAACATTTGCGAAGTCAATTCGCTAGTAACAATCAATATGAGC
>NZ_BBJM01000018.1 GCF_000740055.1 Secundilactobacillus oryzae JCM 18671 | reverse complement strand
TAATCGTATAGCGAGAACCTTTTCTGCCCATAGAAAAACTCCTCCTTAGGTAGGCAAGCTTTGATTATTTGCTTGTCTACCCAAAGAGGAGTATATCCGACGAGTAAAATCGCCACAACGTTTTCATTTTGCCGTTAAAATGGTTTTTAACCATTCATTTGCTAACTCAAACCAATGTGCGACGTGGGCATCGTCTGCCTCTGGTCGTCGTGCAGTTAATGAATTAGCTAATGCCATACCGTGAGGACCCTCGTGGAAGAGGTGAAGTTCACAGTCGACACCATGCGCCACCAAGGCGTTGGCGTAGGCAAGACTGTTTTGGACGGGAACCAGCTGGTCAGTAACGGTTGCCCAGACGAAACTAGGAACGTTGGCCGGAGTCACATGCTTTTGAGCTGCGTACTTCTCGGGCTCTGGCGTCCACTTGGCAATGGTCGCTTCATCGGTTGGAAAACCGAGCTGGGGATCGATAACGGCATAACTAATAATGGCCGCTTTAATTTTGAGTTGAGCCGCGGTTTTACCAGTCAGATCTTGGAACCAGGTGGTTGACCAAAAGTCATTGTAAAGTGCTGCCATATGACCGCCCACCGAGAAACCAGCCAACACGATTTTGTCCGAATCGATGTGCCACACTGCAGCCTGTTCACGGATGGTGGTAACGGCCTGTGCTAATTCAATCAGTGGCTGTGGCAAAAGGGGTGTGGTTTCCTCGACAAAACTGTAACGCAGAAAGAAACTTTGATAACCTTGAGCCAAGAAAGCCTGGGCCATTGTTTCAGCCTGTGCCTCGGAGATGTGCGTGTAGGATCCACCTGGTATAATAAGAATAGCAGGTGCTTCAGTACGTCCGGTGTCTTTATCTGGCGTTCGTACATAGCCATTAAGGTAAGCAGCGGAATTCTTTGCAAGTTTTTCGTTGATGATTTGCATAATAACACCTCGAATTTCGTATTTAGTAGAAATTGTAACGCATAATAAACTTGAAGGGGAACTATTTTGACGATCAAATTACTCACAGAACGATTAGAATTGAGACCCTTGGCGGAAACGGACATTAGACCATTTGCGACCATTGTCGGCAATAGAAAAATTACAGATGCTGCTGGTTTTTATCATACTCGGTCAACAATTGAGGCTCGCAACATTCTACGGCAAATGATGACTTCGCAGGTGCTGGGAATTGTTCTGCGCAAAACTGGCGAATTAATTGGGTGTGTTGGGCTCTATGAGCGAATGCAGGATTCGGGTGAGCCGGATGCAAACGGTCGAGAGTTAGGCTATATGCTGTCGGAATCAGCATGGTCCAATGGCTACATGACGGAAGCAACCGCTGCAATCATTCGCTTTGCATTCGAAGAACTGCGCTTGGAAAGGCTGTATGCCAGCTGTTTTGAAGAGAATTTAGCCTCAATGCGAATTTTGGAAAAGAATGGGTTTCAATTTGTCGGACAAATGACGCACTCACCAATTGCGCTATTCCAGCCAGGGCAGACTGAATTTTTTTTTGAACTAGCTTTCAGTGACTGGCAAAAAAGCGAAAAACATTAAAATGCGGTTGCAAAGTTAGTGAAAATGATTATACTAGGTTTATATCGAATAGAAGAGGTGCAATACTTCAAGAGTAGAATCAGAGAGACCGTTAAGGGTCGAAGAGCTGGTTTGAAAGGGGAGGTTGCCGAAATGGGGTCATCCTTAACGATGATGCTGTTGGGTCCTGGTTTAACAAATCAGGGACTGTCGTAACCAGATAGGGTTGCGGAGCGCTTTCTACGATTTGAGACTTGGATAAGTGAAACTTAACCAGTCCCTTCGCAGACGCTTTGTGTGCGAAGGGGCTTTTTTTATTCATCTAAGTTCAGTTGGAAGCCTCTTCTCAATGAGGAGGAGTTAGTAATGGAAGCTTCAGAACAAGTTCAGGACACTGAATTAGAGAATCACGAGGTCAAGCGTGGCCTTAAGACCCGTCATGTTTCCATGATTGCATTGGGTGGTTGTATTGGGACCGGATTGTTTGTTGCGAGTGGATCAGCAATTTCGTCTGCCGGTCCTGGTGGGGCGCTCGTTGCCTATATCGCAATGGGGATGATGGTTTACTTCTTGATGACCAGTTTAGGTGAAATGGCCACAAATATGCCAATTTCTGGTTCGTTTGCTGCTTATTCGGCAAAGTATGTCGACCCAGCCTTGGGATTCGCGATGGGCTGGAACTACTGGTTTAACTGGGCTATTACGGTTGCGGTAGATATTAGTACCGCCGCGTTGGTGATCAAGTTCTGGTTACCCGGCGTTCCCGGTTGGATTTGGAGCGCTGTTGCGTTGGTTATTCTATTTGTGATTAACGCACTTTCCGTAAGAACATACGGAGAAACAGAGTTCTGGTTATCCCTCATTAAGATTGTCACCATCGTGGTATTTTTAGTTGTTGGATTGTTAACCATTTTCGGTATCATGGGTGGTCACGCCACTGGTTTAGAAAACTTCACTTACAAGAAGGCACCTTTTGTTGGTGGTTTCCCAGCTATTTTAAGCGTCTTCGTGGTTGCTGGTTTCTCATTCCAAGGAACGGAACTTGTCGGCATTACAGCCGGTGAATCGGAAGACCCTCATAAGAGTGTGCCAAAGGCGATTAACCAAGTTTTCTGGCGCATTATCTTATTCTACATTTTAGCGATTGCAGTTATTGCACTAATTATTCCTTATACGAGTCACGACTTATTAGGCTCATCTGCTACAGATGTTGCCATCAGTCCCTTCACGCTGGTCTTTCAGCGGGCTGGATTAGCTGCAGCAGCAAGTATCATGAACGCGGTCATCTTGACGTCAGTGCTATCATCGGCTAACTCGGGGATGTATGCGTCAACTAGAATGCTTTATTCCTTAGCACATGAAGGCTACGCACCAAAGGCGTTTGGACGGACAACTAAGAACGGGATCCCAATGCTCGCGTTGGTTGGGACAACCCTGATTGCGGCTGTGACGTTCATCAGTAGTATTGCAGGACCACAATTATACTTGTGGTTGGTTGCCGCCTCAGGTTTAACCGGATTTATCGCTTGGATTGGAATTGCGATTTCTCATTTCCGGTTCCGTCGGGCTTTCATCAAGCAAGGCCATGACTTATCGGAATTGAAATATCATGCTAAGTGGTTCCCAATTGGTCCGATTTTGGCACTAATCCTTTGTATCGGTGTGATTATTGGCCAAGATCCCGCATCATTTGCTAACTTCAATTGGACTCAAATTTTAGTTACTTATATCAGTGTGCCACTTGTTTTAGTGTTGTACATTGTGTACAAGCTTAAGAAGCACACTAAGCTGATTCCACTCGATGAAGTGGATGTCAGCCCAACCACAAAAGAACACAAAATGAATCAACAAGAAAACGCATAACGCTTTCAGAAGACCTCTTGATGCGATTAAGCATCAAGGGGCCTTCGTTTGTCTACCTTGTAAACAGCTATTATTCACGTTACAATTTAGGCGAGATTGAGAGTTAACAAATTTAAAGGTTGTGAATATCATGGCAGATGACCAAGGAAGTCATCAGGTTAAGCGAGAATTAAAGACCCGGCATGTTTCAATGATTGCGCTGGGTGGTAGTATCGGAACTGGCCTTTTCGTGGCGAGTGGTTCAGCAATTTCAACGGCTGGTCCTGGAGGCGCTTTAGTCGCCTACACCGCGATGGGACTTATGGTGTATTTCTTAATGACCAGTCTTGGAGAAATGGCAACGTATATGCCGGTCTCTGGTTCGTTTGCAGCTTATGCGACTAAGTATGTCGATCCCGCAATGGGATTTGCAATGGGTTGGAATTATTGGTTTAACTGGGCGATTACGTTAGCGGTTGATATCTCGACCGCCGCGTTAGTTATGAAATTTTGGCTACCTGACATTCCGGGCTGGATCTGGAGTGTCCTCGTCTTAGTTATCATCTTCATGCTTAATGCGCTGACCGTTAAAGCATTTGGTGAGTCGGAGTACTGGATGGCGATGATCAAAGTGGTCACCGTGTTTATCTTTTTAGCTGTTGGTGTTGCAACCATTTTCGGTATCATGGGTGGTCACGCAACCGGATTAGAAAACTTTACCCGTAAAGAAGCACCATTTGTTGGCGGAATTCCAACAATTTTGAGCGTTTTCGTGGTTGCTGGATTCTCATTCCAAGGTACAGAGCTAGTTGGTATTACGGCTGGTGAATCTAAGGATCCTGAAAAAAGTATTCCGAAGGCGATTAACCAAGTCTTTTGGCGAATTATCTTGTTTTATATTCTGTCGATTTTTGTGATTGCCTGCATCATTCCGTACACGAGTCCACAACTATTGGGCTCATCCGCTTCAGATATTGCGATTAGTCCCTTCACGCTGGTCTTTCAGCGGGCGGGATTAGCAGCTGCGGCAAGTGTCATGAACGCGGTCATTTTAACGTCAGTGATTTCGGCAGCCAACTCGGGGATGTATGCATCATCCCGAATGCTATATTCACTGGCGGTACAAGGTTATGCTTCTAAGGCCTTTACTAAAACAACCAGAACTGGCGTGCCATTGAACGCCCAGATTATGACGACGGTCGTTGGTGCGTTGACGTTTATCGCTAGTATCGCAGGGCCCAAGATCTACATCTGGTTGGTGGCAGCTTCCGGATTGACTGGCTTCATCGCTTGGCTGGGAATTGCCTTATCGCATTTTCGCTTTCGGCGAGCCTTTATCAAACAGGGGCACCATATTAGCGAATTGAAGTATCATGCCAAGTTATTCCCAATTGGCCCAATCTTCGCACTCATTTTGTGTCTGTTGATTATCGTCGGTCAGGATTTAGATGCCTTTACGAATTTTAACTGGCAACAAATCTCAATAACCTATTTGAGTGTCCCAATCTTCATTGGTCTATATAGCTATTACAAGATTCGTTACCGAACAAAATTAATTTCACTAGAAAAAATTGATCTTTCCCACACCTTTGAAAGACTTGATAAATAAGGATTTGTTGACTGAATTCGTTTTCTCGGATTCGGTCTTTTTTTGTTTTTTCACTCAAAAATCTTGCTTTTTGAAAACGGTATCGCCATAATGGTATACATATTATATTTACAGGAGTGAGCTGGATGACAAAGAAAAGATTATCAAGGGGTAAATTTGAAAAGATGTCGCGCTTAGCCACTGATAGTGGGATTATTAACGCACTAGCAATTGACCAACGTGGGTCAATTGTGAAGATGCTAAAAGCGGGTACGGAACGGAATGGTAAGGTGTTCGATATGGAATTGGTCTATGACTTTAAACGCCTAGTTTCGCAACAACTGAGTGCAGAAGCTTCGGCCATGCTAATTGACGAAGAAATGGGATTCAAGGGCATTGAAGCTAAAGATCCTGCGACCGGATTAATCGTTTCTTACGAGCAAACAGGATACAATGTCGACACACCGGGTCGGTTACCTAAGCTGATTGAGAATCAATCCGCACACATGATGGTTGAAAAGGGCGCAGATGCTTTGAAGGTTCTATTATATTTTAACCCTAACGATTCGGATGATATTCAAGCCGTGAAGAAAGCATTTGTCCAGCGCTATGGGACGGAAGCCGCTGCAGCAGACATTCCAATTTTCCTCGAAATCATTACTTATGACGATCAAATCGGCGGTAGCAAATCACGTGAGTTTGCGGCTGCCAAACCGGAACTGGTTCTCCGATCAATCAAGGAGTTCACTAAACCGGAATATCATGTGGATGTCTTGAAGCTAGAAATGCCATTTAATCCTGATTATGTTGAAGGCATGACGGATGCTGAAGTTGAACCCGTTTATACGGAAGCTGAGGCAAAGGGCTATCTTCACCAAATGAAAGAACTCGTGACACGCCCATACATTTTCTTAAGCGCTGGTGTTCCAACGCCCGTCTTTCAAAAAGAATTGCAACTGGCGGCCGAAGCAGATTCTGGCTTTTCCGGCGTTCTGAGTGGGCGAGCAACTTGGATTGAGGGGATTGACGTTTACCTGAACAAAGGTGAGGCCGGTTTGATTAACTGGTTAGACACCAAGGGTAAACAAAACGTTCGTGACCTAGCAACCATTTTGGAGCAAGGAGCTAAACCGTGGTACACCGTATATGGTGGTCTAGATAATATTGAAGTGTTCGACGTCCAAACGGTAACAGACTAAAAAAGTTGAGGGGATTCACCACGACATATTGCTTTTTGCTATCCGGATGGTACAATATATTGTGTTGATATTTAAATTAAAGGAGCGACCCCTCATGCTTGTAGTATCCGGAACGATTGGGGCTGGTAAGACCAGCCTCACAAACCTATTAGCTGACCATCTAAGTAAACCTGCTTTTTACGAATCAGTGGACGATAACGAAATTTTGCCATTATTCTACAAGGATCCTAAAAAGTACGCTTTCTTACTTCAAATCTATTTCTTAAACACACGCCTTGATAGTATCAAGGCAGCCGCTTCAGATAAATTGAGCGTTATGGATCGCTCGATTTTTGAAGATTCACTACTATTCCATTTGAACGCTGACTTAGGTCGAGCTACTAGTACTGAGGTTGCAACCTACGATTCATTGTTGAACAACATGATGGAAGAATTGCCAGAGCAAGACGTTAAGAAGAATCCGGACTTATTGATTCACATCAACATCTCGTTTGACACGATGTTGAAGCGGATTAAGAAGCGCGGTCGTTCATTCGAACAAATCGAACAAGATCCAAGCTTATTCGAATATTACAAAGAATTAGATGAACGCTACACAGACTGGTACAACAACTACGATAAGTCAGAAAAGATCCAAATTGATGGTGACAAGTATGACTTCGTTGAAAACCCAGCTGAGCGTGGGCAAGTGCTTCAACTAATCGATGAAAAAATCGCAACTTTATAATATTTGAGAAATTTAGCAAAATAGCGTATGATACATGTAATCAATCAAACGCAACACACCTAAGTAGAGGGGTCAGAGAGATAGTGGCTGGTGAGAACTATCAACTCGAAATTCCAGTGTGTTAATGCGGGCGGGTAATGCCGCACGGTTAAAGCCGTTATTTTCGTGAGTGTGTAGACAACGTCTATGAACTTGGGTGGTACCGCGAAGACCTTCGTCCCAATTTGTTGGGAGGAGGTCTTTTTTTGTACCCTCGCTAATTTGAAAGGAGATTACTCATGTTAGATTTAAAACTGATTCGTCAAGAAACTGATTTTGTTAAGGAAAAGCTGGCAACTCGTGGTGTTGAGGCAGCGGAAATCGATGCCTTGCTCGCGCTTGACCAAAAACGCCGGGATTTTATTTTGAAGAGTGAGGGGATGAAGGCTACTCGTAACCAAGTCTCTGATGAAATTTCTCAATTGAAGCGCAACAAGGAAAATGCCGATGATAAAATTGCTGAAATGCAAAAGGTCAGCAAAGAAATCAAGGAAATGGATGAAGAACTCACGGAACTTGAAGCTCAAGTTCAAGATAAGACAGCTCATTTACCAAATATTCCCAACGACAATGCCCCAATCGGTTTAACTGAAGAGGGTAGTGTCGAGCTACGTAAATGGGGTGAACCTCGGCAATTTGATTTCACACCAAAGGCCCACTTTGAAATTGGCGAAGACTTGGGAATTCTGGATTTCGAACGAGGTGCTAAGGTTTCAGGAAGCCGATTCTTATACTACGTTGGTCAGGGTGCACGTTTGGAACGAGCACTGTATAACTTCTTCTTGGATTCAAACGCTAAAGCTGGATTCAAGGAAATCTTGCCACCATACATGGTGAATTCAGCCTCAATGTATGGCACTGGCCAATTCCCTAAGTTCACAGAAGACGTGTACAAGTTGGAAAATGAAGATGAAATTTTGATTCCAACCGCCGAAGTGCCATTGGTTAACTACTACCGCGATGAGGTTATTCCTGAAGAAAAACTGCCGGTACGTTTCACTGCCCTAAGTCCTGCCTTCCGTTCTGAAGCTGGGAGTGCTGGTAAGGATACCCGTGGTCTTATTCGTCTCCATCAATTTAACAAGGTAGAAATGGTGAAGTTTACGAAGCCTGAGGACTCATGGAATGAGCTCGAAAAGATGACGAACCACGCGGAAGATCTGCTCAAACAATTAGGAATTCCATACCATGTCATCACATTGACGACCGGCGACATGAGCTTTACGGCCGCTATGACGCATGACTTGGAAGTTTGGTTACCAGCCCAAGATCGTTACCGTGAAATCTCAAGTTGCTCAAACACGACTGATTTCCAAGCCCGTCGAGCTCACATTCAGTATCGTGATGAGAATGGTAAGCTCCAGTTCGTTCATGCATTGAACGGTTCAGGTTTAGCTGTAGGTCGTGCGGTTGCCGCTATTTTGGAAAACTACCAAAATGCTGATGGTACCGTTACGATTCCAGAAGTTCTCCGTCCATACATGGGTGGTCAAGAGTTAATTACTAAAGAAGATTAATGTTTATAAATTAGAGGCGTCCTTATTCATTTATGAATGAGGGCGTTTTTCTGTACTGACAAAAAAAGAGCACGTAAGTTCAATGGGGATGAATTAATTGCCGCAGTAAGGAAATTAATTTAAAAAAAGACTAGTAATTTGATGGAGAAGGGAGTATCATATTTCTTGCTGGTACAGTTCATTGCTTTTTGTAACTGAATATCTATTCAAAAAAAGATAGAAAATTAGTTGACAAGCGTTTCATGAGATGATAAACTAGCATAGTTGTTTCGGAGATGTCGATCATTATATGTTCACCATTTTTGAGGCGTACATGATGGAGGATTAGCTCAGTTGGGAGAGCGTCTGCCTTACAAGCAGAGGGTCACAGGTTCGAGCCCTGTATCCTCCATTGAGCCGTTAGCTCAGTTGGTAGAGCATCTGACTTTTAATCAGAGGGTCGACAGTTCGAGACTGTCACGGCTCATTTCCAGTTTTCCATCCATGCGGGTGTGGCGGAACTGGCAGACGCGCTAGATTTAGGTTCTAGTGTCTTTATGACGTGGGGGTTCGAGTCCCTTCACCCGCACTTATACCAATAAAACGGTATGCATATGCCGACTTAGCTCAGTTGGTTAGAGCGCCTCACTAGTAATGAGGAGGTCGGGCGTTCGAATCGTCTAGTCGGCATCATATGCGGAAGTAGTTCAGTGGTAGAACATCACCTTGCCATGGTGGGGGTCGCGGGTTCGAATCCCGTCTTCCGCTTTGTACCAACCCTTGCCGGGGTGGCGGAATTGGCAGACGCACAGGACTTAAAATCCTGCGGTCAGTGATGACCGTACCGGTTCGATCCCGGTCCTCGGCATTTAACATTTTTATATTTTGCACCCATAGCGCAACTGGATAGAGTGTCTGACTACGAATCAGAAGGTTGTAGGTTCGACTCCTACTGGGTGCATCATTTATTAAACATCGGTCCTATTGGATCGGTGTTTTTTGTTTTTAAAATAATCGAAGCTCACACGTTAGAACATGTGAGCTTCGATTTTTAGTAATGACTCAAAATTAACGATATACAGAATTAACGTAATATATGTATAACAATCCATATAAGGCGAAAAAATCAATTAAAAATATAAAATAGTGCCGTTTTATGTATAAATTGGGTTGACAAAGCCTTTCTAAACGTTTAGCTTTTATTAGGAAAGGATTGGTTATATGAAAAAATACTTAACGCTCGAAAATGGTCAGGTTTTCATTGGGCGAGCATGCGGAGATCTCTCTGCCGAACGCACGGGTGAACTTGTCTTTACGACCAACATGACGGGCTATCAAGAAACATTGACCGATCCATCTTACACGAACCAGTTAGTGATGTTCACTTATCCGTTAATCGGCAATTATGGCCTCGATGCCCATGCTAACCAATCGAACCAGGTTGCCGCAAGTGCTGTGATTCTTCAAGAACTGGCCCCCAATCTTTCGGCTCAACTCGGGGTGAATGAACTTTTGGTGCAAAATCATGTTCCTGGAATTGCGGAGATTGACACACGTCAACTGACTAAAATTGTGCGTAGCGCGAAAGGCGCTGTGCGCGCCAAATTGACCAACTATCCAGTTGAATCTTCACCAGGTCAATGGGGAGTGACTGAATCATATCCAGCGACTAATCCGTCAACTTTAAGCAACGAGTCGCCAAAAGTTGTTCTCATTGATTTTGGGACAAAGCAGGACATTATCAACAGCCTGACGAATTTAGGCGCTGTGGTCGTGGTCGTTCCGCCGACAACATCGTTTGCTGAAATTCAGGCGTTAAATTCGGATGGTATTTTGTTGTCAAACGGCCCAGGGAACCCTGAGGACTACCAAACGGTCTTGCCACTTATTCATCAGTTGACACAGACCTATCCACTTCAGGAGATTCGATGGCAGTCTATCCACTGCAGCGTTTAACACTGGATCAGCAACAAGAGATTGTTCAAATTGCGACGAAGATTGGGCAACGAGTCACTTGTGTGGGGATGATGAACATCCAATTCGTCGTAGCAGATCAGGTATACGTTATTGAGGTTAATCCCCGGGCATCCCGGACGGTACCGTTCATGAGTAAAGTGACGCATCGGCACCTAGCACAATTAGCAACCCAATTGATTTTAGGAAAAACACTTCAAGATCTTGACCTGCCAGCGGGATTAGATGTTGTGCCAGATGTTATTGCGGTTAAAGCACCGGTCTTCTCATTTGCAAAGCTTCCCGGCGCACCGACAGTCTTAAGCCCAGAGATGAAATCGACGGGAGAGGTGATGGGCGCCGGGGCTAAACTAGCGACAGCATTCCAGCAAGCGTTGGTGGCTAGTTATGGTTTTGATGCAAATCAAGTAGTCAACACTGTTTTGGAAGTCGGACTATCGACGCCGTTAAAACTAGCTTTAGAGCAGGCAGGGTATCGAGTATCTGCATATACAGCCGTTAATGAACCGAGTGGTGAAGAGGTGGCGTTCGCTGTGAGTCTGGATCCTGAGTCGCAAACGACCGAGCAATTAGCACAATTTGCGTTGACCCACCAAATACCGCTTTTTACTGCATCGGACACGGTGCGTATGATTGCGCAGTTATTGCCTAAGCAGCATCAAAACGTTGTTGCCCTTTGAAAGTCGATTGTTAAAGGCCCCCAAATCTAAATTAGGCATGGACTTGTCCCATTTGTGGGATTAAACTAGATAAGTAGTTTAGTCATACAACGGGAAGTAGCTCAGCTTGGTAGAGCACCACGTTCGGGACGTGGGGGTCGCAGGTTCAAATCCTGTTTTCCCGATAATCGTTATGAGATGATGAGGCCAGCCTGGCATAGGCTGGCTTTTTAGTTCTCATTAAACTCGTGTTATTTTCAACTCTTATCCTTTGCATTTTCCCAAAACATTCGTATAATAATAGTCAACATTAGTCAAACAAAGTCTGGAGGGAATAACGTGCAGGGTCAAAATATTTCCGATATTATTGAGAAGTATCTGAAAAAGATTTTGGCAGAGTCAGAGCAGGTTGAGATTAGCCGTTCTGAAATTGCCCAGCTGTTCAATGTTGTTCCGTCACAGATTAACTATGTTATGAAAACCCGGTTTACCATTCAAAATGGCTATATCGTAGAGAGTAAACGGGGCGGGGGCGGCTATATTCGGATCGAGAAGGTTAACCTTTTAGATGATGTAGACGTGCTTGATTCCTTAATTGAAACAATCGGTGATTCTATTTCTCAACGAGAAGGACTGGCGATTGTTCAAACTTTGTACAATAATGAGGTTGTGAATCGAAGAGAGGCTAATTTGATTTTGGCTTCTATAGATAAGCAGACATTGGCAGCGGATAACCGGATGCAAGAAAACAGTTTTAGGGCGCGAATTTTGATTGGTATTTTAAATCATTTACGTTACGAGAGCTAAGGAAGAGAGGAATTCACATGGACAATTTATTTACTCCCAGCGCGAAAAGCGTTTTGGTATTGGCTCAAGAACAAGCGAAGTACTTCAAACATCAAGCAGTTGGGACCGAACACCTCTTGCTTGCCCTGACAATCGAGAAAAACGGCATCGCTAACCGTGTTTTACAGCAATTTTCAATTACTGAAGACGATGTCAGAGAAGAAATCGAGCGCTTTACCGGCTACGGTACCATGACGAGCCTAGGTAAAGAATCCTACCTGCCTTATTCACCTAAAGCGAAGGATGTTTTAGCCTTAGCTGGTGAAGAAGCTAAGCGTTTGGGTGCTGCTAAGATTGGCACTGAGCACCTATTATTGGCGCTCCTTAGCGACGAAACAATTTTATCATCACGAATTTTAATGAATTTAAACCTTGATTTGAATCAAACCCGTCGCGTGATTTTACGTAAATTGGGTGTCAGTGAAACACAAGCTAAGCGAAAGAACGCGCAACGCGATCACAAAGCTCAAGGTGGGACACCAACTTTAGACTCCCTCGCAAGAGACCTAACGCAAATGGCACGTGAAGATAAGATGGATCCAACTGTTGGTCGTGCTAAGGAAGTTAAACGGGTAATCCAAATCTTGAGTCGACGGACGAAGAACAATCCTGTGCTTATTGGTGAACCTGGAGTCGGTAAAACGGCGATTGCAGAGGGCCTGGCACAAAAGATTGTGGCCGGTGATGTCCCAGAAGATATGCAAAATAAGCGGTTAATGATGCTAGATATGGGCTCATTGGTTGCGGGAACTAAGTACCGTGGTGAGTTCGAAGATCGACTTAAGAAGGTCATCGATGAAATTTACAACGACGGTCAAGTTATCCTCTTTATCGATGAGTTGCACACCTTGATTGGTGCCGGTGGTGCTGAAGGTGCCATCGATGCCTCCAACATTTTGAAACCAGCTTTAGCTCGTGGCGAACTCCAAACAATTGGTGCGACAACGTTAGACGAATACCAAAAGTACATCGAATCCGATGCGGCATTGGAACGGCGTTTTGCTACAGTTAAAGTCGATGAACCAACTGAAGATGAAGCCGTGCAAATTCTCCATGGGCTACGTTCACGCTATGAAGACCATCACCACGTAAACATTACGGATGATGCCTTAGAACAAGCAGTTAAGTTATCAAGTCGTTACATTAGTGACCGCTTCTTACCAGATAAGGCGATTGATTTGATGGATGAAGCTGCTGCTAAGGTACGTATTGATCACATGGACAAGCCTTCAACCTTATCAAAGCAAGAAAGTGAATTAGAGGACTTGCATGATGCTCGTGAGGCTGCAATTTTAGATCAAGAATTTGAAAAAGCAGCAGACATTCGAGATCAAGAAGTGAAGTTAGAAGCTAAAATTGAAAAGAAACGTGCACAAGCCGCAGCTAAAGCCACGGCAGGCGGCGAATCATATGATTTGAACGTCACGGGTGAGGATGTTGCTGAAGTGGTTGCGCAGTGGACGGGTGTGCCGATTACCCAGCTTCAAAAGAGTGAATCAGATCGTTTGGTAAACTTGGAATCGGTTCTGCACAAACGAGTTATTGGTCAAGAAGAAGCTATTTCGGCAGTTTCCCGAGCAATTCGTCGGGCACGAAGCGGCTTGAAAGATCCAAACCGACCAATTGGTTCATTTATGTTCCTCGGCCCTACTGGGGTTGGTAAGACCGAACTGGCTAAGTCTTTAGCAGAATCAATGTTTGGTTCTGAAGACAACATGATTCGGGTGGACATGAGCGAATATATGGAAAAATATTCCACTAGTCGTTTGATCGGGTCTGCTCCAGGTTACGTCGGCTATGACGAGGGCGGTCAGTTGACAGAAAAGGTGCGTCAAAAGCCTTACTCAGTTGTCTTGTTTGATGAAGTTGAAAAGGCTCATCCAGATGTCTTTAATATCTTGTTGCAAGTGTTGGATGATGGCTATTTGACTGATTCGAAGGGCCGTCGTGTTGATTTTAGAAATACGATTCTCATCATGACGTCTAACCTTGGGGCTACGCTATTACGGGATGAAAAGATCGTTGGATTTGGCGCCGAAGATAAGGCTGACAATTATGAGGCCATGGCATCAACCATTCGTGATCAACTGAAGAAGGCGTTCCGCCCAGAATTCTTGAACCGAATTGATGAGACTGTGATCTTCCACTCTCTTAATAAGAAGGAACTTCACCAAATCGTTAAGTTGATGACTAAGAATATTATCAACCGGATTACGGGTCAAGGAATTTCAGTTAAGATTACGCCAGCCGCAATCGATGTGATTGCTGAGGCTGGGTTCGATCCAGAATATGGTGCCCGCCCAATTCGGCGTGCCCTACAAACAAAGCTTGAAGATAAGCTGAGTGGAGAATTGCTAACTGGTCGACTAAAGGCAGCTGATCAGGTGACAATCGGAGCTCGTCGCGGGGAAATTACAATTAATGTAAAAGAACCTAAAACAGACAAAGGCCAACAGCCAGTCACAAGTAAATAATTAAAAGGCTGAGACGAGTTGTCTCAGCCTTTTTTGGAGGAATCAAAATGGAAACTGAATCGTTTGACTATATCGTTATCGGTGGTGGCTCAGCCGGAATTTCGTCGGCCAATCGTGCTGCGGAGCGTGGGGCTAAAGTCGTTTTATTTGAACCCAATGAAATTGGGGGAACCTGTGTGAATGTGGGATGTATTCCGAAAAAAGCAATGTGGCAAGCAGCTAGTATGCTGATTGAGTCAAAGCTGTCATCTGCTTATGGGTTATCGTTGACTTCTGATCCCATTGATTTCGGCCATTTTGTAACTGAGCGAACCGCATACATCGACCGAATTCACGGTAGCTACTTTAGTGGTTTGGATGGTAATGGGGTCACTCATTTAAAACAAGCTGCTCGGTTTGTGGATAATCATACGGTTGAGGCTGGTGGCGTGCGTTATACGACAGACCACATTTTAATTGCTACGGGCGGAAAACCTAAACGTCCCGATATTGAGGGTGGTGAATTGGGAATAACTTCCGATGGCTTCTTCGATTTGGCGACGTTGCCCAAGCGGATCGTGATTGTGGGGAGCGGTTATATTGCGACCGAATTTGCGGGGACTTTGCAAACGCTTGGTAGCGAAGTAACGCTTTTATTACGCGAAGATCGGTTACTCCCAAGATTTGACGATATGCTTTCTGATGAAATCACGTCCCGGTACCGTGATACCATAAACGTCATCACGGGTGAAGAAGCTGTCAAGGCGACGCAAAAAGCAGATCAGTTCGTCATTGAAACGCAAACGGGTCGGCTCATCCAAACAGATCAGATACTGTGGGCGATTGGCCGCACACCGAATACAGCTAGCATTGGTCTAGAACACACGGATGTGGCGCTGAAAGCCAGTGGCGCCATTAAAGTAGATAAATTTCAAAATACGACAGCCAAGGGAATTTATGCGGTTGGTGATATTGTTGATATTAAAAATCTCACGCCGGCCGCAATTGCTGCTGGCCGCCGTTTGTCGGAACGGCTATTTAATCATCGGGATGATGACTACCTAGATTATAGTGAGGTCGCAACCGTTATTTTTACCCATCCTGAGATCGGGAGCGTTGGCTTGACTGAGGAAGAAGCAGTTGCCAAATTTGGTCACGATCAGATCAGTGTTTATGAGTCGTCATTTTTCCCGGAAAAGTACGCGCTTGCTGGTAGCGGTCGGAAGAATCATTTCAAGATTGTCTGCGCGGGTGAGACGGAGAAAGTGGTGGGGATGCACGGTATTGGGGATGAAATGAGCGAAATTCTCCAGGGCTTTGCGGTAGCATTCCACATGGGTGCAACTAAACGTGACTTAGATCGCACCGTTGCGCTCCATCCGACTAATGCGGAAGAGTTTGTGACGATGAAAAAAAGTCGCCCCGCAAAGTTTAGCTAGCAATCCTTGACACGCAATCTACGAAAGAGTACTATATAATTTGTATGCAACTGTGAGTGAAATTGAAGTCGGCGATCTATTGTCCGTTGGCTTCACTATAAAACCAAAAGTAAGAGTGATCTTATTTTTGGATTTTTTTTGCCCTTTTTTGGCATTTGAGAGCATTTGTAATCAAAATGTAATATAAAAAAGGGGTTCCATTCGCAGAATAATTTGGAGAGGTGAACAACTTGGCAGGACACTTAGTTAAATACGGTAAGCACCGTACCCGTCGTAGTTATGCCCGAATCAAGGAAGTTCTTGATTTACCTAACCTTATCGAAATCCAATCCAATTCTTACAATTGGTTCCTGGACGAAGGTTTGCGGGAAATGTTTGAAGACATCATGCCAATTGACGATTTCCAAGGTAACCTATCCCTTGAATTCGTTGACTATCAATTATTAGAACCGAAGTACACTGTTGATGAAGCGCGCGAACATGACGCCAACTACTCAGCACCACTTCACGTCACTTTACGTTTGACTAACCATGAAACTGGTGAAATCAAGTCTCAAGATGTTTTCTTTGGTGACTTCCCATTAATGACAGAGCAAGGAACCTTCATTATTAATGGTGCCGAGCGAGTTATTGTTTCTCAATTAGTTCGTTCTCCAGGTGTTTATTTCAATGAAGAAAAAGATAAAAACGGTCGTACTATTTTTGGTACGACATTAATTCCTAACCGTGGTGCTTGGCTTGAATTTGAGACCGACGCCAAGGATATTTCGTATGTCCGAATTGACCGGACTCGTAAGATTCCAATGACCGAATTAGTTCGTGCATTAGGTTTCGGTTCAGACGACGAAATTCTTGAGATGTTGGGTGATAACGAAAGTTTGGCTTTAACTCTTGAAAAGGATGTTCACAAGAATACTGAGGATTCTCGTGTTGAAGAATCGCTAAAAGATATTTACGAGCGTCTACGCCCAGGTGAGCCAAAGACAGCTGACTCTTCACGTAGCCTTTTGACTGCTCGTTTCTTCGATCCAAAGCGTTACGACATGGCACCTGTTGGTCGTTACAAGACTAACAAGAAGCTTTCACTTAAGAACCGTTTATTAGGTTTAACTTTAGCTGAAACTTTAGCCGATCCTGATACTGGTGAAGTGTTAGCACAAGCCGGTACTTTGGTAGATAAGGACGTTTTAAAGACGTTGACACCATACTTGGAACGTAACGATTTCAAGACAGTCACATATACACCTTCAGATCAAGCCGTAGTGACAGACCCAATGGATCTTCAAATCATCAAGGTGCAATCACCAGATGATCCTGAACGTGCTTTACCAGTTATTGGTAATGGTAACATTGAGTTAGCTTACAAGCATGTTACACCAGCTGATATCATTGCTTCAATCAACTACTTCTTCAACTTGCAAGAAGGTATTGGTTCAACTGATGATATTGATCACTTGGGTAACCGTCGGATTCGTTCAGTCGGTGAATTACTTCAAAACCAATTCAGAATTGGTCTTTCACGGATGGAACGTGTTGTTCGCGAAAGAATGTCAATTCAAGATGCTTCAACAGTGACACCTCAACAATTAATTAACATCCGTCCAGTTGTTGCTTCAATTAAAGAATTCTTCGGTTCATCACAACTGTCACAATTCATGGACCAAACTAACCCATTGGGTGAATTGACGCATAAACGTCGTCTTTCAGCCCTTGGACCTGGTGGTTTGACTCGTGATCGTGCCGGATATGAAGTTCGAGACGTTCACTATACGCATTATGGCCGTATGTGTCCGATTGAAACGCCTGAAGGTCCTAACATTGGTTTGATTAACAGTCTTTCCAGTTATGCACGTATCAACAAGTATGGTTTTATTGAAACCCCATACCGTCGTGTTAGTTGGGATACCCACAAGGTTACCGATAAGATTGATTATTTAACTGCTGACGAAGAAGATAACTTCGTTGTGGCTCAAGCTAACTCACCATTGAACGATGACGGTTCATTCGTTAACGACGTGGTTATGGCGCGAGCTAAGTCAGAAAACATCGAAACTAGTATCGAAAACGTCGATTACATGGACGTTTCGCCTAAGCAAGTTGTTTCTGTTGCGACGGCATGTATTCCTTTCTTGGAAAACGATGACTCAAACCGTGCGTTGATGGGTGCTAACATGATGCGTCAGGCCGTTCCATTGGTCGACCCACATTCACCATTAATCGGTACTGGTATTGAATACAAAGCTGCTCATGACTCGGGTGTTGCTTTGATTGCTAAGCAAGAAGGAACTGTTGAATACGTTGATGCACGTGAAATTCGTGTTCGTCGTGAAGACGGCGCCTTAGACAAGTACAAGTTAATGAAGTTCCAACGTTCTAACGGTGGTAAGAACTACAACCAACGTCCAATTGTTAAGGTCGGTGATCATGTCGATGTTGATGAAGTGTTGGCTGATGGACCATCAATGGAAAATGGTGAATTGGCTCTTGGTCAAAACCCATTAGTTGCCTTTATGACTTGGCAAGGTTACAACTTCGAAGATGCCATCGCGATTAACGAGCGTTTGGTTAAGGAAGACGTTTATACGTCAATCCATATTGAAGAATACGAATCAGAAGCTCGGGACACAAAGCTTGGACCTGAGGAAATGACTCGCGAAATCCCTAACGTCAGCGAAGATGCCCTTAAGAACCTGGACGAAGCCGGTATTATCCGGATTGGTGCCGAAGTTCAAGACGGTGACATCCTTGTTGGTAAGGTAACGCCTAAGGGAGTTACTGAATTATCTGCCGAAGAACGACTTCTTCACGCAATCTTTGGTGAAAAAGCTCGTGAAGTTCGTGATACTTCACTTCGTGTTCCTCATGGTGGTGGCGGTATTATCCAAAACGTCCGGATTTTCACCCGTGAAAACGGCGATGAATTATCACCAGGCGTTAACATGATGGTCCGTGTCTACATCGCTCAAAAGCGTAAGCTACAAGTGGGTGACAAGATGGCCGGTCGTCATGGTAACAAGGGTACCGTTTCAGTGGTTATTCCTGAAGAGGATATGCCATACATGCCAGATGGTACACCAATCGACATCATGCTTAGCCCAATGGGTGTGCCTTCCCGTATGAACATTGGACAAGTGCTTGAAATTCACTTGGGTATGGCTGCTCGTAACTTAGGTATCCACATGGCAACACCTGTCTTCGATGGTGCGCAAGATGCTGATATCTGGAACGCCGTTAAGGAAGCTGGCATGTCATCAGATGGTAAGACAGTTCTTTATGACGGTCGTACTGGTGAAGCCTTTGACAAGCCAGTTGCCGTTGGGGTTATGCACTACATGAAGCTTGCCCACATGGTTGATGATAAGATCCATGCTCGTTCAATCGGACCTTACTCATTAGTTACACAACAACCATTAGGTGGTAAAGCCCAATTTGGTGGCCAACGTTTTGGTGAAATGGAAGTTTGGGCCCTCGAAGCTTATGGTGCTGCATACACCCTTCAAGAAATCTTGACTTACAAGTCAGATGACGTTGTTGGTCGTGTGAAGACATACGAAGCTATTGTTAAGGGTGAACCAATTCCTAAGCCAGGTGTTCCTGAATCATTCCGAGTGCTTGTTAAGGAACTACAATCCCTTGGTCTTGATATGAAAGTTCTTGATAACGACAGTAAAGAAATCGAACTTCGTGATATGGACGAAGATGACGACGATGTTGTAAACGTAGATGCATTGAGCAAATACGCTGAACAACAAGCCGAACAAAAACAACAAGCTGATTCTGAAGCAGCAGCAAGTGCTAGTGCTGAAGAGACAACTAACGAGTCCAACGCGAATACTAAAGACTAAAAAGGGAGGTCGATTCTGTGGTCGATGTTAATAAATTCGAAAGCATGCAAATTGGCCTTGCTTCACCTGATAAGATCCGTAGTTGGTCTTATGGTGAGGTCAAGAAGCCTGAAACCATCAACTATCGAACATTAAAACCAGAAAAAGACGGACTATTTGATGAACGAATCTTTGGCCCAACTAAAGACTGGGAATGTGCGTGTGGTAAGTACAAGCGAATCCGTTATAAGGGTGTCGTTTGTGACCGCTGTGGTGTTGAAGTTACTCGTTCAAAGGTCCGTCGTGAACGGATGGGTCATATTGAACTTGCTGCACCAGTTACTCACATCTGGTACTTCAAGGGAATCCCTAGCCGAATGGGTCTTGTCTTAGACATGAGCCCTCGTGCTTTGGAAGAAATTATTTACTTCGCTTCATACGTCGTAATTAACCCCGGCAATACACCATTAGAGAAGAAACAACTCTTATCTGAAAAAGATTACCGTGACAAGAAGCTCGAATACGGCAACAAGTTCGAAGCTGAAATGGGTGCGGCTGCCATTAAGAAACTGCTCAGAGACGTCGACTTGGAAACTGAAGTTGCCGAACTTAAGGCAGAACTTAAAGAAGCAACCGGTCAAAAGCGGACGCGTGCCGTTCGTCGTTTGGACATTCTTGAGGCATTTGTTACTTCAGGTAACGAACCTGAATGGATGGTTATGGATACTATTCCAGTTATTCCACCTGACATTCGACCAATGGTTCAATTGGAAGGTGGCCGTTTCGCCACTTCTGATTTAAATGACTTGTACCGTCGAGTAATTAACCGTAACAACCGTCTTAAGCGTCTTTTGGACTTACACGCTCCTGGTATCATCGTTCAAAACGAAAAGCGGATGTTACAAGAAGCCGTTGATGCTTTGATTGATAACGGTCGTCGTGGTCGTCCAGTTGCCGGTCCTGGTAACCGTCCATTGAAGTCTCTTTCACACATGTTGAAGGGTAAGCAAGGTCGTTTCCGTCAAAACCTCTTGGGTAAGCGTGTTGATTACTCAGGTCGTTCAGTTATTGACGTTGGTCCTTCACTTCGAATGAACCAAATGGGTCTTCCTGTTCAAATGGCGATGGAACTATTCAAGCCATTTATCATGAAGGAACTTGTTAAACGTAACTTAGCTTCTAACATCAAGAACGCTAAGCGTAAAATCGATCACGAAGACGAAGATGTCTTCACAGTGCTCGAGGATGTCATTAAGGAACACCCAGTGTTGCTTAACCGGGCACCTACGCTTCACCGTTTGGGTATTCAAGCTTTTGAACCCGTACTTGTTAGTGGTAAAGCGATGCGTCTCCATCCATTGGCCTGTGAAGCTTACAATGCCGATTTTGATGGTGACCAAATGGCTATCCATGTGCCTTTATCTGATGAAGCCCAAGCTGAAGCTCGTTTGCTGATGCTTGCAGCTCACCATATTTTGGCACCTAAGGATGGTAAGCCAGTGGTTACACCTTCTCAAGATATGGTTATCGGTAACTACTACCTAACTATGGAAGAAGCCGGTCGTGAAGGCGAAGGCATGATTTTCAAGGATGGCGATGAAGCTGTTCTGGCCTTCAGAAATGGTCTTGTTCACTGGCACACTCGTGTTGGTATTCAAACTTCTTCATTGATTGAAAAGCCATTTACTGAGGCACAACGTTCAAAGATCTTGATGACTTCAGTTGGTAAGATTATTTTCAACAACATCTTGCCAGGGTCATTCCCATACTTGAACGAACCAACAAACACAAACTTAAACGGCTACGTTCCTGACAAGTACTTCTTGGAAAAGGGCGAGGATGTGCATGAGTACCTTCAAAATGCAGAACCTGTTAAGCCATTCAAGAAGGGCTTCTTGAGTGATATCATTGCCGAAGTCTACAAGCAATACAAAGTGACTGAAACGTCACTCTTGCTTGACCGTATGAAGGACTTAGGTTACGACGAGTCGACCCAATCAGGTGTCACCGTTGGTATCGCTGATATTACTGAAGTTAAGGAAAAGCCAGCAATCATCGAAGCCGCCCACAAGCAAGTTGCAACGGTTACGAAGCAGTTCCGTCGTGGTTTGATTACAAACCAGGAACGTTACGAACGCGTTATCGGTATTTGGAACGATGCTAAGGACGAACTTCAAGAAAAGCTGATTCATAACTTCGATGCCCAGAACCCAATCTTTATGATGAGTGATTCTGGTGCCCGTGGTAACATCTCTAACTTTACGCAATTGGCCGGTATGCGTGGTTTGATGGCTGCGCCTAACGGTGAAATCATGGAATTGCCTATCACGGCTAATTTCCGTGAGGGACTTTCTGTCTTGGAAATGTTCATTTCTACCCATGGTGCTCGTAAAGGTATGACTGATACGGCCTTGAAGACTGCCAACTCAGGTTACTTGACTCGTCGTTTGGTCGATGTGGCCCAAGATGTTATTGTTCGTGAAGTTGATTGTGGAACTGACCGAGGCTTGAGAATTAGTGCCATTCGTGAAGGTAACGAAATGATTGAACCACTTTACGATCGTATGCTAGGCCGTTACGCAATGAAGTCAGTTGTGGATCCTAACACTGGTGAAGTTTACGTTAAGCGTAACGAAATGATCGATGAAGCTAAGGCTCAAAAGATCGTTGATGCTGGTATTGAAGAAGTTACTATCAGAACTGCCTTCACTTGTAACACGGTTCACGGTGTTTGCGAACACTGTTATGGCCGTAACATGGCTACTGGTGACGAAGTTGAAGTTGGTGAAGCAGTTGGTACTGTTGCTGCTCAATCAATCGGTGAACCAGGTACGCAATTAACGATGCGTAACTTCCATACCGGTGGTGTTGCCGGAAACGAAGATATTACCCAAGGTCTTCCACGTATTCAAGAAATCTTTGAATCACGGAACCCTAAAGGTAAAGCTGAAATCACTGAAGTTACTGGTGTGGTTGAATCAATCGAGGAAAACCCAGCAGAACGGACGAAAGATATCACAATCAAGGGTGAAGCAGATACCAGAACTTACACATTACCAATCAATGCACGTTTACGTGTTGCAGAAGGCGATACAATTCGCCGTGGTTATGCGTTAAATGAAGGTTCTATTGATCCTAAGGAATTAATCCGTGTTCGTGACGTTATTTCAACTGAAAACTACCTTCTTCACGAAGTTCAAAAGGTTTACCGTATGCAAGGTGTTACTATCTTAGATAAGCACGTTGAAATCATGGTTCGCCAAATGCTTCGTAAGATTCGCGTCATGGATCCTGGTGATACGGATGTCTTGCCTGGTACATTAATGGATATTGCAGATTTCAAGGATGAAAACTACAAGACCTTAATTGCCGGTGGTATTCCAGCCACTGCTCGTCCTGTTATCTTGGGAATCACTAAGGCTGCCCTTGAAACGAACAGTTTCTTGTCAGCTGCCTCATTCCAGGAAACAACTCGAGTACTTACCGATGCTGCAATTCGCGGTAAGAACGATCCACTGATCGGACTTAAGGAAAATGTTATTATTGGTAAGATTATTCCTGCAGGTACTGGTATGAAAGCCTACGGAAACATCGAACCAAAAGAAGCTGGTGACTCATCTACTGATGGCGTTTACTCAATTAATGAGTTAGAACGTCGGATGAAGGCTGAGGAAGCAGAAGAAAACAAATAATTAATTTGTCATGATAAAAGAGCGACTAGCGCAAGTTTGCGTTAGTCGCTCTTTTTGTGTTCTCGGAACTAAGAAATGTGTAGATAGATGATGGTCCAAGTGATGAAGGCTAAAGCTAAGTGGGGGATAAAGGGAATTCGCTCTGTGTGCGGTCGAATTTTAAAATGACCTAGTGCAGATAAACAGGCAATCAGCAGAATGATGGTCGCCTGTGTCAGCCCAGAGAGCCAGTAAATGATAAAAATTAAATCGACGTCGGCAAGTCCAATTTGATTGAATCGTCTTAGTGGTAATTGAGCGAGTAACCAAATACTAAAAATATAAATGAGAAATTGCCAGCTACTTGGTTGGTATCCAATTGCCAAGATTGCGGTTAGTGCTAAAAGGTAGGTTGGTACGCTCAATGTTTTAGAGTCGAGAATAGCGAGCGTGAGCATCAGAAACATCAAGACGACTAACAAAATCATTTTGGGACGCAACGGATAACAAATTATGCCAGCGACGATAAAACCACCAGTCGTTTCGACAACCAATGATGGCCAGCCGATTGCTGTTGCGCAGTAGCGGCAGTGGCCACGTTGCCAGAGAAAACTAAGAATTGGAATCAACTCGAATGGCTTTAATTTAGTTTGGCAGTTGTCACAACGAGAACGCGGACTTATAATGGAAAAGTTGTGTGTTAATCGGTAGATGGATGCGTATAAAAAAGACGCAAGCGATGCACCAAATGCAAAAAGTAAACTCAAAAAAATTATCAACAGTTCTTCACCTCAGTTATTAATTACGAAATGGAATTGTGGATAACTTATTGACACTATCTGGATGCCATGGTATTCTTTTAAAGGTGCTTTTTGTAGGTTCCTGCTATTCGCAGTCATGCTGACTGAAAACATTGCACAATAATTAAAACACACAGGTTTTTCTTTTTACATAAAAATGAACCACCTGGATGTGTGGACTTAAAAATAATCTATGGAAAAGAAGGGAGGACTCTTAGATGCCTACTATCAACCAATTGGTTCGTAAAGGTCGTAAATCTAGAAGTTCTAAATCAAATGCCCCAGCTCTTAACTTCGGGTATAACAGTTACAAGAAGAAGCAAGTTAACAATCCAGCCCCACAAAAACGTGGTGTTGCAACTCGTGTTGGAACGATGACACCAAAGAAGCCTAACTCAGCTTTGCGTAAGTACGCTCGTGTTCGTCTTTCAAACTTGATCGAAGTTACTGCATACATTCCTGGTATTGGCCACAACTTACAAGAACATAGTGTTGTTTTAATTCGTGGAGGCCGTGTTAAGGATTTACCTGGTGTTCGTTACCATGTTATCCGTGGTGCTTTGGATACTGCCGGTGTTGAAGATCGTCGTCAAAGTCGTTCTAAGTACGGTACAAAGAAGCCTAAAGCCTAAAGACTAATTTAAACTTTAACGTCTGAAGCTTCATTGTATCGACAATGGCTTTAGATGATTGATACTAGGAGGATATATTAATGCCAAGAAAAGGAAACGTACAAAAGCGCGAAGTACTTCCTGATCCAATGTACAATTCAAAGATGGTTACTCGTTTGATTAACCACTTGATGTTGGACGGACGTCGTGGTACTGCATCACAAATTTTATATGGTGCTTTTGATTTAATTAAGAAAGAAACTGGTAACGACCCTGTTGAAGTATTCGACGAGGCTATGAAGAACGTTATGCCAGTATTGGAAGTTAAGGCTCGCCGTGTTGGTGGATCTAACTACCAAGTTCCTATCGAAGTTCGTCCAGATCGTCGTTCAACTTTAGGACTACGTTGGATCGTTAACTACTCACGTTCACGTGGGGAACACACTATGACTGAACGTCTTGCGCGTGAAATCATGGATGCTGCTAACAACACTGGTGCATCTGTTAAGAAGCGTGAAGACACGCATAAGATGGCAGACGCTAACCGTGCCTTCGCTCACTATCGTTGGTAGACTCAACCTCGACTTTAGCGTAAGAATTCAACGATGTTTCTTCATTAATTAATGGTTAGCATTGCTGGAACTTTACAATAAATTGAGGAAGATGGCTATAGCACATGATATGGCCATCTTTTTTACAAATTGCATTAAATTTGAGAGGAGTTACAAACTTAACATGGCTAATACACGACCATTCCCGCTTGAAATGACGCGGAATATCGGAATCATGGCACATATTGATGCCGGTAAAACAACCACAACTGAACGTATCTTGTATTACACTGGTAAAATTCACAAGATTGGTGAAACCCATGAAGGGGCTTCACAAATGGACTGGATGGAACAAGAACAAGAACGTGGTATCACGATTACTTCAGCCGCTACAACTGCTGAATGGAAGGATCACCGTATCAACATTATCGATACCCCAGGACACGTGGACTTCACTGTTGAAGTTGAACGTTCACTTCGTGTCTTAGATGGTGCCGTAGCTGTGCTTGATGCACAAGCTGGTGTGGAACCTCAAACTGAAACTGTTTGGCGTCAAGCGTCAGACTACAGTGTTCCTCGTATCGTTTTTGCCAACAAGATGGACAAATTGGGAGCCGACTTTGACTTCTCAGTTCAATCATTGAAGGATCGTCTTCAAGCAAACGCTTTGGCTATCCAAATGCCAATCGGTGCCGAAGATGACTTCGAAGGTATCATTGACCTTGTTGAAATGAAGGCCGATATCTATGACCAAGACGAACTTGGTTCAAACTGGGATACAGTTGATGTTCCTGAAGAGTACCGTGAAGAAGCTGAAAAGCGTCGTGACGCAATGCTCGAACAACTTGCTGACCTTGACGAAGACATCATGGAAAAGTACCTTGGCGGTGAAGAAATTTCAGTTCCTGAAATTAAAGCTGCTATTCGTCGCAGTACATTAAGCCTTGAATTATTCCCAGTTCTTGCTGGTTCAGCCTTCAAGAACAAAGGTGTTCAAATGATGCTTGATGCCGTTATCGATTACTTACCATCTCCATTAGATGTTAAGCCATACAACGCCACTAACCCAGATACTGGTGAAGACGTTGAACTGATTGCTAGCGACGACGATCCATTTGCCGCTTTGGCCTTCAAGATTGCAACTGATCCATTCGTTGGTCGTTTGACGTTTATTCGTGTTTATACTGGAACTCTTGAATCAGGTTCATACGTCTTAAACACTTCAAAAGACAAGCGTGAACGTGTTGGACGTTTGCTCCAAATGCACTCAAATCACCGTCAAGAAATCCCAGAAGTTTTCTCAGGTGATATTGCTGCTGCTATCGGTCTTAAGAACACCACTACTGGTGATTCATTGACTGATGTTGATCATCCACTTCACTTGGAATCAATGGAATTCCCTGAACCAGTTATTCAGGTTGCTGTTGAACCTAAGACGAAGGCTGACCAAGACAAGATGAACAATGCTCTTCAAAAGCTTTCTGAAGAAGATCCAACTTTCAAGGCTGAAACTAATCCTGAAACTGGTGAAACTTTGATTGCTGGTATGGGTGAGCTTCACTTGGATATCATCATTGACCGTATGAAGCGTGAATTCAAAGTTGAAGCTACTGTTGGTGCACCTCAAGTTGCCTACCGTGAAGCATTTACGAAGACTGCCTCAGCACAAGGTAAGTTTGTTCGTCAATCTGGTGGTAAAGGTCAATATGGTGACGTTTGGATTGAATTCACTCCTAACGAAGCTGGTAAAGGATTCGAATTCGAAGACGCTATCGTTGGTGGTGTTGTTCCTCGTGAATTCATCCCTTCAGTTGAACAAGGTTTGAAGGAATCATTGGAAAACGGTGTTCTTGCCGGTTACCCAATCGTTGACGTTAAAGCCAAGCTTTACGATGGTAGTTACCATGATGTCGATTCAAGTGAAGCTGCCTTTAAGGTTGCCGCATCATTGGCATTACGTAACGCCGCTAAGCAAGCTGGCCCAGTTATCCTTGAACCAATCATGAAGGTTGATATCGTTATCCCTGAAGAATACATGGGTGATATCATGGGACAAGTTACTGCACGTCGTGGACGTGTTGAAGGTATGGAAGATCGCGGAAACGCAAAACAAATCCATTCATTCGTCCCACTTTCAGAAATGTTCGGTTACGCAACGACTCTTCGTTCAGCATCACAAGGCCGTGGTACTTTCACAATGACCTTTGATCACTACGAAGCCGTTCCTAAGAGCATTCAAGCAGAAATTATCAAGAAAAACGGTGGCACACCAGCTGCTGACTAATTAAACAATTCATCCGAATTAGAATCATCTAATTAAATGGAGATTGTAGCGAAAAGTCCTTGCATAAAGGGCTTTTTTTTTGTATCATGTACTAGTGCTGATTTTTTAGGGGATAATACTGTCCTCGAGCATATTCATAGCGTTGATGTGGAAGGTTGCGACACACCCGGCCGCTTTGCCATAGGGTGTGGCGGTAATTTTCACGGAGTTAGTCTTATTTTGAAAATAGACGAAGGAGGGAACACAATGGCAAAACAAAAAATTCGTATTCGTTTAAAGGCGTACGAACACCGTATCTTAGATCAATCAGCGGACAAGATCGTTGAAACAGCAAAGAGAACTGGTGCCACTATCTCAGGCCCAATTCCATTGCCAACTGATCGTACTATCTACACGGTGCTACGTTCACCACATAAGTTCAAGAAGTCTCGCGAACAATTCGAAATGCGTACGCACAAGCGTTTAATTGATATTGTTAATCCAACACCAAAGACAGTTGACTCATTAATGAAGCTCGACTTGCCAAGTGGTGTAGATATCGAAATCAAACTATAATTTTCAAAAAATAATTACATTATATCGGAGGTGTACTCATGACCAGAAAAGGAATCTTAGGTAGAAAAGTCGGAATGACTCAAGTGTTTACTGAAAACGGCGAATTGGTACCAGTTACAGTTGTCGAAGCTACTCCTAACGTTGTTTTACAAGTTAAGACAATGGAAAACGATGGCTACGAAGCAGTTCAACTTGGTTTCCAAGACAAACGCGACGTTCTCAGCAACAAACCAGAACAAGGTCATGTTTCAAAAGCAAAAACGGCTCCTAAGCGCTTCATTCGTGAAATCAACGATGTCGAGCTAGGAGAATACAAGGTAGCAGACGAAGTTAAAGTTGATATCTTTAACGAAGGCGACTACGTTGATGTAACGGGTACAACAAAAGGTCATGGATACCAAGGTAACGTTCATAAAGATGGACAAAGCCGTGGACCAGAAACTCATGGTTCTCGTTATCACCGTCGTCCAGGTTCATTGGGTGCCATTATTAACCGTGTGTTCCCTGGTAAGAAATTGCCTGGTCGTATGGGTAACAAGACTGTTACCGTTCAAAATCTTAAAATCGTTCGTGCTGACTTAGACAACAACGTATTGTTAATTAAGGGTAACGTCCCTGGTGCTAACAAGTCATTCGTTGAAATCAAGAGTGCTGTTCGCGCACCAAAAAAATAAGAAGGGAGGAGAACATAGATGACTAGCGTAACTTTATTCAAACAAAATGGTTCAGAAAACGGCAACATCGACTTGAACGATGCTATTTTCGGAATCGAACCTAACAACAACGTCGTATTTGATGCAGTGTTGATGCAACGCGCTTCTCTTCGTCAGGGTACTCACGCAGTTAAAAACCGTAGTGCAGTCCGTGGCGGTGGAAAGAAGCCATGGCGTCAAAAAGGAACTGGTCGTGCCCGTCAAGGTTCAACTAGATCTCCACAATGGGTCGGCGGTGGTACTGTCTTCGGACCAACACCTCGCTCATACCGTTATCACTTACCACGCAAGGTTGCTCGTTTAGCTTTGAAGTCAGTTCTTTCACAAAAAGTGTTAGACGCAAGCTTCGTAGTTGTTGATGAGCTCAACTTCAAAGAACCAAAGACGAAGGAATTTTCAAATGTTTTAGCAGGTCTCAACGTAGACACTAAGACATTAGTTGTACTTGAAGATGGCAATGATAATGCCGCACTTGCAGCTCGTAACTTAAGTAACGTCAAGGTAATTGATGCTAACGGCGTTAACGTCCTTGACTTAATTAACAGCGACAAGGTGGTCATTACTAAATCTGCCCTTTCTCAAGTAGAGGAGGTGCTCGCATAATGGAATCACGCGATATTATTTTACGCCCAGTAGTTACAGAAGCATCTACAGCTTTGTTAGACGACAAGCGTTATACGTTCGACGTTGATGTACGGGCAACCAAGACACAAGTCAAAAAGGCTATCGAAGATATCTTCGACGTTAAAGTTGTCAAAGTTAATATTATGAATGTTAAAGGAAAGTTAAAGCGTCAAGGCCGTTACGAAGGCTACACTAAGAAGCGTCGTAAAGCTATTGTCACTTTATCTTCTGATTCAAAGGAAATTCAATTATTCGGCGAAGAATAAGCGAAAATTTAATTTAGGAGGAAAATAACGTGGCTTTAAAAGTATATAAACCAACAAGTAATGGCCGTCGTAACATGACTAGTCTTGATTACAGTTCTGTAATCACTAAGTCAAAGCCAGAAAAGTCATTATTGGAATCAAAGAGCCATACCGCTGGTCGTAACAACTACGGTCATATGACTGTACGTCACCGCGGCGGTGGTAACAAGACGAAGTACCGTATTATTGATTTCAAACGTACAAAAGACAATGTGCCTGCTACTGTTAAGGCAATTGAATACGATCCAAACCGTACTTCAAACATTGCTTTACTTGTTTACGCTGACGGTATCAAGTCATACATCATTGCACCAAAAGGTTTGAAGGTTGGAGACAAGGTTGAATCAGGACCAGAAGCCGACATCAAAGTTGGTAATGCATTGCCATTACAAAACATTCCTGTTGGTACAGTTATCCACAACATCGAATTGAAGCCAGGTAAGGGTGGACAATTAGTTCGTTCTGCTGGTGCTTCTGCACAATTGCTTGGTAAGGAAGGTAAGTACGCTTTAGTTCGTTTGACTTCAGGCGAAGTTCGTATGATCCTTGCTGTTAACCGTGCAACGATCGGTACTGTTGGTAATGAAGAACACGAACTTGTTAATGTTGGTAAAGCCGGCCGTAACCGTTGGGTTGGTAAGCGACCACATACTCGTGGATCTGTTATGAACCCTAACGATCACCCTCATGGTGGTGGTGAAGGTAAAGCTCCTATCGGTCGTCCATCACCTCTTTCTCCATGGGGTAAGAAGACTATTGGTAAGAAGACTCGTAACAAGAAGGCTTCTTCTGAGAAGTTCATCGTTCGTCACCGTAAGGGTAAATAATTAACCGCCAATTGAATGAATAAACCATATATTGAAGAGGAGGTTTCATAATGGGTCGTAGTCTAAAAAAAGGACCTTTTGCCGATGCTCATCTTTTAAAGAAGATCGAGGCGCAAAAGGATTCAGAAAAGAAGTCTGTAATTAAGACTTGGTCTCGTCGCTCAACTATCTTCCCAAGCTTTATCGGCTATACGATCGCTGTTTATGACGGTCGTAAGAACGTGCCTGTCTTCATTCAAGAAGACATGGTTGGTCACAAGCTTGGTGAATTCGTTCCAACTCGTACTTTCCGAGGTCATGGTAACGATGATAAGAAGACGAGGGTCTAAAAGGAGGATAACCAATGGCTGAACAAGTTACATCAGCAAAAGCAACGGCGAAGACAGTTCGTATTGCCGCTCGTAAGGTCCGCCTTGTCGTTGATCTTATCAGAGGTAAAAGCGTAGCTGAAGCAATTTCAATTTTGAAATTCACACCACGTGGTGGCTCGCCAATCGTAGAAAAAGTATTAATGTCAGCAGTAGCAAATGCTGAAAATAACTTCGACTTAGATCGTCAAGATTTAATTGTTAGTGAAGTTTACGTAAACGAAGGACCTACCTTGAAGCGTTTCCGCCCAAGAGCTAAGGGTTCTGCTTCACCAATTAACAAGCGAACAAGTCATATTACTGTAGTAGTATCTGAAAAATAGGAGGGATAACGCGTGGGTCAAAAGATTAATCCTACCGGATTACGAGTTGGTATCATCCGTGACTGGGAAGCAAAATGGTACGCCGAAAAAGATTTTGCTACTTATTTACGTGAAGACCTCAAAATCCGCAAATATATCGAAAAAAGACTTGCCGATGCATCTGTCTCAACAGTTGAAATCGAACGTGCTGCAAATCGCGTAAACGTTTCAATTCATACCGCAAAACCAGGAATGGTAATCGGTAAAGGTGGAGCAGAAGTTGAAAATCTCCGTAAGGAATTAAACAACTTAACTGGTAAGAAAGTTCACATTAACATCATTGAAATCAAGAAACCTGATTTGGATGCTAAATTAGTCGGTGAAAACATTGCTCGTCAACTTGAGGGTCGTGTCGCTTTCCGTCGTGCTATGAAGCAAACAATGCAACGTACAATGCGTTCAGGTGCCAAGGGTATTAAGACACAAGTTGCCGGCCGTTTAAACGGTGCAGACATGTCTCGTATCGAATCATACTCAGAAGGTACTGTTCCATTGCACACGCTCCGTGCTGATATTGATTATGCATGGGTTGAAGCACACACTACTTACGGTGCTCTGGGTGTTAAGACTTGGATTTACCGTGGTGAAATTCTCCCTGAAAAGAAGAACTCTGTTCAAGGAAATACTGACAAAGGAGGGAAATAAGCATGCTGGTACCTAAGCGAGTAAAGCATCGTCGTGAACATCGTGGTAAGCTACGTGGTCGTGCTAAAGGTGGCCGTGAAGTTACCTTTGGTGATTACGGTTTACAATCGCTCGATTCAAGTTGGATTACCAACCGTCAAATCGAAGCTGCGCGTGTTGCTATGACACGTTACATGAAGCGTGGTGGGAAAGTTTGGATCAAAATTTTCCCTCACAAATCATACACTGAAAAAGGTGTCGGAGTACGTATGGGTAATGGTAAAGGTACTCCAGCTGGTTGGGTTGCTCCAGTTAAGCGCGAAAAAGTATTGTTCGAAGTTGCTGGCGTTCCTGAGGACGTCGCACGTGAGGCATTACGTTTGGCTGCAATGAAGCTTCCCGTCCGTACTAAGGTTATTGCACGTGAGGAAGTAGGTGGCGAATCAAATGAAGGCTAAAGAAATTAATGAATTAACCACTGCTGAAATGATCGACAAAGAGAAGTCATACAAGGATGAGTTGTTCAACCTTCGCTTCCAATTGGCTACCGGTCAACTTGAAAATACAGCAAGACTAAAGCAAGTACGTAAGAACATCGCACGTATTAAAACTGCTTTACGTCAACAAGAATTAAGTAAATAGAATACGATAAAAGGAGGTACTATACATGAGTGAAGCTCGTAATGATCGTAAGGTATACCGTGGCCGTGTTGTTTCTGACAAGATGGACAAGACAATTACTGTAGCTGTTGAAACAACTAAGATGCATGCTACTTATGGCAAACGTATTAAATATACCAAGAAGTATAAAGCTCACGATGAAAATAACGAAGCTAAGCAAGGCGATATCGTGGAAATTATGGAAACTCGTCCATTATCTGCAACAAAGCGTTTCCGCCTTATCAACATTGTTGAAAAATCAGTTATTATCTAGTGTCGTTTATCGTATTCTGATTTGGAAATGAAAGGAGGACACTAGCTGTGATCCAACAAGAGAGTCGTTTAAAGGTTGCTGATAACTCAGGTGCCCGTGAAATTTTAACTATTAAAGTTCTCGGCGGTTCAAAACGTCGTTACGCCGGTATTGGTGATGTAATTGTTGCAACTGTTAAACAAGCAACACCAGGTGGCGTTGTTAAGAAGGGTGACGTTGTTAAAGCAGTTATCGTTCGTACAAAGTCTCGTATTAGACGAGTTGACGGATCTTACATCCGCTTTGACGAAAATGCTGCCGTTTTAATCCGTGATGATAAGAGCCCTCAAGGTACTCGTATCTTTGGCCCTGTCGCACGTGAATTACGTGATAACGATTATATGAAGATCGTTTCCTTAGCCCCAGAAGTGCTATAAATCACCATTGGAAGACAGGAGGTGCTCAATAGAATGTTCATTAAAACTGGTGACAAAGTTCGTGTGATCAGTGGTAAAGATAAGGGTAAAGAAGGTACTGTTACCAAGACTCTTGCTGCTAAGAATCGCGTTGTCGTTGAAGGTATCAACTTAATTAAAAAGCATCAAAAAGCGACCCAATCAACTCCACAAGGTGGAATTATTGAAAAGGAAGCGCCTATCCAAGTTTCTAACGTAATGTTAATTGACCCATCAACAAACGAGCCAACGCGTGTTGGTTTCCGTGTTGAAGATGGCAATAAAGTTAGATTTGGTAAGAAGTCAGGTAAAACAATCGATTAATTTTTACTGAAAGGAGGATATTTCATCCATGCCAAGTAGATTGGAAGAAAAGTACAAAAACGAAATTACACCAGCAATGGTGGAAAAATTCAGTTACAAGTCAGTTATGCAAGCACCAAAGATCGAAAAGATCGTTTTAAACATGGGTGTTGGTGACGCTGTTACTAACGCAAAAAACCTTGATGAAGCTGTTGCAGAATTGACATTGATTGCTGGTCAAAAGCCTTTGGTTACAAAAGCTAAGAAGTCAATTGCCGGTTTCCGTCTTCGTGAAGGAAACGCAATTGGTGCGAAGGTTACACTTCGTGGCGATCGTATGTACGAATTTTTGGACAAGTTAGTAAATGTTTCATTACCTCGTGTTCGTGATTTTCATGGTGTAAGTAGCCGCGCATTTGATGGTCGTGGTAACTATACATTGGGTGTTAGAGAACAATTGATCTTCCCAGAAATCGATTACGATAATGTTAATCGTGTTCGTGGTTTAGATATCGTTATTGTTACTACAGCCAACACCGACGAAGAATCACGTGAATTGTTAACTCAATTCGGAATGCCATTTACTAAATAAATAAGGAGGCTCCACATTGGCTAAAAAATCATTGGTTGTTAAAAGTCAGCGTCCTGCTAAGTTCTCGACACAAAATTATACCCGTTGTGAACGATGTGGACGTCCACATTCAGTTTATCAAAAATTCCACCTATGCCGTATTTGCCTTCGCGAGTTAGCTCACAAGGGTCAAATTCCTGGTATGAAGAAAGCTAGTTGGTAAAACAAACCTACTAAATAAGGAGGGTAAAACTAAATGTCAATGACTGACCCAATTGCAGATTTCTTGACTCGTATTCGTAACGCGAACATGGTTCGTCACGAATCAGTAGAAGTACCTGCATCTAAAATCAAGCAAGACATTGCTGAAATCTTGAAGCGTGAAGGTTTCGTTCGCGATGTTGAATACATCGAAGATGACAAGCAAGGTATCATTCGTGTATTTCTTAAGTACGGCCGTGATAACGAACGTGTTATCTCAGGTTTGAAGCGTATTTCAAAGCCAGGCTTACGTTCATATGTCAAAGCTGATGCTGTTCCACGTGTTCTTAACGGTTTAGGTATCGCCATCATTTCTACATCTGAAGGCGTTGTAACCGACAAAGAAGCACGTGCCAAGAAGATCGGCGGAGAAGTATTAGCTTACATCTGGTAATAATTTTAAAAAGATAGGAGGTGCCCTTAAATGAGTCGTATTGGATATAAAACAGTTGTTGTGCCAGCCGGTGTTGAAGTTAAGCGCGAAGGCGATGAAGTTACGGTTAAAGGACCAAAAGGTTCACTTACAAGAACCTTTTCACCAGTTATTGAAATGAAAGTTAGTGACGGTGAAGTTAACTTCGATCGTAGCGATGATAACAACAAAACCCGTGCACTTCACGGAACGATGCGTGCCAACCTTCACAACATGGTTGAAGGTGTCACAAATGGTTTTAAAAAGACTTTGAAGCTTGTCGGTGTTGGTTACCGTGCCCAATTAAAGGGTAAGACTCTTACTTTGAGTGTTGGTTATTCAAACCCTGTCGAAATGACGGTTAGTGATAACTTAACGGTTGAAGTACCAGACAACACTACCATTATTATTAGTGGTATCAGCAAGCAAGAAGTTGGGGACTTTGCTGCCGAAGTACGTGCAGTTCGTTCACCAGAACCTTATAAGGGTAAGGGTATTCGTTACGAAGACGAACACATTACACTTAAAGAAGGTAAAACAGGTAAATAAAGCAGCCTAGCTGTTAATTAATTTAAAGAGGTGACTATTTTGATTACTAAACCAGATAAAAACAAAACACGTCAAAAGCGTCATATGCGTGTTCGTAGTAAAATTTCTGGTACTGCTGAGCGCCCACGCTTAAATGTATTCCGTTCAAACAAAAACATCTACGCTCAAATTATTGATGACGTAGCGGGTGTGACGCTAGTCAGTGCCTCTACATTAGATAAAGAAGTCGCAGATGGTAACAAGACTGAACAAGCTGCTGCAGTTGGTTCACTCATTGCTAAGCGTGCTTCAGAAAAGAACATTAAAAACGTCGTATTTGATCGTGGCGGATACTTGTATCACGGACGCGTTCAACAATTAGCTGAAAAAGCTAGAGAAGACGGACTAGAATTCTAATAAAGGAGGAATAACCGCACATGGCTAATTTTATCGATCCCGCTAAATTGGATCTTGAAGATAATGTCGTTTCTATCAACCGTATCACTAAGGTTGTAAAAGGTGGACGTCGTTTGCGTTTTGCTGCTTTAGTTGTAGTTGGCGATCACAAAGGTCACGTTGGCTTTGGTACTGGTAAGGCTCAAGAAGTTCCAGAAGCTATTCGTAAGGCTGTTGAAGCTGCAAACAAAAACCTTATTGAAGTACCAATCGTCGGTACTACGATTCCTCATGAAATCATCGGAACTTACGATGGTGGCCGTATTCTATTGAAGCCAGCCGCTGAAGGTTCTGGTGTTGCTGCTGGTGGCGCTGTTCGTGCCGTCATGGAACTTGCAGGAATTGCCGATGTTACAAGTAAGCGACTTGGTTCTGATACACCAATCAACGCTGTTCGTGCTACTTTTGAAGGTCTTAAGAACCTTAAGGACGCCGAAGAAGTTGCTGAATTACGTGGTGTTTCAGTTCAACATTTAGCTGAGTAAGGAGGAGTATAAGGATGGCAGATTTAAAAGTAACTTTAATTCATAGTGTTGCCCACCGTCTCCCCAAGCAACGTAAAATCGTTGAAGCCCTTGGTTTAAAGAAAGTTAACCACAGTGTTGTCGTTCGTGACAACGAAGCTGTTCGTGGTGCACTCTTCAAGGTTGCACACTTAATTAAAGTAGAAGAAGTTAAATAAATAAGACAAGTTAGGAGGTGCGAAATCCATGAAATTGAACGAATTACAAGCTCCTGAAGGTTCACGTTCTGCACGTACTCGTAAAGGTCGTGGTCGTTCAGCAGGTAAAGGTAAGACTTCAGGTCGTGGTCAAAAAGGCCAAAAGGCACGTGGAAAGGTACGTTTAGGTTTTGAAGGTGGCCAAATGCCATTATACCGTCGTATTCCAAAGCGTGGTTTTACTAACATCAACCGTAAAGAATATGCTGTCGTTAACTTGGCAACATTGGAAGAACGTTTTGATGACGGTGCTGAAATTACGCCAACTGTTCTTGTTGAAGCAGGTATCGTTAAGAACGAACTTAACGGCATCAAGATTCTTGGCGAAGGCAAGTTGACTAAGAAGTTAACTGTTAAGGCTAACAAATTTTCAAAGACTGCTGTATCAGCAATCGAGACTGCTGGCGGTAAAACCGAGGTGATCTAATGCTTTCAACGCTTGGAAACGCATTTAAAGTTAAAGACATTCGAAAAAAGATTCTCTTTACACTGTTCGTTTTGATTATCTTCCGAATTGGTGCCTACATTACTGTGCCAGGTATTAATGCCAAAGCTCTTCAAAACGTAGCGTCTTCTGGATTAGTAAGCATTTTGAACACTTTTAGCGGTGGCGGATTAACTAATTACTCCATTTTTGCGATGGGGGTTTCGCCGTACATTACAGCTCAAATTGTTATTCAATTACTCCAAATGGACATTGTTCCACGGTTTGTTGAATGGAGCAAACAGGGTGAAGTTGGACGACGAAAGTTAAATCAAGCAACAAGGTATTTAACGATTGTACTTGCATTCGTACAATCAATTGGTATAACTGCTGGTTTCAACACTTTAAGTAGTTTGAACCTTGTTGAAAATCCAGGTTTTCAAACCTATGCAACGATTGGCTTGATTCTCACGGGTGGAACAATGTTAACAACCTGGCTTGGTGATATGATCACTGATAAGGGATTGGGTAATGGTGTTTCAATGATTATCTTTGCTGGTATTATTGCAAGGGTTCCAACTGGTATTTATCAGATTTACCAACAATATTTTGTTAATGCTTCTGAGGGAACATTATGGCAAAGCATTGCCTTTGTTGTTGCATTGGTAGTTATTGTTTTGGTCATCGTGACCTTCGTTACTTGGGTACAACAGGCGGATCGTAAGATTCCAATTCAGTACACACGAAGAGTTTCAGGTTCTCCCGAAAGTAGTTATTTGCCACTTAAGGTGAATGTTGCTGGTGTTATCCCAGTTATCTTTGCAAGTTCCTTTATTGCAACGCCTCAAGCAGTACTTGGAATCTTTGCGAATAACCATTCCGAAGAAACCTGGTACCAAGTTATGACGGATATTTTTAATATGCAAACGACTGACGGCGCGATTCTTTATACGACTTTGATTATTCTGTTTACGTTCTTCTATGCCTTTGTTCAGGTTAACCCTGAGAAGTTATCAGAGAACTTGCAGAAGCAAGGTAGTTACATTCCTGGTGTTTGGCCAGGTCGAGAAACGCAAAGTTATGTTTCGAAGTTACTGATGCGTTTGAGTACAGTAGGTTCGTTATTCTTAGGATTAGTTGCTCTAATTCCTCTGTTAGCACAGAACATTTGGGGATTAGATGAGTCGATTGGTTTAGGTGGTACCAGCTTACTTATTGTTGTTGGTGTCGCAATTCAAACCATTCAACAAATCGAAGGTCTTATGATGAAGCGCCAATACGTTGGATTCATTCAAGACACTCGACCAACTGAATAAGTTATCAATGGGTGTGGGTATGTCAACACACCTACTTGCATTTAAAAGGAAACGTTAGGAGGAAATGTTGTGGCAACACTCAATCTTGTTTTAATGGGACTCCCTGGAGCTGGTAAGGGAACTCAAGCTCAAATGATCGTCGATGATTTCGATATTATTCATATCTCTACGGGTGATATTTTCCGAAGTGCTATGAAGAATGAAACTGAGATGGGATTGAAAGCGAAAGCGTTTATTGATAAGGGTGAGTTAGTTCCTGATGAAGTAACTGACGGCATCGTTAAAGAACGTTTAAGCAAAGATGACATTGCAAAGGGATATATGCTTGATGGGTATCCAAGAAACCTTGAACAAGCAAACGCACTCGAAACAATTTCTTCTGAATTGAATCGGGACGTGAACGCAGTGATTAACATTCATGTTGATCCTGAAATCCTAGTCAAACGACTTTCTGGTAGATTCATTTGTAGAACTTGTGGTGCTACTTACCACAAGTTGTACCATATGCCAAAAGTTGAAGGAACTTGTGACGTTTGTGGTGGACATGATTTCTATCAACGTGATGATGACAAACCGGAAACTGTTAGAAACCGCATGGATGTGAACATGAAAATGAACACACCACTTGTTGATTTCTATGAAGAAAAAGGTTTGTTGCACACGATTAATGGTGATCAGGATATCGAAGACGTTTATAAAGAAATTAAGTCAATTTTGGACAAACTATAATAAATAATGTGTAGGTCGAGCTCTGCCTTGCCTGTTTACACTATTTGTGGTAGTATTATCCAGATTATTGCTTAATTATTTTAAGCGTGTCGTATTCTGATTAATAACTGACACAGAGTACCAAAGGTATCAATTGAAGGAGGTACATTTTGTGGCTAAAGATGTCATCGAAGTTGAAGGCAAAGTCACTGAAACGCTACCTAACGCGATGTTCCGTGTTGAATTAGAAAATGGACATGAAATTTTGGCTCACGTTTCTGGTAAAATCCGGATGCATTACATCCGGATTCTTCCTGGAGATCGAGTGACTGTTGAAATGTCTCCTTATGATTTGACTAAGGGTCGTATTACGTATCGGTTCAAGTAATTTTTTAGACCTCGTACTGTTTTAATTTAGGAGGAATTTTTCATGAAAGTAAGACCATCAGTAAAAAAGATGTGTGATCACTGTAAAGTAATCAAACGTCACGGCCGCGTAATGGTCATTTGCTCTGCAAACGCAAAGCACAAGCAACGCCAAGGCAAATAATTATAATAAATAAATAGGAGGTGTACGTTTAATGGCTCGTATCGCTGGAATTGACTTACCACGTGATAAGCGAATCGTCATCGGTTTAACTTACATTTTTGGTATCGGTCAAACTACATCACAAAAGATCCTTGCTGAAGCAGGGGTATCAGAAGATATTCGTGTACGCGATTTAACTCCTGATCAAGAAGATAAGATTCGTGCAGCTATCGACAAGTATCCTGTTGAAGGTGACTTACGTCGTGAAGTAAGCATGAACATCAAGCGTCTCCAAGAAATTGGTTCATATCGTGGCATGCGTCATCGTCGTGGTTTACCAGTTCGTGGACAACACACAAAGAACAATGCCCGTACTCGTAAGGGTAAGGCTGTTGCTGTTGCCGGACGTAAGAAATAATAATCTATAGAAGGAGGTAAAGACTTTTTATGGCTACAAAGAAGAACTCACGCAAGCGTCGTGTGAAAAAGAATATTGAGTCAGGAGTTGCACATATCCACTCAACATTTAACAATACTTTAGTTATGATTACCGATGTTCAAGGTAACGCTGTTGCTTGGTCATCAGCTGGTGCACTTGGCTTCAAGGGTAGTCGGAAATCAACACCATTTGCTGCACAAATGGCTGCAGAAGCTGCAACCAAGGCATCAATGGAACATGGCATGAAGTCTGTTGAAGTCGCAGTTAAGGGTCCTGGTTCAGGTCGTGAAGCTGCTGTTCGTGCACTTCAAGCTACTGGTTTAGAAGTTACTGCCATTCGTGACGTTACACCAGTTCCACATAATGGTTCCCGTCCTCCAAAGCGCCGTCGAGTATAGCATGAAGTTATTCTTTGATGGGGGTAACCTTCATGATTGGATTAACTTTTTTGTTACTAAGCGCGGTTTGAAAGGGGTAAAAGATAAGAATGATTGAATTTGAAAAGCCTAATATTCACAAGATTGATGAGTCTGATAACTATGGTAAGTTTGTTGTTGAGCCTCTAGAAAGAGGATACGGTACAACGCTTGGAAACTCGCTACGTCGTATCTTGCTTTCATCATTACCTGGAGCTGCAGTGACAAGTATTCAAATTGATGGTGTCTTACACGAATTTTCATCCATCGATGGAATCGTAGAAGACGTCACACAGATCATTTTGAACGTAAAGAAGATTTCACTTGAGCTTGATGGTTCTGACGATGAGGTTGAATCACTCGACATCAACGTTAAAGGTCCTGCACAAATTACAGCCGGTGACATTACTGCTGATAGTGACGTGACTGTTTTAAATCCAGATCTTTACATTGCAACAGTTGCTGAGGGAGCTACTTTCCACATGCGTATGACTGCAAACAAAGGTCGCGGGTATGTTTCAGCTGACCAAAACAAGGTTAGAGATGAAGACATGCCAATTGGCGTACTACCAATTGATTCAATTTATACCCCAATTGAACGTGTTAACTATCAAGTTGAAAATACACGTGTCGGACACAAATCAGATTACGACAAGTTAACGCTTGATGTATGGACTGACGGCTCTATTGATCCTAGTGAGTCAATTAGTTTGGCTGCTAAGATTCTGACTGAGCATTTAGACATGTTTGTAAACTTAACTGATGAAGCTAAGAATGCTGAAATCATGGTTAAAAAAGAAGAAACTCATAAAGAAAAAATGCTTGAGATGACAATCGAAGAGCTTGATCTTTCTGTTCGTTCTTACAACTGTTTGAAGCGCGCTGGTATCAATTCTGTTCAGGAATTAACTGATAAGTCCGAAGCAGATATGATGAAGGTTAGAAATCTTGGCCGCAAATCATTGGAAGAAGTTAAAGGCAAATTGACAGATTTAGGTTTGTCATTGCGTAAAGAAGACTAACCAATAAAGGAGGGTACTATTCATGAGTTACCGGAAATTACAACGTACTAGTTCACAACGTCGTGCTTTGCTTCGTGATTTAACAACTGATCTTTTGGTCAATGGTCAAATCAAGACGACTGAAGCGCGCGCTAAAGAAGTTCGTTCAACAGCCGATAAGATGATTACGCTGGGTAAGCGTGGCGACTTACATGCTCGTCGACAAGCTGCAGCATTCGTTCGCGATGTTGTTGCTGATGTTAACGAAGATGGCGATGATATCAAAGTAACAACTGCCTTACAAAAGCTTTTTGGTGAAATTGCACCAAAGTATGCTGATCGTAATGGTGGTTACACTCGTATCATGAAAACAATGCCTCGTCGTGGCGACGGAGCACAAATGGTTGTTTTACAATTAGTTGACTAACCATAAGTTTATCGACTTAGTGTAATACGGTTATTTATGAAATCACTCAAATTAAGGTATAGAGCGTTATGATGTTGGAATCTTCTTCCGAGTCTAGCTTGAATGGGGGCAACCTCGCACCTTAGTTTGTCAGTGATTTTTTTGGCTCTTTGTCAAATCCTGTTGATGAACAATTTATAGAGTAATTTCAAAGGCTAAACAGCCCTTGAAATTACTCTTTTTTTGGTTCTTGCTTGG
>NZ_BBJM01000019.1 GCF_000740055.1 Secundilactobacillus oryzae JCM 18671 | reverse complement strand
AGGAGCTAAGCTCCTTAATCTTGACTAAAAAAGTGGAATCTAAATCGAATTATCCGATTTAGATTCCACTTTTTAGAGACTTATGTCACAGCCTCTTTTAATTTGCTTTCAAATGTTTTAGTCATCAAGTCGGTACATCATTTTGCGGTGACGAATCCCCGCTTCCAAAAATGGTTCACTGACAACCTCAAAGCCCATCTTTTCATAGAAGCCAATCGCTGTCTCTTGCGCATCCAGCACGGCCTCATAAAAATCCTCTGCTCTGGCATCTGCTAATACCCGTTTAATGACCTGGGTGTTATAACCATTTCGCCGATGTTGTTTCAACGTCGCTACCCGTTGAATACGAACTCGTTTATTGAACAGCGGTTTCAAGCGGGCAGTTGCGACCGCTTCCCCACCGACATAGGCAACGTAATGCTTCGTATCCTCATCTTGATGATCGAGTTCCAAATCTGCATCGACACCTTGTTCTTCAATAAAAACAGTCTTGCGAATCGCAAGCGCATCTGGGTAAACGGTATTTTCGGTTCCAATTACTTGTTTAATTTCCATTGCCAACACACCCTTAACTAAATTATGACTACTTGAGCGCATCGGCCTCGTTCTGTCATTTTTTATTTTTCATTGTACGAAATAACCTTAATCCCATCATCACTTAATTCGAGACGGGTCAAGCTACCATTTTCTGGCCGCTTGGATAGGTCATATTTGCCTTCACCATAACGCTCCATCAAGCTTAGTAGCGTATTACCGTGACTAATCAATAGGACGTTGGCGTCATCTGCTAATTCTTGATTTTCACGAATCAGTTCAAAGCCCTGATCCACCCGTTGCCAGTACTCATCGTTATTTTCAGCTAAGTGAAACGGATCGGCTTCCTTCAAGAAATCCTTCGCCTTGCCAATTGAATAGGTTGATTGAATGTCTTTAAAGGTTGGGACACCATGAGGCGCTCCGGCTAAATACCACGCCTGATCCATGTCATTGCCCTCGTAGTAACCGTAAAATTCTTCGCGGAAGAACGGACTGGTAACTGGCTCCTTCACCTTAGACGTTTGATTAGCGGCTAATATCAACCGAGCCGTCTCCATGGCCCGTGTGGTGTCACTGCAATAAGCCGCATCAAAGTGGATATTGGCTAATTTAGCCCCGGTCTCCTTCGCGCCATCGATGCCCTTTTGGGTTAAAGGTGAATTACTCCACCCTTGAAGCTTGTTGAAGATGTTGAAATAGGTTTGTCCGTGCCGAACCACGTACAGGTTTAATTTTGCCATGCTAAATCACTCCTTCACTACTCCAAGTATACAGCATAATATTTTCATAAATCACGCAAGATTTGAGATTTAGTACTCGAAAATCTGGTACGATACTCTCAATAAGTGTCAATTATCGAAGTATGTTAAAATTTATAAGTTAAACTTCATTACATAAGTAAAAAGGGGTACCATCTTGAAAGCAATTAAAACTTTTTGGGAACAGCGTAACACGCGCCTCGGATTCTTTAGCTGGCTAGTTTTTCTGTTTTGGCTAAAGACCTTGTTGACGTATTTTGTCGACTTCCGACTTGGCGTCACAAGTATCTTCCAATGGTTCATCTTAGTCATTAATCCGTTTGCGACAACCATCTTACTATTTGGTATCGCACTTTATTTAAAAAAATCGCGACTCTTCTACCCCATTATCATTATTATCGATATTGCCAATACCGTGCTCCTGTACCTGAACGTCATCTACTTTAGGGAATTCACCGACTTCATGACCATTTCAACTATGACCGGTTACTCTAAGGTCAATCAGGGACTGAGCGGTAGTTCACTCGCCCTCACGAACGTCCACGATTTATTTTACTGGTTGGATATCGTCCTCATTGTCGGTTTCTTACTATTCCGGAAAGTCAAAATTGATCACCGCCCACTCAATAAACGAATTGGTTGGGCAGTTACCTCAATTGCGTTTCTCTTATTCAGCGTCAACTTAACACTTGGAGAAATGGATCGTCCACAGTTGTTAACTCGGACCTTTGACCGCACCTATCTGGTTAAATACCTCGGTATTGACGCCTTTACCGTTTATGACGGTGTCAATACGCAACATACGGATTCCATTCGCGCAACGGCCAAGAAATCAGAATTGACCAGTATTAAAAAGTACACACGCGAACATTTTGCAGCACCAAACCAGGTTACCTTTGGTAAGGCCAAAGGTAAAAATGTCATTGTCATTCACTTGGAAAGCTTCCAGCAATTCTTGATTGATCGTAAGGTTAACGGCAAGGAAGTCACGCCATTCTTGAATCAGCTCTACCACAGTAAATCGACTTATGCGTTTGATAACTTCTTCCACCAAGTCGGTCAAGGCAAGACAAGTGATGCTGAGAATTTACTTGAAACCAGTACCTATGGGCTACCTCAAGGATCGTTATTTGCTCAACTCGGTAGTGAAAACACCTTCCAGGCAGCGCCCGCCATCTTGAATCAACGGGCAGGCTACTCGAGTGCCGTCTTCCATGGTAATGTTGCTAGTTTCTGGAATCGAAATAGTACGTACAAAAACATGGGCTATCAATACTTCTTTGACGCTAGCTATTACAACACTTCCGGCGACCGGGCAACCGGTTATGGCCTCAAGGATAAGCTATTGTTCCGCGATTCTGTACCATTCCTAGAGAACCTTCAACAACCGTTTTATGTGAAATACATTACCGTGACGAACCATTTCCCTTACACTCTTGATTCTGAAGATACTAAGTTCAAGGGAACGGATACCGGCTCAAAAACGGTTGATAATTACTTTGTTACCGCCCATTATTTGGATCAATCCATCAAAGAATTCTATGCTTATCTTAACAAAGCCGGCCTCGCCAAAAAGTCACTCATTATGATTTACGGTGACCATTATGGTATTTCCAATTCTGAAAATCGCCAACTTGCTAAGGTGCTAACCAAGAATCCTGACGACTGGGATGATTTTGACAATGCTCAACTGCAACGAGTGCCGCTGATGTTTAACATGCCTGGTACTTCCGGCGGTGGTATTCAGCACCAATATGGTGGTGAGGTGGATGTTTTACCTACCCTCTTACACCTACTAGGGCTCAACTCTAAACGTTACATTCAGTTTGGGACTGACTTACTCTCCAAGCAACACGATCAAATTGTGGCATTCCGAAATCGCGATTGGGTGAGTCCAAAATACACGTCTGTATCTGGTACCCTCTATCTCAACGCAACTGGTAGTGAAATCAAAAATCCTTCCAAGGCGCTGCAGAAGAAAGTCGACAAGATTAATGATCATGTTCGTAAGGAACTGGATTTATCCGATTCGTTAAATGAAAAGAACCTACTCCGTTTCTACACGCCTAAAGGCTTCACCGCTGTTAAAGCTAAAGCCTTTGACTACTCTGATGGTCTTGACAAAGAAAAGGCGATCGAAGAAAAATTAGGGCTCAAATCAACCAGTGTCTTTAGTAAGCATAATGATAAATCAACCTTATCCCTGTACGAAACAAATGCACCTGAAGTGAACCACAAATCAACTGAATCAAACCGAATTAAAATTACCAATCCGGATAACGGTAGGTAAATCAAAGGCGCCGTGCAAGTCTGCACGACGCCTCTTTTACTATTTCAGTTTCAACGAGGTACTGTGAACCGGTCCTCGACGATCTGGATAAATCTCTTGCATCATCGCATTGATGGCTGTGGGGCCTTCGCCGTACCCAGTTGCAATCAACTGTTGCTTACCAGGATACAAGACCCCATCTCCAATCGCATAGATGCCAGGCTCACTGGTCTGCATAAACGAGTTCACCTTAATCATCCGATGATCTTCTTCAAAATCCACATGCCAACCGCTTACAGCCTTATTATCAGACACAAAGCCATAACTGACCAAAATATCATCCACCTGCACGTGCTCGATGTCATCATCCGTTTTAACTCGTTTGAGTGCGATGTCTAGCTTGCCATCTAGCTGTTCTTGAATATCATGAACTAAAAACGGGGTCTTAATATTAACTGATGAATCCTCCAACTTTTGAACCATATATTCTAAAGCTCGGAAAGAATCACGGCGGTGCACAATCGTCACCTGATGTGCAACAGGTTCTAACATTAACGCTTGATCAATCGCGGCATCCCCACCGCCGGCAATCAGGACATCTCGGTTGCGGAAATGGTCCAGGTGAGCCGCGTTGTAAAATAACGACTGACCTTCCAAATGATCAATCCCCTCAACAGCAAGTTTACGAGGGGTAAATGCGCCATTTCCAATGGCTAACAAGATCTTTTTGGTCCGCGTCGTTCGACGATTAGTTGTAACTTGAAACCCATCCGCTTCTCGAACAATATCCGTCACCGTTTCGTTTTTAAAAACATCAATAGGAAAGTCATTGAATTGTTCAGTCTGTTGGGCGATTAAGTCGCTCCCCTTGATTGCCGGAAATCCAGCAATATCAAGAATCACTTTTTCAGGGTATAGGGCTTGCACTTGTCCTCCCAACTCAGATAGGCTCTCAATAAGTTGGGTTCTAGCCGTTCGCAATCCGGCATAAAATCCAGCGAACATGCCAACCGGACCACCACCAATAATCGTAATATCGTAAATTTCATCTGTTACCGTCATTTTGTCACCCTCGCTTAAAGTAGATATGTTGATTCAATATGTTGCCCTTGCAACGTTCTGACTTCTCGTAATCCCGCATTGATTAAGACGAAAATTGCAATCCACCCCACAACAATCAACAAGATTTGTTGTAGATCAAACATTTCGAGCCAATTTCCAGGGAAATTCCAATCCCAGGCAGCATGAAGCAGCACTGCTAGAACATAAAATCGCAAAAACTTCATATCTCGCAAGTTAACACTCTTGATAGGAACATGGCGTTCCTTTGCAATCACAATCGCCGCTCCAATAATGGCGGACCAAATTGTATGTGTCCCCAGAGCCTGCCAACTGCGGATAAAAACCGTAATCAGACCATATTCGCCAGTATAACCAGCCGTCTCAAACACTGCAAATCCAGCGCCTACTGCCGCCCCAATCAACAGACCATTAAAGATATAGTTTAATTTAAACCGATTGATGAAATAGAAAATAATCAGCATTTTTGCTGTTTCTTCAACGAAGCCAATCGCCAAAGCTGACTGAAGACCGACGCCATCACCAGTCGGGATAATGGTGTAAAGCACCATCGTCATCACTAGCGACGCAATACCGCCAATCAAAAACACCAGTGTCGTCTGAAACACGGATAGATTTTTAAATACATTAATTTCAAAGAACATAATAAGGAGCGAGAACGGCACCATCAATGATCCGATGAAGATGAGGCCTGGTACCGCCTTTATGCTGTGAAAGACCAGAAAGAGCATTGTCAATAACGCAAAACTAGAGGCTAACAGCGCAAATACCCGTGAAAAGAGCCAGGGCTTAACCGGTGCCGAAGAAACGGTGCATAAGGCTGGTGTCGTTGATTTTGTCCCCACGATGAACAAGGCATCTCCCTCATCTTTACCGTGACGTTTAAAAATTTCCGAGAACATCTGAAACAAATGAATTTCAACGGCTTCATCATCGCCCGTCCAATCATTTAGTTCCTTCGTTGCCTCATTTAGTAGATAATTATACCGTTGTCTGGCTTTCGCCGCCTTTTCAGCATCCCCGTGATTAGGCTGCTTTGTCTCTTCTGGCACGCTTAGTCGCCTCCCTTGCGTTCGAATTCGTTAATTTCATTATAAAGCAAAATTCAGGATAATCGCCTAAAATTCATTTGTTTTTGTCGGAGGACTCCCTTATCATTAAATTAGAGAAGTAATTCTCAAAAAAAGCGTTGGAGGTTTTCACTCATGGCTATAAAAAAGCTCATTTTGGACTTAGATACTGGTATTGACGATGCGATGGCGATTGCTTATGCAGTTGGTGCACCTGATGTCGATTTGATTGGCATCATTGGCTCCTATGGTAACGTGGTTGTTGAAGAAGGTGGCAAAAACAGCCTCAAGATTCTGGAACTTTTAGGCGCAACTGACGTGCCGGTTTACTTAGGTGAATCACACGCCTCACATGCGGATCACTTCGACCGCCTCCCTATCAGTGCCTCGATTCATGGTGAAAACGGAATTGGTGGCGTTACACTACCTGAAGCTAAACGCCCACTAGAAACCACTTCTGGAGTCGACTTTCTGATTGATGCCGTCAACCAATATGGTAAGGATTTAATTTTAGTCCCAACTGGCCCAATGACTAACCTGGCTGCAGCTATTGAAAAAGACCCTGAATTGCCAAACAAAATTGGAAACGTGACCTTCATGGGCGGTGCATTAACCGTACCAGGAAACGTCACACCTTATGCAGAAGCCAACATTCACCAAGATGCTGAAGCTGCCAACGCGGTTTTGACGAGTTCACTGCGTTCAACCATGATTGGGTTGGATGTGACGCTCAGAAACATCCTGACTAAGAAGGAAACGCAACAGTGGCGTGATCTTGGTACCAAAGCCGGAACAGCATTCGCGGACATCGTAGATTACTACATTGACGCCTACGCCGATTTCGATGCCACCCTTCATGGTTGTGTTCTCCATGATCCACTGGCCGTTGGTGTGGCACTCGATCCAAGCTTAATCACCTCGTTTGACTTGAACATGATCGTCTCTACCGATGCCGAGAGCTACGGCCGAACGATTGGGGATACGACTCGTATCAACGAACCTAATCCTAACGTGACGGTTGGCTTAACCTCCGACAGTGCGCGGTACTTGAAACTCTTCATGACCTACCTCACTGACCTTTTCAAACAACACTAATTCAACAAATAAAGCTCATGAACTAACCAATTGGTTGGCTCATGAGCTTTTTAATTAGGCAAAATAATTTTCAGTGAACGCCGCCACACCATCTTCTTCATTAGACAGTGTAACTTCATTCGCCACCGCTTTAACGGCATCTGTCCCATTAGCCATCGAAACACCCACTTGGGCGGCCTTCAGCATCCCCAGGTCATTTTCAGCATCCCCGAACGTCATCAAATTTTCAAACGTCCAGCCAAAATGGCCCAATAACGTTTTCAAGCCAACCGCTTTATCCATGTCGTGATCTAGGAACTCGAGAATATGTGGTTGTGACCGAACAATATGGTAGTGGTCCAGTAGTGACTGATCAACGACTGATTGGACCTTATCCACAACTTCTCGTGGTTGCGCAATGACCGCCTTACTGTAAAGCTGATCCGCTAAGCCGGCAAATGGTGTTGCAGTGTACTTAAGTGTGTTACCCAGTTTATCTGCATAAATTGACGGTGCTAAATCGCTAATTTGGTAATCTTGCTCAAAGTCTAAAACGTCGAGTGAATAGCCATGACTTTTGGAGAAGTCGTACAAAGGCGCCAAACCATCGCGTTTCATGCCCTGTTTTGCCAGAACCGCTTTGTCATTATTATGGACAACCAACGCACCGTTAAACGTAATGGTGTAATCATCAGCCCCGGTTAGCCCAAGTTGATCAATATAGTTCCAAATCGCATTAATCGGGCGGCCGGTACAGAGGACAACTCGCATCCCTTCATCGTGCAATTTTTTGAGTGCTAATTCGTTTCGTTGACTAATCCGCTTATCATTAGTCAAAAGTGTATTATCTAAATCTAGCGCAATCATGTTAATCAAATGACTCGTCCCCTATCTTTTTAGAAAGGCCGCCATCGTATTCAAGACGCCCTCTTCATTGTTGTTCCATTCGGTGACAAACGGTGCGGCTTTGAGTACTTCAGGTGCCGCATTCTTCATCGCGTATCCATACTTGGCAAACTGTAGCATTTCAATATCATTGCCATTATCGCCAAACGCCAAGGTTTCCTCGGGCGTAATTTGCCATTGCTTTTGCAAAAATTCAAGGCCATAAGCCTTGTGTACATGGGGCATGATCACATCCATACCACCCAAGCCACTAGAAGTTGCCCGGAGCTGACCATCGAAATGATTATTAAAATAATCCGCCTTTTCATAGATGTTTACGTGTTCCCATGAAAGGTCCATCTTAAAAATGGTGTCTTGGACGTCAAGTAAATCAGGCACTAACTGAAAATGACTATAAAAATAATTAGACGCCGCAAACCGAGATGAATCTGCACTCATCTCCGTATAGGCACCATTTTGACCAGAAATGATGACATGAACGCCATCAAACATTGGCTGTTCACGAACAAGTTTGATGACCTCATGCCACAATACTGATGGGATTTCGTCGGCATGCAGCGTTTGACCATTCGCCACAATAACCGCACCATTTTCAGCTACGTAGGTAATTTCCCCTTCTAAACCGGAAAAGACCTCCTGAAGGTGCCAGAGTTGGTTCCCACTAGCAGCCACAAAGTGAACTCCCTGGCGTTCCATCTCCGTTAGCATCGTTTGAAAACGGGGGCGATTAAACTTCTTCTCGTCCGATAAAAAAGTCCCATCCATATCCGTTGCAATCATCTTGATCATTGTCAGTGTCCTCCTAGTTAAGCGTCTTTAGTTGATAAATGAGCTTCGTTGATAAGGCATGTTCGTTATCTTGGTTCTGCTTGGCTAAGTTAATCACCGTCGTTGGCACATTCACCTTGCTGGCGGCTTTCATCAGCTTGGTCGTATCATCAAAAACCTTTTTGTCTTTAATAATAACGGTAATAATCCGATTGTTATTCGGCGTTCCAGTTCCCACAAAAGAAGTGCCTGCTCGTGGCGTGTACCCGATTTTTAAGCCATCGACTTTTAATTTTTGATCGTAAGATTCAGCTCCCTTTAACAAGGGCGTGTAGTTATACAGTGTTTCACCTGCCACTTTTTTCACTCGTTGGCGACTAACTGACAGGATCTCTGGATACTTGGTAATAAGTTTTCGCGCAATAGTCGCTAGATTAGCCGCCGACAGCTGATTAGCCGCCTTTGCCGAGGTTCCAGGGACCGTTAAGTCAAACGATTTTAAATCATCATTTTCTAAACCAGATGACGAAACGAAATGCGTTTGACGTAGCCCCCACGCCTTGGCGGTTTGGTTCATTAAGCGAATGAATTTGGTGTTAGATCCAGCAACCCACTCTCCTAGTGCGATGGCGGCGTTATTAGACGACTGAATCATCGCTGCATCCACTAAATCATGGACAGTGTAGGTTCGATTCTTTTTGAATTCAAAACCACCATGAGCCGGATCCTGGCTCATCTTTACCAGTTGTTTGTCCTTCATGACATCGACTTTTTGATGCCAACCCGCTTTCGTTTTCTGAACTTTTTGCATTGCCAGATAAATGGTCATAAGCTTCGCTGTTGAGGCAACCAATTGCGGGCTATTCGCATTTTGCTGTGTTAAAACTTGTCCAGTAGTTGCGTTAATGGCGATAGCCGCCTTTGCTTTTTTGAGCTTGTAGTTGAGTGGCAGCACCTTTTTCAAATGATTGGCTGCAATCCAGCCTTGGTGTGCGTTATCCAGGTAAACATATTTAAACGTTTCATGACGATTCCCCTCAGTCAACTTGGCTGACTTCAGCACATACCAAGTTTGCTTAGACTGATTACTTACCCTTAGCTTTTGGTGCGTCTGGGGATTATAAATCTGTACCCGAGAATCGCTAATTGTGTAAGCGCGGGGCTGCTTACTGGTGGTAATGGCAGACGGAATAGCTTCACGGCTATTAATGGTTACCGCAAACCAGGTTGCCAACAAAATCCCGACCGGTACGCCTATCCAGAGTTTCTTATACCTCACACTTTCGTCCCCTTTCTCAATTAACTATCCCAATTTTATCAAAGATTGGACAAAATAAAAGCTGGGATTGGGCCTTAACTTGCAACCCCTTTCAAAATCTGGTACGCTACTTGTGTAATTTAGTTAAATATATCTGGGGTGCCATTTGGCTGAGATAACACCCATTGAACCTGCTCTGGTTAAGACCAGCGAAGGGAGATAATGACCGGTTTACCATTATTTGACGCATGGAGACCCTCGACTCAGCTGAGTCGGGGGTTTTTTCTTTCCCTAATCCATTTAACTAAATGCAAACTTTCAAGGGGGCGTTTTTATGAACTTTTTCAAAGCATGGCATTTACGCGATATCATCACGTTAGCCTTAATTTCAATCTTTTTCGGGGTTATCTACTGGGTCATTATTCCACTTTATAACATTTTGACTGTTGCACTGACCCCAATCGGATTGGGACCGGCAGCCAACGATATTCTAATGGGCGTTTGGGTTATGGCGGGACCACTAGCCGGTTACCTGTTTAAAATCGCCGGTTCTGCAACTTTGGGCGAACTGCTTGGCTCGGTTGTCGAAATGTTCCTGGGTGGTCAATGGGGCGCTAGCACGCTCATTTCTGGCATCGTTCAAGGCATTGGATCTGAACTCGGTTATACAGTCACTGGCTACAAGGTCTACAACTGGTTTAGCTTGTCTTTAAGCGTTATCACTACCACTATTGTCACATTTGGCTGGGACATGATTCGTAATGGCTATAACCAGTACCACTTAAGTCTATTGCTTTCACTATTTATCATCCGACTCGTGTCCACCTTCTTCTTTGGGGGCGTACTCGTTAAACTCATTATGAACTTACTTGAGAAAAGCCGGGTGCTGTCTGCACGTTAAAATGGAGGGATTTCAGTGGCCAACGTTTCGGTCAATCATTTAACATTTTCATATTCCACTGCGCAAGAAAAACTGCCACCCGTCCTGAACGATGTGACACTGACTTTTTCAGACCGCCACTTTTCCTTACTCATCGGACCATCAGGGACCGGAAAGTCAACTTTATTGAAACTGTTGGCACGACTCTACCCTAGTTTTCGTGGAACATTACAGTCCGGCACAATCGCATACGACGACCAATCGCTTACCGACATGCCAGCAGACACCGTCAGTAAACGGGTTGCTCTCCTATTTCAGGATCCAGATCAGCAATTTACAATGGATACGGTCACCAATGAATTAATTTTTGTGCTAGAAAACCTGCAAGTCGATCCTGCAAAAATGGATGCCATTATCGCTAATGCACTAGCGTTTGTTGGCATCACTCAATTACGGGACCGCACCCTCGCCACACTTTCCGGCGGTGAAAAACAAAAGGTTGCCCTCGCCACCATCGTTGCGATGGATAGTGATGTGATTCTGCTGGACGAACCGTTTGCGAGCATCGATACCTCATCCCGTCAGCACCTAATTGAGCGTTTAGTGGCATTGCGCGACGAAGCGGGAAAAACCATTATTCTTGCGGACCACGATTTAAGTGACTATCAAAATGTGGTGAATGACGTCTTCGAACTTAATCCGAAAACCAAACAAATTTCGCGGTTATCCGAATCGGAAGCTAGCAAGCAATTTAGTCGTTTTGCTAGCGCCAAAACCAGCTTTAACGTGCCACTTCCCAAAACGACAACACCTAGCATTTTAAATCTGCAAAAAGTTCAGTTAACCACTGGTGATCGCACCCTTATGACTGTGGACAAACTGAACATTCCAGCTGGTAAAATCACCCTCCTAACTGGTGAAAATGGCGCGGGTAAATCAACACTCTTCAAAGCGTTAACTCGCTTAAAAACGTACCAGGGACAGATTATCTACGAAACTCATGACATTCAAAAATTAAAAGCTCGCCGTTACGCCTTGCAAGTGGGGCTCATGTTCCAGGAAGCACAAGCACAATTTCTGGGCATTACCGTCGCCGAAGAGCTCGCAATTTCAAAGAAGGCTAGTCACCATCCAGAATTCTACTCTGATCAAAAAATCGCCGAAATGTTAGCTGCCATTAACCTTTCCAATCGTGGTGATCAGGTGGTTTACACGCTGAGTGAAGGCCAAAAAAAGAAGTTACAACTCTTGGGCATGTTGATTACAGCTCCCCCCGTTTTGCTACTGGACGAGCCATTGAAGGGGTTAGATTTAGATTCGGTCGCTACAGTTGCTCAATTCTTGCGTGAGGCCAGTCGACAATTGGACGAAACATTGATTGTTATCAGCCATCAGCTGACTGGTTTAACCCAAGTTGCCGATTACCATCTGCAATTGGCCAATCAAACGTTGACGTATCAGGAGGGCTTATCATGAATCCTAGTTTGAAATTACTCCTATCACTACTTATCGCGGTTGAAATCTCTTTTACCAGATCCTGGACGGTCAATTTGATCTTAGTCATTGCAAGTATCATCTGGCTACTGATTAACCGCGTGGCCTACCGTAAAATCGGACTCCTATTCATCGTTCCTTTACTGCCCGCTCTGGCCATTGGAATTTCGATGGCGCTTTGGACCGACGAGGGATTGGACTTCATCTTGGTTCTGATTACTCGGATTTATGCCTACGTTTTTGTCGGCTCAATTGTCACGCTAACCACTTCACTCCCTCAATTAGTTGCCTCACTTGAGCAAAACGCTAAGTTGCCTTCAAAATTTGCCTATGGATTCCTCGGCGCTTTCAACCTAATTCCCAAAATTACGGCTGAAGTCAGCATTATTCGTGCAGCAGGAAAAATGCGAAATCAGCCAATGCACTTTTGGTCACCAACACTTTATTTCAAGGCAATTTTAGCTTCACTAAATTGGTCAGAAAACTTAGCGGAAGCGATGACTTCTCACGGATTTGTTGAGGACCAACCACGGACACACTACCAGGTTATTAAAATTCCAGTCAAAGATTTTTACTTATTTGGTAGCTTACTGTTAATCTTGCAAATTCTACTGTTTATGATCCATTTACCTTAGTTTGAAAATATACCCATGCTCCAGACTTTGTTCTATAATAAGCGTAGAGAGGGGTGGTCGTATGAAACGGTCAAACTTAACTAACTTCACAGGAGTCTTCGGTGTGGTCGCCATTGTCGTCGGCCTCCTAATTGAGATTATTGCAACAATTGCTGAATTCAACACACCATCTAGTGCAGAGGGCGTTGTTGCGGGCGCAACCCTTTTGGCAATTGGAATGGCATTTCTGCAAAGTCGCTCAACAATTTTAAACATTATCTTACTCGCGCTGAGCGCATTGGGATTTGGCTACTTCGTACTAGTTCAAACGCAGGGCAACTGGCTTTGGACCGTTTTGACGGTCATCTTAGTGGCCATCCTGTTAGGCTACTTCTTTGAAGTACGAATGCGAATTCGCCGAAATCATAGTAACTGGTACTAAAAAAGACCAAAGCAAATTTAAGATTGCTTTGGTCTTTTGGTTTGTTTATTGATGATTAGCTACTAAATAAAAGTTGGCACCACCGTCATCCGAACGATACAGGGCACCCTTTGTCGTCACCTCAAACCAGGCGATAGTTGGGGCCGTATTAGGATCAACACCCTTAGCCTTCATATTAGGCGAATTGTGGTTTTCAACAATTTGAATAATCGTTGCTCCGTTATCGGCCTTGTAAGACGTCATACTGATATCCTGTCGTGCATATTGTCGACTCACTTGTGAGTACGCCCAATTATACATATCCGACAAACTCATACTGGTAGTCGTGGCCTGAGTATCTGTCGTGCTGGTCTTAGAAGGACTAGCACTCGAAGCATTACTGCTACTTGAAGTCGTTGAAGACGCTGAAGATGAACGACTGCTGGTTTCCTTGCTGCTGCTTGAAGATACCGCCTTCGACTGACTTGATTTTGAAGACGACGCTTCATTACTACTCGATTGGCTAGCTTGATTGCTTCCGCATCCCGCTAAGATCAAACTTAGTGCCACTAATGAAGCTGTAATCAATCGACTCTTTTTCATAATTTTGGTCCTCCAATTGATGGAGGCCCTCCCTCCCCTAAACGTTTGATTTCGCCTATATTATACCATTTCAGGCGCTATCAAAATATTACAAATACCTCGGAAAACATAAAAAAGCCCACCATCACTGGTGGACTTCCTGCTTGATAAACTACAGTATCGTAGTTGTAATCAAAATGATTACCGAAGATTAATTAACGATTAACTGTTCCAGCAAAGCTAGGCATGAACGCGCTGTTGATTGTTTGTACGCTGACGTTCTGGCCTGGTTGTGGCGCTGCCACATACTGGTTGTTGCCAATGTAGATGGCAACGTGGTAACTCGCGCCTTGCGCTCCCCAGAAAAGTAAATCACCTGGTTGAGCGTTTGCCACTGCCTTCTTGGTAACCTTGCTTTCTTGTGTCACCGTGTAGTGCCCTAATTGAATGCCGGCCGCTTCACGATAAACGTAGTCGGTTAATCCAGAACAGTCCATTCCTTGGAGGGATTCGCCACCCCATACATACGGAATGCTTTGAGAAGCTAGCTTTTTGGCTAAGTTAACAACAGCCGTGCTAGTTGAATCAGTTGCTGTATCTGAGCCGTAACTCGTGGCCTGCACTGTGCTCGTATAAACTTGTGCTGACGTTGAAACTGATTGCGATGTGTGTCCTGCAGCATTGGCGCTGGCGCTGATCATTGGCGTCAATGTAAAAGCTGCCGCCGATGTAATTGCTAAGATTGATTTATTAAACTTCATTAAGTTCACCTCATTGTTATTTTAAAACAGTCTCCACTATACCTGGCCCACATCACAGACCGGTATCACGAAAGTTGAATTCTGATAACAATGAATCACTAGCAGATTACACCAGCTTTAAGTTAGTTTACCGCACCACTACGGCAACAGCAACGTTTATGTTTGAAAATAATTCCCTTTTCTGAAATCAGTTTGTCACCATTTTAACCAAAGTTGGCTATAATAAAATTGAACAACCATATTTAGCTTGGAGGGAGTGTATGTCACGCGAAATTAACAGTATAGCAGAAGATATCATCACTTTCCAGAGAAAACACAATTTGACCGACAACGAACTTGCTTTCAATATTCATATGACGGTGGAAAGGTTGCACGACATTAAGTCGATGGAATCAGATCCTACACCAGAAGAGCATAAGCTTATCGAGCAATATTTTACCCGACATGCCTAATAAAAAACGAACCGATAGTTTTATCTCGGTTCGTTTTTTTGTCTCTTCAAGTTTTGTTGAACGTTCTGATTTCGCTTGATGTTGGCCTCATGCTGCGTTTTGCTTTCCGCCAAGCGTCGTTGCTCTCGGAGTTCCGCTTCTTTTTTCGCCTTCTCCGACGCAATCCGTTGACTTTCCTTCCAGTATCGATAGGCACCCACCGCAATCAATGCCACAAAGATTTGCACGGGGTAATAGAGCCAGGTCTGAGCACTGACTGGCTTACCACCTAAAAATGGTCCTGCCAGAATGTAGGCTGCATATAGAATGGCAATCAAGATGACAATTTGGAGCGTCTCAATTAACCACTTAGGAAAAGGTGTTTTCTTCATGTTACGGAATCCTCCTGCTTATAACTCACCAGAATTTTTTAGTTGTTGCTCAATTAAATGGGCTTCCAAATAGTCAAAACCAATCTGGAAGATTTCATCAATTCGGATGGATTGGCCAACCGAATCAACGATTTGGGTGTCTTCGATTTCATGGAAAATGACATGATCTTGCGTCACGTGGCTCGGATACCCCACCATTGATTGACCATCTTGTAACCGAATTTGCAAAACGCGCTTGAAGGCGGCTGCCTGACCAAGCACAGAAACGAATAGGTCGGTTGTGGCGTCAAAAAGTCGCTCATCATTCAAAACGGGCTGCAGCTCTGTTCCAATGCGCTCGTTCGTTTGAACCAATAAGTTGACCGTTTGGAGATAGTCTGAAGCTGTAATGACTTCTCGAATCTCGGCATGGCGTAAAAGCACGTAACCACCGAATTGTCCCGACATGTCCACCAAATTCATGACCATGCCGCTTTCGTTAATCGAATTAACCTTACCAACAAAAAACATCTGCCGGTTACCATCTGGAATCAGGGCAATGTAAGTTTGCTGTGCAAGTGCTCTAGCAAGCTGTTGCTCTTTTTCTAACGTACTTAGTACTTTAACTGATGGTTGGTGTGCTTGCTTAAGCATCTCAGGCATAATCAGAGCTTGAAGCGTCAGTTCACGCCCCTGGAATTCCACCAACTTAACCGCCGAAAACGGTAAAGTCACGGCTTTGTTTTCCGAATAGTTGAACTTATTAAAGGTCTCCAATTCAATACCAGTGGCCGTCAACTTGGAAATCTGGCCTTCGTAAAAAGTCCCTTCTTGCTGATCCATAATCATTAAGACCCACTCGTGGTTAAGTGCCTGCGTCAAAACTTGATTGAGCAGCGGTTGATCAGCCGTAAATTGCTCCGTAATACCGTGAATATCAATCAAGCTCTCCTCGGCGGCGTTCGCAATTCGAAAAAGCATGTTATCTAGATCATCACTATCAAACTCAACTTCCTCAATGACTTCCAAGTCAAGGTAGACTGCGCCATCTGGCAATCCGGTGTCGCTGAAAGTTTCAATGACTAATCCAGTTTGATCGATTGCACTAACGTAGCCCGTGTAGACGACTTCCTGGTTCTTTTGAAAAATGTTGACTAAAAATTGCTTGCTTTGGGCATACTTCAAATCCGTTAAGATTGAGTCCATTGGCGACACCTCCCTGTCCTTGTTTAGATTCCCAATTTTATCACAGTTTCCTCATTCGAAACAGGGGTTCGCCTATGAGATTGCGTTGTTCACAAACTGGGTCAATGACTCACCAGCAAGACCACCACTTAGGCCGACTAAAAGCTTAATCCTAGCTTTTTGACCGTTCAACCCCTGGCAAAGAATAACGCCCATCTTTTTGAGTCCAACGCCACCGCCCTCGTAATCGTAAATATCTTGAGCAACGCCGTTGTAACAGCGCGAAACCAATACGATTGGCACATTACGGTCTAATAGACGCTGAATGGCTGCCAACGTTTGTGGTGGTAAGTTGCCGGCTCCTAGGCCTTCAATGACTACACCGTTCGTTTCAGCCGGTAGAAAGTCGAACAATTCACCCGTCATCCCCGCATACGCTTTAATGAGATAAACATGGTCCACCACGTGGTCAACTTGACAGGTGGTTTGGCGAATTAATTCTTGGAAGTAACGGGCTTCTTGGTTTGACACAATGCCAATTGGACCAAACGTTGGGGTTCTGAAGGTCGCAACATTCGTCGTGTGCGTCTTTGTGACGTAGCGGGCGGTATGAATTTCATCGTTCATCACCACGAGTACACCTTTGTCACGGGACTCATCATCTGCTGCCGTTGCAATGGCACTTCTAAAGTTGTACAAACCATCTGATCCGATTTCGTTTGAAGAGCGCATTGCCCCTGTGATCACGATTGGAATCGTGTTGGGCAACGTTAAGTCCAAAAAGTAGGCTGTTTCTTCCAATGTATCCGTTCCGTGAGTAATAACTACGCCGTCAATGCCGTCCCGCTCAGCTTGCTCAATTCGATTCTTCAGCTGTAACATGATTTCCGGTGTGATATGTGGTGAAGGCAAATTAAAGAGTTCATCGGTGATTAAATCAACCTGCCCGTTCAAAATAGTTTGGTTTTGGGCAATCGGATTATCCGAATTCGGGACAACTTCACCACTTTCATTTTGCGACATCGAAATGGTGCCTCCGGTATGAATTGCTAAAATCTTTTTCATGCGTGTCATTTCCTCTCTCAAATGATTAATAAGTCCATCATACGGTTTTTTAATAAAAATGGCGTGAAAATTCTCACCAAATTTATCCTTGTAATTCTAATTTAGTGGTGCTAAGATGAATCCAATTTAAAAAAACGTGATGCCTATATATAGCCATAATAAGGTTGGCTGTTTCTACCCAGTACCGTAAATACTGGACTATAAGCAAAAGTGCAAACCGATGACGTCTGGTTATCGGTGGCTCCTTTGCCTATAACGGCAAGGGAGCTTTTTTCTTTGCCAATAGGATCTTCACAATAGGAGGAAAATTTTGGACTATCAAAACGGTGTTAGCATCAAGGAAGACATTGAATCAATTTCAAACGGTAAAGCAGCAATTCTTGGTTTTCAACATCTGCTGACCATGTATTCCGGTGATATGCTGGTCGCCCTCTTAATCGGAGCCGCATTGCATTTCAGCGCCTTACAAATTGCTTACCTTGTCAGTGTTGATATTTTCATGTGTGGGATTGCAACGCTTTTACAACTAAAGCGAACGCCTCTTACGGGTATCGGCTTGCCAGTTGTATTGGGTTGTGCGATTCAAGTTGTGACACCGTTAAGTTCCATCGGTCAAAACATGGGGATTGGCGTCATGTATGGCTCAATTATCGGCGCTGGTATCTTCGTTTTCCTTATTAGTGGTCTATTCTCGAAAATTCGCAACTTCTTCCCACCAGTCGTAACGGGGTCCTTAATTACTGTTATCGGATTTAGTTTAGTTCCCGTTGGTTTCCAAGACTTGGGTGGTGGTGATGCCACTTCATCTCACTTTGGCGATCCTAAGTTCCTCCTCATTGGTTTTACAACAATGGTCGTCATTCTACTCATGAACAGCTATGCTAAGGGCTTCATGAAATCACTGGCCATCCTATTGGGTCTGATTGCTGGAACAGCAATCGCCGGAATGCTCGGTATGATTTCCCTTGAACCCGTTATGCAAGCCACTTGGTTCCATTTACCAACGCCATTTGCTTTTGCGACCCCTAAGTTCGAATGGTCATCCATTTTAACCATGATTGTTGTTTCACTGACCACCATGATTGAATCAACTGGGGTTTTCTTCGCTTTAGCCGATATCACCGGACGCAAATTAGATAGCGCCGATTTGAAGCGTGGGTACCGAGCTGAAGGAATTGCCGCCATTCTTGGTGGAATTTTCAACACTTTCCCATACTCCACCTTCTCCGAAAACGTTGGGGTCCTTCAACTATCTGGTGTTAAGTCACGTAAGCCAATTTACTTCTCTGGCTTCTTCCTCTTAATTTTAGGCTTACTACCAAAAGTTGGCGCCCTTGCTACCATCATCCCGACTTCCGTTCTTGGTGGTGCCATGATTGTGATGTTCGGAATGGTCGGCGTTCAAGGTATTCGGATGCTCCAAGACGTTAACTTCAAGGATAACCACAACTTACTCATCGTCGCTATTTCAATCGGTTTGGGCTTAGGCGTGACGGTCTACCCTCAAATTTTCCAATCATTACCAGAATTTGCTCGTTTAATCTTAACAAATGGCATTGTGATTAGTAGCTTCTCAGCCGTATTATTGAACGCAATGTTCAATATTTCCCTCTCGCCACAACGAGTTGCTGCCGAAGTTCACACGGATGCCGTTGAAAAAAACGAAACTAAATAATTATGTTTACAGAGCCCAAAGCAAAGATGCCTCGGGCTTTTTTATTTTCCGCTGAATAGCTTTTGTCGCAACGGTTTTTGGGCTATAATGAAGGTCGATATTTTAATCAGAGGAGGCCCGGTCATGACGGAAGAGAATCGCTTTTATCAACCACAAAATTCCAAGGACGCGCTTCGTTACATCGAAAAACTATTCAATTCATACAAAGACGCACCATTAACCCAAGAACTACTCGATTACCATTTAAAACTCGTGAACCAGGTCCAAACCGATATTTTATCAACCGCTAAATCTGAAAACATCCCGTCACGGGTGACCGCCGCCACAGACCTTGCAGAAGCCTTGCAACAATGGCAGCGGATTCGAATGAATGGTAAACCTTATAATGGTCGGATTCGTCATTTCCATTATGAACCAGAAAACAGCTTGCCTAAATTTAAACGCAAAGTGATCAAATCAAATTCAACCAATAGCCATCGATCAAGTCGGCACGGATAGGAGGAACATCATTGGCACAACCCATTGTTAAACTAAATCACGTCAGTAAAAGCTACGGTGACAGCACCGTTTTAAAAGATATTAATCTCGAACTGGAAGCCGGTAAGTTTTATACATTACTTGGCCCATCTGGTTCTGGCAAAACCACCATACTTCAGACCATCTCTGGCTTCACTTCCGTGGATGCAGGCGATGTTTATTTTGATGGCCAACGCATTAACGAGTTACCACCTAACCGTCGCAAGGTTAATACAGTTTTTCAAGACTATGCCCTTTTCCCCAATATGAACGTTTTTGACAACGTGGCGTTTGGACTAACCCTTCAGAACGTCAAGAAGGCAGAAATCACTCGTCGCGTCACTTCTGCTTTGAAATCTGTCCACTTGAATGGCTATGGCAACCGAGAGATTTCCGAACTTTCTGGTGGTCAAAAGCAACGGGTGGCAATTGCCCGCGCCATCATCATGGAGCCCAAAATGCTTCTCCTTGATGAACCTCTCTCTGCCTTGGACGCCAAATTGCGTCGTGATATGCAATACGAATTACGTGAACTGCAACAACGACTTGGCATCACCTTCTTATTCATCACCCATGATCAGGAAGAAGCGCTAGCGATGAGTGATGAAATTTTCGTGATGAACGATGGCGTAATTCTCCAAAGTGGGACCCCTGTCGACATTTACGATGAGCCCATCAACCACTTTGTTGCTAACTTTATTGGTGAAAGTAATATCCTAAACGGCGTGATGCGTGAAGACTACGTGGTCGAATTTGTCGGCAAACGCTTCGAATGTGAAGATGCTGGTATGCGACCCAACGAACCCGTAGAAGTCGTCATGCGTCCTGAAGATCTGACCATTACAACTGTTGAAAACGGTAAGTTAGTGGTCACTATCGATACACAACTGTTCCGCGGTGACTACTACGAAATCGCCGCAACCGATGATGACGGCAACGAATGGCTCATTCACTCCACCAATTCAGTTCCTGATAATAGTCGTGTCGGAGTCACTTTTGCGCCTAATGACATTCACGTGATGCGTTTCAACGAAAGCGAAGAAGACTTCGATGCCCGACTTGAAACCTATGAAACTGATGATTAAGGAGACGCGTGATGAAATCTAAAACAGCTAACTTATTTTATTTCATACCCTATAGTCTCTGGCTCTTCCTGTTCGTAGTTGCCCCAGTGGCCCTTATTCTATACAACTCATTCTTAGATATTAATCACCACTTTACCCTGGCCAACTACACCACCTTCTTTAAATCAGGAACCTACTTGATGATGACCCTTAACTCACTGTGGTATGCCCTGCTGATTACGCTCGTGACGCTGCTAATCAGTTATCCCACGGCCTATTTGTTGAGCCATTTGAAGCACAAACAACTCTGGCTGCTGCTCATTATTTTACCAACCTGGATTAATTTGCTGTTAAAGGCCTACGCATTTATCGGAATTTTTAACCAAACGGGGGTTGCAAACCAATTTCTGAGTTTCATTGGCGTTGGACCACAGCAACTGTTATTTACTAACTTTAGTTTTATTTTTGTCGCTACTTACATTCAAATTCCATTCATGATTATGCCTATTTTTAACGCTATGGAGGATCTCAACCAGTCTTACATTAACGCCAGCCATGACCTTGGTGCCACGAACTGGCAGACTTTCCGACGTGTAATCTGGCCAATGACCCTTCCTGGTGTTAAAGCCGGGGTTCAAACCGTCTTTATTCCTTCACTATCCCTCTTCATGCTAACCCGTCTAATCGGTGGTAATAAGGTTATCACCTTGGGTACCGCAATTGAGGAACACTTCCTGATTACCATGAACTGGGGCATGGGTTCTACGATTGGTGTTGTTTTGATTGTGGCAATGGTTATCATCATGGTATTGACCGGTGACGCAAAATCGAGGGGAGGCTTTCAAAAATGACAAAGCGCTTTAAGTTCAGCAATCTTTACCTATTAGTCGTTTTTATCATTTTGTATGCGCCAATCCTTTTTTTGATTGCGTTCTCATTCAGTGAGGGCGACTCAATGAGCCATTTTCAAGGCTTTACACTCTCTCACTACTCCGCCTTATTGCGGGACAGTCGCTTAATTATTATTGTGCTCCAGACCTTGTTGATTGCACTCCTGTCCTCATTGTTTGCTACCATTATTGGAACGCTTGGTGCATTAGGTATTAACCAAACCAGCCGGACCATCACCCGTAACACGATTCTGTCTTTTAATAACATTCTAATCGTGTCACCCGACGTCATCATTGGTGCCAGCTTTTTGATTTTCTTTACTGCCCTCCAATTACCATTAGGATTTAGCACGGTTTTGCTTAGCCACATTGCTTTTTCAATTCCGATTGTGGTTTTGATGGTACTGCCCAAGTTACGCGAATTAGGAACCAGCATGGTTTCCGCAGCGGCTGACTTAGGCGCTACTAACTGGCAAATTCTCTCAAAAATCGTTTTTCCATTTATCACGCCTGGTATCTTATCAGGCTTCTTCATGGCCCTCACCTATTCACTGGATGACTTTGCTGTGACGTTCTTCGTAACCGGGAACGGTTTCTCGACGTTATCCGTTGAAATTTACTCACGAGCACGTCAGGGAATTAGTTTGGAAATCAATGCGCTATCCGGTGTTCTTTTCGTCTTCTCGCTCTTGCTGGTTGTGGGCTACTACTTCCTCAACCAATACCAACAAAGTCGAAAACTTAAACGCACCACTCGAGAGGAGGATATCTTATGAAACGACTCTTCTCACTCCTAGTCGGTATTTTGGCAGTATGTGCGCTACTCGCCTTTTCCGCCAACCGGCTTCAAACTAAATCAGGTGACTCCGGTACGAAGGTTTTGAATCTTTATAACTGGGGCGATTACATTGATCCCGCTCTAATCACCAAATTTGAAAAGGAAAGTGGCTATCATGTCAACGTCGAAACTTTCGATAGCAATGAAGCCATGTTTACCAAGATCAAACAGGGTGGTACCAGCTATGATCTAACCGTCCCAAGTGAGTACATGATTGAAAAAATGAAGGCGGCCCATTTGCTCCAGCCACTCGATAAAAGTCGGCTAACCGGGATGTCCAATCTGGACGCTCGCTTCACCAATCAATCTTTCGACCGTAACAACAAATACTCTGTACCTTATTTCTGGGGAACGCTGGGAATTGTCTACAATGACAAGTTCATCAAACCCGGTGAAATCAGTCACTGGAACGATCTCTGGAAATCAAAGTACCGAAATGACATCATGCTTGTTGATTCCACTCGTGATATCATGGGCTTCTCACTCGTTTCAATGGGGAAATCTGTGAACACTACCAATCCAGCAACGTTACGCGCCGCCCAACATAAATTGGACCAACTCTCGCCTAATGTGAAGGCAATTGTGGCTGATGAAATCAAAATGTACATGGCAGACAACGAAGCGCCAATCGCCGTTGACTGGTCGGGCGAGGCGTCCGAAATGATTAGCAATAACGCCCATCTACACTACGTTGTGCCGTCCGAGGGAAGTAACTTATGGTTCGACAACCTGGTAATCCCCAAGACCGCCAAGCATTACGATGCGATTTACGCCTTTTTAAACTTCATGCTCAAACCAGAAAACGCCGCACAAAACGCAGAATATGTTGGCTATGCAACGCCTAACAAGAAAGCGAAAGTACTACTACCAGCATCCATTCGTAACGATAAACAATTCTATCCACCAAGTAGTACCATCCAAAATCTGGAAGTCTATTCTGATCTCAGTCCTAAAACCATTGGCCTCTATAACGATCTTTACCTCGAGTTCAAGATGCATACCCATTGAAAAATTGCGTTGAAGCGCTAGAATGGAATTAGAGGTGTTGCGATTATGACAAAAGCAGAAAAGATTGAACGCAAAAAAGTTTTGACGGACATGAATGATTTTCTTTTGGAATACGCTAGCAAGAAATTAGACAACTCCGAAACCCTCGCCAAACAGGTATACGAAGCCGGCAAGGACGATCTCACTGGTCTCGATAAACTCTTCGATGACGATGGCTTTGGTCGTAAGGAACAGTTCATTGCGGTTGGAATGGGAATTCTTCGGGATACCACCCATGATGATCCTGACCAGGCTGAATTGGACGGCGAAAAGCTCGCCAAGGAAGCCATGGCTTATCTTGGCCGTCACATTGATGAACTTCAGTATTGGAAAGATAACTAAAAATAAGAGGATGTGCCAAATTTAAATTTGGCACATCCTTTTTCTATTTAATCGAACTATTTAGATTTAATCGAGCTCCAGAAGTCAGCCTTCTGTCATAACTTTTTACCAAAGCACATTATACAAGTAGTTCTGAACACTTGCTGAATGCGTTTGGTTCGCGTGAGAGGCGTAGCGACCGGTAAATTGTTTTTGCCGGTAACTCGCTACCCGTCCTGATACGAGATACTTCAATGCGACTGAGGATTGGTTGCTAACGATACCGTCTGAATCACTGCCATTTTTCAAATCGCCGTAAATATTGACGACTTTGGCGGTTTTGGGCAATTTGCTGCGATTATTCAGATAATATTGGTAATAAGGATAGGCATTTGTCGGCTTACCACTCTTTAGAAGCTTAATCTGATTTGGCCGCTCACCCTGCCAGCCTAGTACGCCGTTAAACGGCCCGCCAACAGCCACAAAAGTCTTCAGGCGGCCACTCGGATTACCATAGCGAATCAGATAATTTAAAAAGTCATTGTTTCCTTTTGAATGGGCAACAAAGTTATACGATTTGAAATTATGCTTCTGATCCACCTTTTTCAATACGGTTGCCAACCATTTAGCGGTCACCTTAACGTCACCTTGGCGGTTGTTCTTGAAAACGATATGCACCATTGGATTCTTACTTGTCCATTTACCGCTGATTTTCACAGCACCGTTTGCGCTAACCGTTGCAGTGTAGGCTTTTTTGGCTGCACCACGTTGCTGCGCACGGCTAATGGTGTCACCAAACGTTTTACTTGTTTCACCCGCCCCATTCAGGAAAAACGTTGGTGTACTCGACTTTATGTAGCTGGCTTGCGCACGCTCTGGCAGCATTGCCATTCCCACGGTCATCGCCATTACCCCAGCAAAAAGAAGCATCCCCTTGAGACTCGCTTTCATCGGTAATTCCCCCTATTTAAATTTGTATAGTTACCTGAAATTGAGGTCATTATAGCGAGGCCGTATGGGATTGACGACTTTTGTGCTTGTGGGTAATCTCACGAATAAAGACGCCAATCAGATTCATTCTGACTGGCGTCTTTATTTTCTATTCACTTTAATAACAGGCCTTATAGCCAATTAGTTCATCGTGTACAACGCTCAACAGTTTCTGCTCATCATGACTACCATCCGCCATAATTTCTAGCTGTTCGCCAGGATAATTAGCTAATTGCGCTAAATCAGTTTCGGATGTGACATCCAGAAATTGTCGATGCACCCGAATTTGAATACTTGCCTGGTATCCTCGTGTGAGGTCCTGCATGCGATTTGCTGCATCTTCGGGAATTTTTGTTGTTGGTAGTATCTTTACGCCAATAACTCTCATTAATTATCACCTCAGAAGAATTGTAACCGTTTTCACAATTGGTTTCAAGTCCTTTACCCATCCCCTCACAACAAAGGCAATTTAGTGTATAATTGTCCCGAACTAGGAGGCAGAATAAGATGGGCACACCCAAGATCGGCATCCGCGAGCTCGTCGAATTCGTCCTTCGAGCCGGCAACCTGAATGCCAGTATGAATAGTCAAAATACCGCTGCGGAAGGTGCTCGGATTCATCGAATGCTCCAAAAACAGCGAGCTAGTCATTACGAAAAAGAATACACGCTAGAAAAAACCATTGAAATGGCGGATCGAACTTTTATCGTTCACGGTCGCGCTGATGGTGTTATTCGCGATACTGACCATCCGTTAATTGAGGAGATTAAAACTTCTGATGCCCTCTTTGAGGATTTAAGCGAAAATACGCTTACCCTTTATTGGGCGCAGGCTAAAGTATACGCCGCCATTCTCATGGAACAGGAATCGCTAACTGAAATTACGATTCAACTTACCTACTATCAACGACTAACGGAAAAAATTACCCAAACTGAACAACAGATTACCCTGGCAGACGCTCAGGCTTTTTTGAAGTCGCTCACCGATGAGTACGCAGAGTGGCTACGTTTTCGTGAAGAACTGCACCAACAACGAAATGATTCTATCCAAACATTGCCTTTCCCGTTTGACCAATATCGTCAGGGACAACGGGAATTGGCGGCCGTTGTCTATAAAACTATTGCCTTCCACAAGCATCTTTGGGTGGAAGCACCAACTGGAACCGGCAAAACCATTTCGACCCTTTTTCCTAGCATCAAGGCGATGGGAGAAGATAAGTTCAACCGCCTTTTTTATTTAACAGCCAAACAAAGCACTCGCCAGGTTGCAGAAGGAGCCATTTCACTCCTTAAGCAAAAAGGATTACGCATTAAAAGCATTACGCTAACCGCCAAGGATAAAATCACCTTTCCGGATGAGGTGGGTCTGCAACCAGAAGACAATCCCTATATGATTGGTTACTATGATCGTCTAAAACCTGCTATCAAGGATATGGTTGCAAATGAAAATTTGATGACGCGCCAAGCGATTGAAGCTTATGCTAAAAAACACCGACTGGATCCGTTTGAGTTTTCACTGGACGCCAGTCTCTTTTGTGATGTAATTATTTGCGACTACAACTACCTGTTCGATCCTCAGGTTTATTTGCAGCGCTTTTTTGCCATCGACCATGACGACGACAACTTCTTCTTGATTGATGAGGCTCACAACTTAGTTAATCGGTCCCGTGATATGTACTCCGCTGAAGTGAGTTCGGCACCACTACTCAAACTGATTAACCAATTTAAGGGCGATGATGAGCTCAGTGAGGCACCATTACGCCATTTACAAGCTTTGAACCGTGCCTTTCGTAAGTACAGCAAACCACTTCGGGATAGTGGTGATACCAGTACGATTTTTCCCGAAGAAATTACGAGCCTGAATAAAGCCATTCGAAAACTGACCGATTACTTGCACGATTGGATGATCACACAGCCTAAATCGGATTTGCTCGACGAAACACTCGACTATTACTTCAGTTGTTCAAGTTACCTGAAAATTGCCGACTATTATGACGAAACCTACCGTACCAAAATTGCATTAAACGAGCGCGACGATCACCTCATTAGCTTTAAGCAGATTTGCTTAGACCCCAGCGCTTTCCTTAAAGAATCGTTGGATAAGGGATGCGGTGCCGTTCTATTTTCAGCGACCTTGTCACCACTTGACTACTATCAACGGGTACTAGGTGGCGACGATGACAGTCTGCGTTACCAGTTAACTTCGCCATTTCCACCGGAAAACCAAGAAATCTTAATCACCCAGTACATTCAAACAACTTATCAACATCGCCAAAGTAGTATGGCTAATATCTTAATGAGCATTCATACTTTAGTGACTGGTAAGACCGGTAATTACCTTATTTTTCTGCCTTCCTACAAATTTTTAGAAACGGTTAGCGAGGCGTTTCAATCGCAATACCCAGATATCGATGTGGTCGTCCAAACTGGACAAATGGCCGAACCACAACGTGAAGCCTTTGTCCGCCACTTCCAGCCCAATCCAACCCAAACACTGGTGGGTTTCGCCATCCTAGGCGGCATCTTCTCTGAGGGGATTGATTTACGAGCGGATCGCTTGATTGGTGTGGGTATTGTCAGTGTTGGACTCCCCGGAATTAGTGACGAAAATAACCTTTTACGCGATTACTTTGATGAGCAGAATCAGCACGGATTTGCCTTTTCCTACCAAATTCCCGGCCTCAACAACGTCTTTCAGGCAGCCGGCCGCTTAGTTCGGGGCAGCCACGATACCGGAATCGTTTTGTTAATGGATCAGCGCTTTGGAGCCAACCGCTATACCAACCTCTTCCCACCACATTGGCAAAACTACCAACGCGTTTTCAATCCCGATCAGTTAACACAACGGGTTAAACAATTTTGGCAAAATAAATAGACCACTAGTGCGAGCTCAATGCCCATTCTAGCGGTCTTTTATTTTAATTGTTATTATTCAAATGCGACACAAACGCCTTCCGGAACGAAGACATCCTTTTGGCACAGACTCAACTTACCTGTCGTTGCGTTACGTTCGAACAAGGTGGCATTATCAGTGTTTTGATTGACCACTACCAGGAACTCTTCGGTAGCACTTAAATTAAAGTCCCGTGGAAAGTCCCCTTCAGTTGGGACATTATCGATTAAGGTCAAATGACCGTCAGCACTCGTTTCAAATACCGCAATCGAGTTGAAGCCACGGTTGGAAACATAAAGGAACTGGCCATCACGAGTTAACCGAATGGCAGCAGCCCCGTTATGTGCCGTCCAATCGTTTGGAATCGTCGACAGCGTTTCAACTAAGGTGAATGCACCAGTGCTTTCGTCGTAAGTCAAAACGGAAACGTTGCTGCTCAGTTCACCTACTAGGTAGGCGACTCTTTTTTTAGCATCAAAAACAATGTGCCGAGGACCAAATCCAGGTTCGCAAGTGAAGACAGCGGCTTCAGATAAATGGTTATCGTGCAAATCATAAGTTGTCACTGTATCGTTGCCTAAATCAGCGACCACAATCCGGCCATCGGGAGTTTGTTCGGCGATGTGAGGATGCGGGCCATCAGCTTGCTCAGGGCGAGGACCATTACCGGTGTGTTGAACTTCATCACAGAGCGTGAGTTGGCCGTCAGCAGCAATTTCATAAACGGAGATAATTCCGGTATGGTAGTTAGCCGTGTAAACTAATTGACGGGCTTCATCTACCGTTACGTAGGCTGGTGAAGAACCAGGCTTCAATACTTTCTGAAGCAACTTAGCTGGCTTTTCCTTAGTATCATAGACCATAAGGCCCCCAACCGTTTGATCATTTTCACTTTCTTTATCAATCGCATATAAAATACCACGCTTGGAGACTGCAACATAAGTTGGACTCCCCGCCTTGGCAACTAGATTGAGATTGAGTAACTCTTTTTTGCTGGTATCTAGCGTCATTTCGTAGACACCTTCGCTGGTTTTTTTAGTATAGGTTCCAATGAGAAACTTTTCTAACATTTGAACGCCTCCTAATTCTTTACTGATTAAGTATATCACAAGGTTACCTCAGTGGGATGATCAGCTAAAACCCCAGCAAACTCGTTTTAAGCAGAATATGCTATCCTATAAGCAACGAAAAAGGAGACTTGAATTTTGATACTTTTTGAAAAATTACATCCACTGATGACGGCTCGCTACCGTCTCGACTGGCTTACCCAATTTAAACTTACTGATATTATGGCTATTTGGCATCTTTCCACCGAAAAAAACGAGGCGCTCATCGCTGCTAAGGCCGTCAATCAAAAAATGAGCGATGTGATGCAAAATCGGACCATCACATGGGGAATCTTAGACCAACAAACAAAAATATTGGTAGCCATTATCTCCATTAGTGGCCTAGCCACGCAAGAAGCTACCATTAATCTCGATATTAAAGAAAGCGCTCTTTCCAGCTTTGATTTTGCTGATTTGCTTGATTATCTCCTTCAACTTCTAAACCATCACTTTGATGTGACGCAGTTTTCAATGACCCAAGATCACTTGACCGCCACAACTATTTCTCAGTTGTCACAGCTAGAAACACAACACATTGAAGCCCATTTGCAGAACAATAAACTTTCTTTCATATATAGGTAAATTTTTTTGACATTGCCATAGTAATCACAAACAAAAGGTGCTTTAATTAATAAGGATTTTAAAATCGTTATTTGAAATAATAGAAAGGAGTTTTTCGATGGCTGATGCCGTACTTACCCAGGCGATTGAGACACTTAGGAATAACCACGTTCGCGTCACACCTCAGCGAAAAATGATTATTCAATACTTAGTGACTCACACCACCCATCCCACCGTCGAAATTCTGTTCAAGGAGCTTTATCAGCAAGAGCCGAATCTCAGCATGGCAACTGTATACAACACATTACACTTACTGGTTTCACTAGGCATCGTAGTTGAACTATCCAACGAGTCTGGCGCAGTTCGTTATGACTACTATGGTCACTCAAAGTTTTACGCCATTTGTGCCAACTGCGGTAAGATTATCGATATCTTCTACAAAGATTATGGTGAAATTGAAGCGAATTTCACGCAGGCTGCAAAAAGTCAGGCTGATTTTCAAGCAACTACCGTCCATGTTGAAGTCCATGGTCTCTGTGCCGAATGCCAAAAAATGATGTTAACGCAATAATGTAAGGGCTTAAAATGCCCTTTTTTTGTGTGCTTGTTGATAAACCGGCTTTTTTGCACACAATCCTGTTATTTCTGTTACTTAGTTTTAATACGAATGAAAAAATGCTTCAAAACCCTTTATGGCGCTGTTTTAATGCGTGTAATATTACAAAGTAACCGAGTAAAGAAAGTTGTAAGATTGCCTTAAACTCTCTATATTAGAAGCTGGATAAGCAATCCAGGTACATATAACCTAAAAATCAAAATAATTGAAGGATGAATTTCTATGAAGAAAAGCAAAATCTTGTTGTCTGCCTTAGTGGCGGTTGCTTCCGTAAGTATTTTCGGAACGGCTAACGCTAGCGCAAGCAAGTTGAATGACTATATTGCAGACAATAACATCAAACCCGTTGGTGTTACAAAGAGCATCTGGAGTGGTTTTCCAAAGAACGCCTACCGTAAGGGTACTGGCAAGCCTGAAGGGGTTGTCGTTCACGAAACTGCTAATCCTAGCTCAACCATTTACAACGAAATTTCATATATGAAGGCTAACTACAACAACGCCTTTGTCCACACGTTCGTTGACGCAACTCACGTCATCAACATCGCCAACACCAACTACCTTTCATGGGGTGTTGGTTACCCTGGTAACGCTCGTTTCGTTCAATTCGAACAAGTTGAAGTCCACAGCAAGTCCGCTTTCGCCAAGGAAATTGCCAACGCAGCTAACTACACGGCTAGCATGTTGAAACAATACGGTTTGAAGCCTAACAATGCCTCATATGATGGTAAGGGTACCGTTTGGTCACACAATGCCGTTTCTAAATACTTAAGTGGCTCAAGCCATACCGATCCAGTTGGCTACTACTCCAGTAACGGTAAGAAGTACTTCGGTGAAGCTTACACAATGGCACAATTCTACACACTGGTGAAGGATTACTACAATGGTACAACTAGTTCAAGTAGCGACTCATCATCAAATACCTCAGACACATCATCAAACACGTCTGACACCACTGATACTGCTGCAACTGCCTTAGATAAGGTAAACTACTATGGTGCCGATGGTAACGAATACGCAACCCTTTCTAGCAAGTACAGCTCATATCGTCTTTATAACCACGTAAAAAACGCTAATGCTAACATGAAGAAGTACAGCTGGTCATCAGCCTCTGCCTACGTTGGTAAGAAGGCCTACATCGACATGCGTGGTGTAAAAGCTAAGTCCAACACGACTTGGTACCGAGTTCGCTTCTCCAAGTCAGCTAGCGCCAAGAAGTACTGGATCTTCAAAGATGCCCTTAAGTTCCTCAATGTTTCATATAAGGACGTTAGCTTAACCAAAAAAGTAAAGGCTAACAGCACTTACGCAACTCATAACCACGTTTATAACTCGTCATACCTTTCAAAGGTCAACGGTTCAACTAAGGATCTTCAAGGCCAAACTTTGACGATTAACAACGAAGCTTCAAAAACAACGCCAGATGGCTCAATTTCAACTTACTACCGAGCTGTTGTAAATGGCAAGAACGTCTGGATTTACGCAGGCGCATTTGAATAACCACATAGAACTCAAAAAGGATTCGGCAATTAGTTGCCGAATCCCTTTTTATTACAAATCTGAAAGTGGTTGGTCATGTTTTCGCCGATACGTTACTTCATGTTTCATCACTAATGCAGTCAATGGCACCGTGATAATGACGCCAATCATCGAAAATAGAATCATCAAGATTTCGGAGACAAAAACTTTATCATTCAAAATTTCACCGAAACTGTAACCTACGCTAGCAAACCAAATGAATAGTGCAAGGAATCCCCCAAAGAAACCAAAAAACAGCGTGTTAAAGGTAGTTCCAATGATATGGCGGCCAATGACTAAACCATCATGATAAAGCTGACTAGCCTCAATTTTAGGGCGTTGTGTGACAATCTCAACCAAGCCAGCGGAAATAGCCATCGCAGCTTCTGCAATTGCCCCCAACGTGCTGATGATGGCGGTCACCATGGCGATTTTTAGTAGGTTGATGCCAATCAATAGCGACATCCCCTCCAGATCTTCGCTGTTTTCCTGTCCAAATCCTTGTATCTGGGCCCAATTCACAACTGGAATAATCATGACGATTAGGACCAATAATACAATTACAGAGGCGAAAAACGCCGTTTGACTGGTTAAATCATCGCCACCACCCATAAAAATGGTGAGCGCTAAAACTATAATTCCCGTTACCAAAGCTACAATAATGGGCGAAAAATGGAAGGCAATCAGTACAATTGCGAAGAACAGGACGCCAAAATTAAACAGTAAACTCAGAAATGATGAAATCCCCTGCTTACCACCAATCCAGGTCATCAAACCTAGCAAAACCAAGCCAAGTACAGTAATCGTACTCATTGCGCTCGCCTCCTTAACGCGAAACTGGCAAACCAACTGGCTAGTGGAATAGCCAAGACAATGCCAATTCCGCTAATTAAACTTTGAATCATCCCCAGTGACATATTCATCGAAAATGTATAGCCCCAGGTATTTCCGTTTTTCAGGTATAGAAGTGCCATTGGAATGGTCTCGGCCATAAAAATGAAAAATAGCACGTTAATGAGTGGTCCCATGATGGTTCGACCAATCTGTCGTCCCGATCGATAAACTTGCTTAGAAGACAGCTCAGGCTGCTCCTGCTTCAAGGTGAAGAGTGAGGCCACGATATCCGTCGACTCGTCCATAACCGCCCCCAAGGACCCAAGAATCGTTTCCGCCAAAAATAATGGCTTCGGTAGTTGGGTCACGTACTCCATCGATTCGTAGTACATCCCTTTTTCTTTGGTGAGTGCAAACACTCCCAGTGCAACCAAGACTGACAAGAAGGTGCCACCCAAAGTTGCCAAAAGCGTCACCAACATTTGGTGGCTAATCCCCATCACAATCCATAGCGTGACTACCGCAAAGACGATGGTTAGAAGGCCAAAGATTAGCAAAACTTTGCCCCCGTTGGAATCCCCATTTAAACGGACCGCCCAATAGAACAGAATTGAATTAATCGCTACACTCGTAAACGCCATCAAACCACTAAACATCATGGTTGCCAATAATAGGATAATGGTCAACCAGGCCGTAAATGCGAGTGGAACATCGCGTTTGGTCTCACGAATGGTCACCTTTTCTCCCTTTTGACGTATCATGACAAAAGCATCGTCGCCTTTGTGATAACGCTGATCTGATGCGCCTGATAGCGAAAAGGTATTCTCAAACCGGACCTGTTTTCCTTTATAATCGCCATTACGCACGGTACCAACCAACTGCTGATTAGTTATGGTATCGGCATTTTGAAACTCATCCTTCTGCTTGACGGGTTTCCCGTTTTTCACCTGCGAAATGGTGACAATTGGATCGTGGTATAGCACGTAATCAAACTTTACCCCAATGACACCTAGTAATCCGATGAGGGCAATCACAATGATGACCCACGTCGGCCAACGGTGCACCACCCATTTTTCTCGTTGCAAACTATTCATCTCGTTTCATTTCACATTTAAAATAATTCTACCATTAATCAGCGTCCTTAAAGCACTTCGGGGAAAAGCTTTAGGAAATAACTTGATTTTTGCCGGGGGGATGCTGTAAAATGTGTTGTTGGTTACTATTCACAATTTAAAGCGAGGGTTAATAATCATGAGAAAAGCACATCCAAATGGCGTTCAAGGCCGTCGTCCGATCTCAAGCAAGAATTCAGACAAACGTCAAAAAGAAATTTCTGACTTACAACGATGGTTAAAGAACAAAAAGTAATCTAAAAAAGAGCTGACATTTATCAGCTCTTTTTTCTTATTCATTTATTCTTATTCTAAGTTAGGCTCATTCACAACCATCACATTAGTCTTAGACTTATTCACGACATAGGAAGTGGTCGATCCCATGATTGCACGGTTAAGACCATGCACACCGGACTTACCGATTACCGTTAACGTGGTGCCATATGTTTCAGGAAGTGAGTCCGCAATGGCCTGCTTAGGAATGCCCACAACGAAATGCTTTTCTACCGCTACGCCAGCGCCCTTTACCTTAGTCTCTGCGGCTGAAAGGATCTTATCTGCGTCCTCACGCATATGTTCAATAATATCTTGTCCGAAAATCGCACCATATTGGGTATAGCTTTGATCATTTGCAACCGACACTAATACTAAAGTTGACGAAAAATGCTTAGCTAAATCAATCGCTTCTGAAAGTGCTGCGGATGCATTCTCACTTCCATCAAGTGGTACTAACAATTTTTCATACATAAAAATCCCTCCAGTCAGAACTAATTTTATTCTCACCTCTATTTTACAACGAATGAAGCGTTTTTACTAACGAGACGCTTCATGAACTAATCAGTTAATCATCAGTTTGCAATGGTTGCGTAACATCGCCCGAAGTTGCGTCGATTCCAATTTCACGCACCGTTTCACCATCGTCAAATTTCAGTTCATACACCAGCTTACCATTATCCTCACGACTCAAAGAATACTCACGGAGATTGCCTTTGGCACCTTCCTGACGAGCAGTCTTAACCGTTTTTTGCACTGAACGCACGTTGTTTAGCGTAAATCGTTCAGCATCACTTTCTGATCGATCATCTGCTTCCAAACGCTCATTCTTCGTTTCGTCGAGTTTACCGGATTCAGCATCCACCGTATACTTAAACTCTCGGTTAGTTGTCACTGTTTCAATTTCATACACGTACCCGCCAGCATCATTGCTCAGCTCAACACTCGTTAACCGTGCATTTTCTTGTTCTGCATTCACCTTATCTACCGCTTGAATTAGGCTAATAGAGACGTCCTGCGCATCTTGAAGCTTCGTCTTCGTGGATGAACTCGCTGTACTTGTTTCTGAGGACTGACTACTGCTGTCCTGGGGGTGCTGATTGTTAGAACTACAGCCTGCCAACAGTAAGCCTACTGCGGTCACCATCATGATTAGGGGTTTCTTCATTTCCTCGACCTCCTTATTTTCTTTACAATTTAATTAAAACATATTAGAAGATGGAAACACCACAACTTAAAACTTTCACTTTTAAAAATTTCTTTTCAGCGTCACTTTAGGTCCTTCAGCAATTCTATAAAAGTCAAGATTGAATGTAACTTTTTGCCCCCTATAATGAATTACAGCAGATAAAAAGGGGGATATCGAGATGGATAATTTTCTCAAGCGGGTGGCACAAACCGCCATTGAAGCCTATCAAAAGAATGAAGTAATCACGGTTGACTACCTAACTGATTCAGCGACTGCTTCATTGACTGGACTGGTGAATTTCGTTTCCAATAACGACTACTTCTACCTCACTCGTCATGGTGAAGTCACTCGAATCGACTTCGAGGATGTCCAAAATATTGATTTCTTGCATCAGCAATGGTGGCAAGTACAACTTCAAAATAATTAATCGTTTCGGCAGGCTTAGACTTCGGTCACAGCCTGCTTTTTCGTGTTTCTTAAAAGATCATGAGGAAGTTAAATTTGACTTTTACCCCAATTTTTTGAGACAATTAGAACTATTATTCTTGAAACTGAGCAATAAAGGAGGAGGATGCAATTGACGACAAAAGTCGAAGTAAAGCAACTTACCAAAATTTTCGGTAAGCGAATCCCTAAAGCGAAAGAACTACTGAAAGAACATAAATCAAAAGCGGAGATTCTTGAAGCTACCGGTGCGACCGTTGGTGTTGACCAGGCTAATTTCAAGGTCAATGCTGGCGAAATTTTTGTCATCATGGGTCTATCTGGAAGCGGGAAATCCACCCTCATCCGGATGATTAACCGATTGATTGAACCAACGGACGGTCAGATTTTGATTGATGATCAAGACCTCATGACCTTAGACAAAAAAGCACTGCTAGAGGTTAGACGAAAGAAAATGAGCATGGTTTTTCAAAACTTTGCCCTATTCCCTAACCGCACGATTTTGGAAAATACCGGATACGGCCTGGAAGTTCAGGGCGTTGAAAAAACGGTTCGCGATAAAAAATCCCATGATGCGTTGGAGCTCGTGGGATTGCATGGCTATGATAATGAATATCCACAACAACTTTCTGGTGGAATGCAGCAACGAGTTGGCCTGGCTAGAGCGCTTGCCAACGACGCTGAAATTCTACTAATGGATGAGGCCTTTTCTGCCTTAGATCCGTTAAACCGGAAAGACATGCAAGATGAACTCTTAGACTTGCAAGAGACCATGCACAAAACCATCATCTTCATCAGCCATGATTTGAACGAAGCACTCCGAATTGGTGATCGCATCATGATTATGCGCGATGGCGAAGTCGTTCAGACAGGAACACCAGAAGAAATTCTGACGCACCCAGCCAACCACTATGTCGAGCGCTTCATTGAAGATGTAGACCGGACGAAACTTCTTACCGCTGCCAACGTTATGATTCGGCCAAACACCGTAAATATCGATAAAGATGGCCCCCGAATCGCCATTAGGCGGATGCGCGATAATGATATTTCATCAATCTACGTCATTGATAGTAACCGGAAATTCGTGGGCTTTGCTGATGCGGATGACGTCATCAAATTGATTCAAGACAACAATCCCGACTTACGTTCGGTGGTTCAGACCAACGTACCCGAAACAACCGCTGATACCCCAGTTCGCGACCTCATTGAAAAAATTTCGACAACCCCAATTCCGTTTGCCGTACTCGATGACCAACATCGCTTAGTGGGAATCATCGTGCGTGGTGCCGTTCTTGGCGCAATTGCCGGAAACGAGGTGAATGCTTAATGTTACCCTTAATTTCACAACTTCCCTTAGCCGATTGGATCAATGAATTTGTTGATTGGCTCACCCAGTTTACTGGTTTCTTCAACGGGATTACGACGGGAATTGGGGCCGTCGTTGATCTATTTCAATGGTTTTTTGATCTCCTACCCCAATGGTTGTTCATCCTTATTATTTTAGGCTTAACCTACTGGGCTACCCGTCCAGCACGAAAATGGACACTTCTGGGCTTCGAATTACTGGGGCTCCTACTCATCTGGAACCTAGGTTTCTGGCGTGACATGACCCAAACGTTAACGTTAGTGCTCACTTCCAGCTTGATCGCCCTTATCATTGGGATTCCACTCGGAATTTTAATGGCTAAGAGCAAAACGTTTGAAGCCATCATGAAACCGATCCTGGACCTCATGCAGACCATGCCAGCATTCGTTTATCTTATTCCTGCGGTTGCGTTCTTCGGTATTGGGATGGTACCTGGCGTTATCGCCTCTGTGATTTTCGCCATGCCACCAACAGTTCGAATGACCAACCTGGGAATTCGTCAAGTGCCGGCTGATTTGATTGAAGCTGCTGACTCTTACGGATCAACTGGCTGGCAAAAGTTGATTAAAGTTCAGTTACCACTCGCAAAGTCGACCTTAATGGCCGGCGTTAACCAAAGTATGATGTTGGCCCTTTCGATGGTCGTCATCGCTTCCATGATTGGTGCAATGGGACTCGGAACTCAAGTCTACTTTGCCGTTGGTCGTAACGATGCTGGTTCGGGATTCACGTCCGGACTCGCAATCGTCATCTTAGCCATTATTTTGGACCGAATGACGCAAGCCTTTAACAAGAAAAAGAATTAGGAGGCCGATATAATGAAATTTAAACGACTCCTCCTTCTGGCTTTTATAACGGTAATGGTCATTCCGCTAACTGCCTGTCAGTCATCTACCGCTGCCTATGATTCTAGTAAAAAACTGGGCCCGCAAATCAACTACACGATCACGGGAATTGACGCGGGTGCCGGAATTATGGGTGGCACACAAAAGGCACTTTCGGCTTATCATTTGACGCAAGGAAAGTGGCAACTACAGACAAGTTCCACCGCTGCAATGACCAGTACGCTTAATAAAGCCATCAAATACAAGCAACCAATCGTGATTACTGGTTGGCAACCCCACTGGATGTTCACGAAGTATCCAATTAAGTTTTTAAAGGATCCGAAGAACGTCTTCGGAAAAGCCGAAAGTATCCATTCGATAGCTCGAGTCGGCCTAAAAAAGGACAATCCTGGTGTCTATCGTTTCTTGCAACAATTCCATTGGAACGCAACGCAAATGTCGAAGATTATGCTGAAGGTTAATAATGGCGTAAAGCCAGCAACCGCAGCCAAGACCTACATCAAGGATAATCCCAAACAAGTCGCACAATGGCTTAAAGGCGTTCCAAACGGCCACGGTAAATCGGTTAAGTTCACTTATGTTGCCTGGGATTCCGAGATTGCATCAACCAACTTGGTTAAGCAATTACTCGAAATGAAGGGTTATAAGGTCACCATTCAACCAATGGAGGCGCAAACTATGTGGGCTTCAGTAGCAACAAACGCAGCCGACGCCTCAGTTTCTGCTTGGCTACCTACGACTTCTGGTCGCTATGCTAAACAGTACAAGGGCCGTTTCGTTGACGTTCGTGCCAACCTTCACGGCGCTAAGACTGGACTAGCGGTACCAAAGTACATGAAGAATATCAATTCGATTTCTGATTTGCTAACTAAATAAGCTTTTTTAATGAGTTCTTGAACGTTCTAATCAAGCACTCATTTTTTATTTTGAAAGTGTATAATATGTAATCAAACAATCATTGGAGGTCAGAGAATGAGCCAAACAAACGAACAACTTAATACCGCCCTATTAAAGGACGATTTCTATGATGCAGTCAACGGCGCCTGGATTGATCAAGCCGAAATTCCAGCAGACCACTCTTCAACTGGTGGCTTCATGGATTTAGTCGATGGCATCGAAAAGACGCTGATGGCCGATTTCGCTAAGCTAAAGGCTGGAGGCGTCGAACCGGAAAATGCCCAAATGGCCGAATTCAAAAAGTTTTATCAACTCACTAGTGATTTCGATCGGCGCGAAAAGGCTGGTGCAACTCCTCTAAAACCTTACCTCGAACGAATTGAATCCCTCAAAAACTACGCTGATTTGAACGACCAACTTGTCGACTGGATTTTAACGGGGCTCCCACTCCCTGTTGACTTGGATGTTGATTCAGATATGAAGCACTCCACCATTTACGCACTATTCGCTGGTGGTCCCCGCCTCTTCCTCCCCGACAAAACCTACTATGAAGAGGGTAACGAAGCGGCTGCAAAGCTCATGCCACTTTTCAGCCAAATGACAGAATCACTCTTACGGATGGCCGACTATACCGAGGCAGACGCTCACGAGGTCGTTGAACAAGCCAAAGACTTCGACCGTCAAATCGCGCCACACGTCAAGTCTGCCGAAGAGGCCGCCGATTACAGCAAGATGTACAATCCTAAAACGATGACCGAATTTGGAAAATACACGGATAAGTTGGACCTGGTCACCGCAGCCAATACATTGGTTGATGGCAAGCCAGAACAAATTATCTTACCTGACCCAGCTTATTTTGAAGCCCTTGATCAATTACTGACCGATGACAACTTTGAAAAACTAAAGAGCTGGATGTTAGTCAAAACGATTAACGGTCTATCCAGCTATCTATCCGAAGATTTCCGCCAAACAGGAAGCCAATATTCACGCGCCCTTTCTGGTCGTAAAGAAGCTCGAAGCCCAGAAAAAGCGGCTTACTACTTAGCCGCTGGCGTTTATGACCAAGTTGTTGGTGACTACTATGGTCGCAAGTACTTCGGTGAAAAAGCGAAACAAGACGTTCATGACATGGTCGTTAAGATGATTAACGTTTACAAGAACCGACTTCAAACTAACGACTGGCTCAGTGAAGCAACTCGTGAAAAAGCCGTACTTAAACTTGATAAATTAGGCATTCAGGTTGGTTATCCTGATCAAATTGACCCGCTCTACAAAAAGTTTATCGTCAAGGAAGCAGCTGATGGCGGCACCTTGCTAAGTAACATTCTGGACTTTGGCCGCATTCAAACCAAAGACAAATTTAGCAAGTGGAATACTGAAGTGGATCGTACTCGTTGGGAAATGAGCGCCAACACTGTTAACGCCTATTACCATCCATTCCACAACATCATCGTCTTCCCGGCAGCTATTTTACAGGCACCATTCTACAGTTTGGACCAAAACTCCAGCCAAAACTATGGTGGTATCGGTGCCGTTATTGCGCATGAAATCTCTCATGCATTTGACAACAACGGTTCCCTCTTCGATGAATACGGGAACATGAACAACTGGTGGACCGATGAGGATCACGCTCATTTTAAAGACCTGGCTGAAAGTATGGTCAAAGAGTTTGATGGTATCCCATTCTCTGGTCAACAAGTAAATGGGCGCTTGACGGTTTCCGAAAACATTGCTGATGCGGGGGGTTTGAGCTGTGCCCTTGAAGCAGCCAAGGCCGAAGCGGATGTTAATCTACACGATTTCTTCGTTAACTGGGCAACAATTTGGCGCATGAAGGCAACTACTGAATACATGCAATTACTGTTATCGATTGACGTTCACGCCCCAGCCAAATTGCGCGCCAACGTTCAGGTTGAAAACCTCGCCGACTTCTTCGATACTTTCAATATTGCTGAAGGCGACAAGATGTTCAAGGCTGAATCTGACCGAGTTAAGATCTGGTAATATTGAAGTACTTTGACACTTTAATATGGCAAATTCTATAATTAATCCGAACAGAAATTAAAAAGCCCAAAGCAATCACTTACAATGGTAGTAGCTAATTCCAACCAATATAGGGAGTGATTAC
>NZ_BBJM01000020.1 GCF_000740055.1 Secundilactobacillus oryzae JCM 18671 | reverse complement strand
AGGATACACCTGTTCCCATGCCGAACACAGAAGTTAAGCTTTAGCACGCCGATAGTAGTTGGGGGATCGCCCCCTGCGAGGGTAGGACGTTGCCACGCCAATTATTCCGACATAGCTCAGTTGGTAGAGCGCCTGACTGTTAATCAGGATGTCGACGGTTCGAGCCCGCCTGTCGGAGTTTAAAATGCCGGCTTAGCTCAGTTGGTAGAGCATCGGTATCGTAAACCGAGGGTCGGGGATTCGAATTCCTCAGCCGGCACTAAAAAGTAGGTTACAACTTAAATGTTGTGACCTATTTTTTTGTTGCGTCAATTTTTGGTGATAGTGGACTGAATATGGTGCTAAAATGGGAATCTTAGAAAATGAAAATAGTAATCTCTTGAATATAGATTCATAAGTAAAAACAAAATACTCAAAAAAAGTCCCTAAAAATGAATTTTTATTGAAGAATAATTGCTCAAAATTTTGATTCAGGGTATACTAGACCTTACGTGTTAAATTTTAATTATAAGAAGCCTAGTTGCTTTTTAATGTCAAAAGACAATGAAATGTATCGATTCACTGATTTGGCATCAATGTGTCTGGAGGAATATTACATTGGAAAATAAAGTAAAGCAGAAGGATTACGACAAAGCCTTCTTTGGACAACCGCAGGGACTTTCTACGTTGTTCTTCACCGAAATGTGGGAGAGATTTAGTTACTATGGTATGAAGGCTATCCTGCTGTACTACATGTACTTCTCAATCGCTAAGGGCGGTCTTGGTATTGATAAGACGACCGCTGCGTCTATTATGGCCATTTATGGTTCGCTGGTTTATCTATCATCTGTTCTTGGTGGATTCTTGAGTGACCGAATCTGGGGTAGTCGGCGAACTGTGTTCTATGGTGGTGTCTTGATCATGTTTGGTCATATCTGTTTAGCACTACCATTTGGCAAAGTAGCTTTGTTCCTATCAATCGTTTTGATTATCTTGGGAACTGGTTTATTGAAGCCAAACGTTTCTGAAATGGTCGGAACCTTGTATGCACCTGGCGACTTACGCCGAGATTCAGGTTTCACTATCTTCGTTTTCGGGATTAACCTTGGTTCACTTGTTGCACCATTACTAGTTGGATTTGTTGGTCAACATATCAACTTCCACTTTGGTTTCTCACTTGCCGCTATCGGAATGTTCTTCGGATTGGTACAGTACTTGATGGGTGGGCGTAAGTTCTTGAGTAAAGACTCGCTTTATCCAAACAATCCGCTTGAACCAGGAGATGCTAAGCGCCTATCTATCTATACGATTACGGGAATTGTTGGTTTTGCCTTAATTCTATTGTTAATGTTCGTGATGAACGCGTTAACGTTAACAAACTTCATTTCACTCTTAAGTATCATTGTGATCGTCACACCAATCGTTTACTTCGTCATCATGCTAACCAGCAAGAAGGTAACAAAAGAAGAACGGTCTCGTGTTTGGTCATATGTACCATTGTTCATCGCTGCTGCTATCTTCTGGGCAATTGAAGAACAAGGCGCAGTTGTGTTGGCACTCTTTGCTGGTGATCAAACGCAAAATAACTTGGGTGGCTTCATGATTCCAGCTTCTTGGTATCAATCACTTAACCCATTGTTTATCTTGCTGTACACGCCAATTTTCGCCATCTTATGGACGAAGTTAGGCAAGAAGCAACCATCATCACCAATGAAGTTTGCATACGGACTTGTGATTGCTGGTTTATCTTACCTATTAATGGTTGTGCCAGTTTCAATGTTTGGCGCTCACGTGCGAGTTAGTCCACTTTGGTTAGTCGGAAGCTGGGCAATTATCGAAATTGCTGAGTTGTTGATCTCACCAATTGGTTTATCAGTAACGACAAAACTAGCTCCACGAGCATTCCAATCATCAATGATGAGTATGTGGTTCTTGGCTGATTCAGCTGGTCAAGCCGTTAACTCACAAATTATTAAATTCTATACACCAGAAACAGAAATTCAGTACTTTGCTGCGATTGGGCTTTTTTCAATCCTCTTCGGAATTGTGCTGGCATTCTGCGTTAAGCCAATCAAGCGATTAATGGCTGGTGTTGATTAACCATTTTCACAAAAGATTATGTTATCCTCTGGATAGCGTAATCTTTTTTATTTTGGGAGGCATGAAGCATGACAGTCGTCGCGATGAGTAGTGATATGCACTTGGATTTAAATCGAGTGGAGATTGAACCTTTTATTCAGCAACAAGTTCAATGGTTTACTGAAAAGCGAGTCGATTTATTTTTAATCGCGGGTGATATTTTTAACGACTTTACTAAGACGCTTAACTACCTTCATCAGCTGCGTATGGCGATGCCAACACTCACCGCCAAATTTGTAGCCGGAAATCATGACATGCTTCGTCACGTGACCTTTGAAGAGCTTGAGAGCCCTGTAACTGGAGCGTACCTCCATAATCAGTTCTACGACGTACCAGAAACTAATTGGCGGGTGGTTGGCAATAATGGCTGGTATGATTATGGATTTGCGGCGAATCTTAATCGCGCTCCTGAAACTTTTGAACATTGGAAGCGAGCTTATTGGGTTGATGGTCAAATTAATCAAGCCCTAACTGATGAAGAGCGAATGCAATTGGCACTTAAACAGTCTGAGCAGCTGTTTAAGAAGGCTAAACAAGCTGATAAGCATATTATCTTTCTAACCCATTTTGTCCCGGAAATAGCCTATATTCGCTTTACAGACGATGATCGTTTTTGGAATATGGCAAACGGCTTTTTAGGAAGCCCCAAAATGGGACAATTAATTCATCAGTATCAAGTTGAGGCTGTTCAATTTGGTCACATTCACGATGCTGGGACACCGCGACAAATCAACGGAACCTGGTATTTTAATCAGGCGGTAGGTGTGAGTCGGGGGAAGCAACAAGAATGGCATGCAGATAGTTATTTTCAGGCTTGGCAGCAAAAAGTCATGCGAATTGGGCTAAATGATGACAAAATGTGGCAAATAGGGCTTGACGAAACGAAAAAATATTTGATATTATAGTGAAGTTGATTTTTGTTGTAACGGATGGGTAGCGAAGTCTGGCTAAACGCGGCGGACTGTAAATCCGCTCCTTCGGGTTCGGTGGTTCGAATCCACTCCCATCCATTATTCTTGGGCTATAGCCAAGTGGTAAGGCAACGGGTTTTGATCCCGTGATGCGCTGGTTCGAACCCAGCTAGCCCAATAAATAGTCAAAAAAGTGAAATTTACTATTGACTATTTATTCAATACAACGTATTATTATTTAAGTAGTTTACGGATGGGTAGCGAAGTCTGGCTAAACGCGGCGGACTGTAAATCCGCTCCTTCGGGTTCGGTGGTTCGAATCCACTCCCATCCATTAATTATTGGGCTATAGCCAAGTGGTAAGGCAACGGGTTTTGATCCCGTGATGCGCTGGTTCGAACCCAGCTAGCCCAATTGAGACCAGTCACGGTGTGTGACTGGTCTTTTTTTGTCCAAAAGCGCAAACGGTTCCATTGACATTGGTCTAAAACTTAGATATCGTCAGACTATACGATTAAATGGGAGTTGATTGACATGAAACTTGGCTTTATTGGCGTTGGTGGTATGGCTCAAGCAATCATTAAGGGATTACTTGACGCAAAAAAGGTGACGAGTGACGATATTTTCGTGCACAGTGCCCACCAAACCTATCAAAAATTTGCCAAATTAACGGGTGTTAAGGCGGTTGAATCAAATGCAGCTGTTGTTGATCAGAGTGATTTGATTGTACTCTCTGTGACCCCCAATATGGCACCTCACGTTTTAAAGGAAATTCGTGATGGACTGGATCATCAAAATAAAGTTTTGATTTCAATTGTTGCTGGGATTAGTCTTAGTGAAATTGAAGAGATGACCAATTATGATTTACCAATTTTGAGAACGTTGCCTAATTTAAATGTCCAGATCGGCAAAGGCATGACGGCTATTAAGGCCAATGAGAATCTCAGAGGTGAGCAACTGGCTTCAGCAGTGGGGCTCTTTGACGCCATTGGCATGACTACTGAGATGCCTGAAGATCAATTTGCGACGTTTAGTGCGTTGGCAGGATCATCTCCTGCCTATGCTTATTTCTTTATTGACTCGATGAGTCGGGCTGGGGTCAAGCATGGCTTGAATAAGGAACAAGCAACTAAAATTGTGGCACAGGCACTAGCTGGATCTGCGGAAATGATTTTGAAATCTGACAAAGTACCGTTTGAGCTGATTGATCGAGTTTCGTCACCTGGTGGCAGCACAGTGGCTGGTTTACTGGCAATGGAAGAAGCAGGATTTATGACTTCTGTTGTTAAGGGAATCGATGCGACAATTGAACGAAATAACGCGGAGTCTGAATAAAGCTTGTGCGTTTGGTCTATACCGATATATAATTAAGGCGTAAATAGACTCACTTTTAGGAGGATTCCAATGAGTACGGTTTTAAAACATGCAGTAATCTACACAGGTGAATCAGTTATTAAGGATGGCTATATTCGATTTGATAAAACAATCGAAAGTGTCGGTCCAGTAGCCGATTACGTTGCTAAGGGTGAAGATGAAATTATCATTGTTGAAGGTAAAACGATTGTGCCAGGTTTCATTGACGTTCATAGTCACGGTGGCTACGGATTGGACGCAATGGATGGTGACGCTGATCAAATCAACACGATGGTCAACAAAATGGTCCATGAAGGGATTACCAGCATTTTCCCAACAACGATGACCCAATCGAACGCCAATATCGATCAAGCTATGGTTGGAATTGCTCAAGCAGCCGAAAAGAATCCCGTCATTCAAGGAATTCATTTGGAAGGCCCTTTCATTGCCGAAATCTTTAAAGGGGCACAACCAGCTAAATATATTAAAGATCCTGATGTTGACTTGCTGGATCATTGGAATCAACTTTCTGGTAACCGCGTCAAATTAATCACATATGCACCGGAAGATAAGGGTGCTAAGGCTTTTGAAAACTACTGCTTGGCGCACGGTATTGTGCCTTCTGTTGGACATTCAAATGCAACCCGTGAACAATTGCGAGCCAGCAAAGCGACACATGTCACTCATTTATACAATGCGCAACGTGAGTTTAAACATCGTGAACCCGGTGTAACCGGCCATGCAATGTTGGAAAACAACATGTATGCCGAATTAATTTGTGATGGTTTCCACATCGTGCCAGATATGATTAAATTAGCATATGAACAAAAAGGCGCCGACCGCATTGAATTGGTGACTGATTCAATGCGTGCAAAGGGGATGCCTGAGGGTGAAAGTGAACTTGGTGGTCAAAAGGTCATCGTTAAAGATAAGCAGGCCCGTTTGGAAAGCGGTAACCTTGCGGGATCCGTTTTAACCTTCGTTGACGCCTTCAAGAACATCATGGCTTTCACTGGCTGCAGCCTAGAAGAAGCCGTTCAAATGAGCTCTGTGAACCAAGCTAAGGAATTTGGCCTCGAACAAAAAGGTCTTCTGACTGCTGGGAAGGACGCTGACTTAAATGTGTTTGATCAGCAGCTCAACCTTGAAGCGACCTACAGTTTAGGAAACGTCTTTAAGAATAACTAAGAAGAGAGTGTTGAATAATGAGTTCGCCAATTTATATTCAAATTCATAATGATATTCGTAAAGCAATTGAAGCAGGAAAATGGGCAATTGGAGATCGAATTCCATCTGAACGGGAATTAGCGGTTGAATTTGGTGTGAGCCGAATGACGTTACGTCAGGCTGTGCAAACACTTGTTGATGAGGGAATCCTAGAACGTCACGTGGGCTCAGGCACGTATGTCGCCAACCAAAAAGTTCAGGAAAAGATGTCCGGCGTAACTAGTTTTACTGATTTAATGCTGGCTCAGGGCAAGGTTCCGATGAGTAAGACCATTACCTATCATTTGATGGCCCCTTCGCTGAGTGAAATGGAAAAATTAAAACTTCAGGATGGGGACCAGGTACTGCGAATGGAACGAATTCGGTATGGCGATAACATTCCGATTTGTTTTGAAGTTGCGACGGTGCCCGCTGGTTTAGTGAATGGTCTCTCTAAAAATGAAGTGACTGAATCACTATATCGGGCGCTTGAAGACAAAGAGCATCTGAGCATCGGCCACGCCCAACAGACGGTTTCAGCTATGTCTGCCTCTGAGCAAATTTCGGAATACTTAGATATGAAACGTGGAGAAGCTATCCTGAGATTGCGTCAAGTGACGTATCTGACGGATGGGCGGCCATTTGAATATGTTAGAACTCAATATGTTGGCGAACGCTTTGAATTCTATCTCGAAAAATAAAATAACACTGAATAAATAAAAACTAGGGTGAGTTTCAAAAATGCGTCATTGCATTTTCGAACTCACTCTAGTTTTTTTGTTTCTATTATTTAGATTTTCTGACTTTCGACAGGTATTTTGGCAGAACCATCAATCGCTTGATTCGCCACGGCTCCTTCAATACACGGTATAGCCATTCTGCGTGGGCGCGTTGCCAAAATTTGGGCGCCCGTTGAACGTGACCGGAAAGAACATCGAAGCTACCACCAAGGCCCATCCACAGGGCATTGGTCAAATGACGATTCTTGATGATGAATTCCTCCTGTTTGGGGAACCCTAAAGCGGCAAAGACCATATCTGGTTGTGTCAATTGGATAGCGGCAACGATGTGTTCGTCTGTTTCAAAGTAGCCATCGTAGGTGCCCGCGAGCACCAGATTCGGATACTTTTCCTGAAGCGTTGTTCGTAAGTCATTCATGACTTCAGGCTTGGCACCAACAAAGAAGGCAGATTTGTGGTTAGCGTCTGCCCAGTCAAGAAGAGATAGAAAAGTATCATAACCGGTAATCCGTTCCTGCAAGGGCTGACCTAGAATTTGGGCACCCTTGATGATGCCGATGCCGTCAGGGGTGATGTAGTCGGCCTGCTTAATGATTTCGGCGTATTCTGGGTGTTCGTCTGCGTACATCACAATTTCAGGATTAGCCGTGACAACGAAGATATTCTGATCAGTGTTAATCTCCTCAAAAAGCTGGTGAACAAAAGTATCATTTGTCGTATTGATAAACGGAATTCCTAAAACGGTGACTGTTGAGAATTGAAATTTCAAAATAAACATCCTTTCTTTTGTGACTTTTGTGAAGTTTTAGTGTTGGGAACTGACTGTTACTTCAAATAATGATAAAATATGTCTAATGATAAAGAAATTAAGGGAGTAGCGACTGATGGGACAACTATATCCAGATGACAGTATCACCTTACACACAGATGCCTACGAGTTAAGCATGATTCAGACTTACTTTGAAGAAGGCATTCAAAATAAAGAGGCTGTGTTTGAAGTCTTTTTCAGAAAGATGCCGTTCGAAAATGGCTATGCAGTTTTTGCTGGCCTGGAACGCATCGTCCACTATATTGAAAATTTAACGTTTTCCAAAACTGATATTGCTTATTTAATCGACTCCGGTAACTATACGGATGAGTTTATTGACTATCTGAAAAACTTTAAGTTCAAAGGTACGATTCGATCTGCACGAGAAGGCGAGCTCGTTTTTGAAAATGAACCAATCCTTCAAGTTGAGGGCCCTCTGGCAGATGCACAACTCATTGAGACTGCACTGTTAAATATTATCAATTATCAAACCCTAATTGCAACTAAAGCTGCAAGAATTCGGTCGGTTGCGGGTGATGATGCGTTAATGGAATTTGGTTCCAGAAGGGCGCAAGAGCTTGACGCTGCACTTTGGGGCACTCGAGCTGCCTATATCGGTGGTTTTAACGCTACTTCAAATATGCGGGCCGGCAAGATCTTTGGTATTCCAGTGAGTGGGACCCATGCTCACGCGTTGGTGCAGACTTACAAAAATGACTACGATGCGTTCAAAGCGTACGCTGAAACCCACGAAGACTGTGTGTTCCTAGTGGATACGTACGATACCATTAAGAGCGGGGTACCAAGTGCCATCAAGGTTGCCAAGGAAATGGGCGATAAGATTAATTTCCAGGGTGTCCGTATTGACTCTGGTGATATGGCCTACTTATCCAAACGTGTTCGGCAACAACTTGATGAAGCCGGATTCCCAGATGCTAAGATTTATGCTTCAAATGATCTTGATGAGAAGACCATTATGTCGCTCAAGATGCAGCATGCAAAAATCGATGTCTGGGGCGTTGGAACGAAGCTAATTACCGCATTTGACCAACCAGCGTTGGGTGCCGTTTACAAATTAGTGGCGGTTGCCAATGATAAGGGTGAATTGGAAGATACCATCAAGCTGTCTAACAACGCTGAGAAGGTTTCCACACCTGGCCGTAAACAAGTTTGGCGAATTACTCGGAAGGACGATGGTAAGTCAGAGGGCGACTATCTCACGCTTGTTGATGAAGATCCGCGTCAAGAAGAGTCTTTGTACATGTTTCATCCACAATTCACCTACATCAATAAGACGGTTACAAACTTTGACGCCCGGGCCATTCTTCAGCCAATTTATGAAGAAGGTAAATTGGTGTATGAATTACCTGAATTAGATGAAATTCGTGAGTTTTGTCGCCAGAACCTGGATGCGCTTTGGCCAGAGTACAAGCGGGATCTTAATCCAGAAGACTATCCGGTTGATTTATCGCAAGAATGCTGGGACAACAAGGCTCGCATTATTAAAGAAGTTCACGATTACGTGCGACAACTCAAATTTTAAAATTGGAGTGACATAATTGAGAGAAACGCAAAAAGAGATTATTGAAGCTTTACGGGTTTCACCAACTATTGATCCAGAAGTGGAAATTCGGCGTAGCATTGATTTCTTGAAAAGCTATTTTAGGCAGAATCCATTTTTAAAATCGCTTGTCCTGGGTATATCGGGTGGGCAAGATTCCACTTTGGCTGGTATTCTAAGCCAGATGGCAATGCAAGAGCTCAGAGCCGAAACGGGTGATGAGTCCTACCAATTTTATGCGGTTAGACTCCCTTATGGCGAGCAGGCTGATGAGGCTGATGCGATGTTTGCAATTGACGTGATAAAGCCAGATCAAACATTACGGGTGGACATTAAATCCATGGTTGATGAAACTGAAAAAGCGGTCACAGCTAATGGCCTCACGATGAGCGATTTCAATAAGGGTAATGTTAAGGCTCGTCAACGAATGATTGCGCAGTATGCTATCGCAGGTGAAGTTAACGGGGTTGTTGTTGGGACTGACCATGCTGCGGAATCCGTTACCGGATTTTATACCAAATATGGGGATGGTGCTGCAGACGTTACGCCACTTTGGCGGTTAGACAAGCGTCAGGGACGCCAAATGCTTAAAGCCTTGAACGTTCCAGCCCGGTTATATGAAAAAGAACCGACAGCCGATTTAGAGGACGATCGTCCAGCATTGCCCGATGAAGTTGCGCTAGGCGTTACCTATGATGATATTGACGATTATCTCGAGGGCAAGTTAGTCAGCGAAAAGGCGGCTATGACAATCGAAAATTGGTACAATAAAACTAAACATAAACGTCACATGCCAATCACAGTATTTGATGATTTTTGGAAATAAAGATTTGCTTGAAGTAGACCATTTGCCAGTAAGACATTTAGGGGGACTTTAAATGAACCAATCCAAACAATGGTTTCAACAGACTATCGACCAAACATTCTCGGCGCTTAAGACCAGTGAGACTGGTCTTTCAGAAGCTGAGGTAAAAAAACGACGTGAGGAATACGGCAGTAACGAACTAGCGGCTAAGAAGCAAACTACGCTTCTGCAAAAGTTCATCGAACAATTTAAAGACTTAATGATTATTGTCTTGATTGTTGCAGCTGTCATTGCCGGGGTATCCGGTGAAACCGTAGACGCCATCATCATTTTGGCCGTCGTCATCTTGAACGCCATTTTTGGGGTTTTTCAAGAATCAAAAGCTGAAGAAGCGATTAATGCTTTAATGGAAATGTCGGCACCAATTGCTCATGTTGAGCGTAATGGTGTCGTTGAAACTGTTAAAAGTAGTGACCTAGTTCCGGGTGACATTGTGCATTTGGAAGCGGGGGATATCGTTCCAGCTGATATGCGACTGACATCCACTGTTTCAATGCGGGTGGAAGAAGCAGCTTTGACCGGTGAATCAGTACCGGTTAACAAGCAAACCGATGTCATCACTGACGATAATCCACCATTGGGTGATCGTAAGAACATGGCTTTTATGAACGCCAATATTACCGCTGGTAAAGGTTCTGGTGTGGTTATTGGGACTGGGATGCAGACTGAAGTGGGAAAGATTGCTGGCATGATTGATGCTGCCAAGGACCTTCAAACACCGCTTCAAGTTAACCTGCAACAATTAGGTAAGTGGCTAACTGGTTTAATCTTGATTATCGCCGCGGTCATCTTCGGAATTGGCCTTATGCGGGGTCAGGAGTCATTACCGGACATGTTATTAACGGCGATTTCATTGGCCGTTGCGGCAATTCCTGAAGGTTTGCCCGCCATTGTGACTGTGACGCTTGCTTTAGGGACGCAACGGATGGCTAAACGTAAGGCCTTAATTCGGAAGTTACCAGCTGTTGAAACGCTAGGAAGCACGGACATCATTGCTTCCGATAAGACAGGGACGCTGACTCAAAACAAGATGACGGTAGAGAAGAGCTACTTAAACGGCGAATTAGCTGATATGAAGGACTCAGAAATCGTCTTAAATAGTTCACTATCCAAGATTATGGTCTTGAGTAACGATACTAAGTTTACTGATGAGGGCTTAGCCGGTGATCCGACTGAAACTGCCTTGGTTCAGTACTTCTTAAACAAAGATGAATCAGTGAGTGACATTATCAAGCAAAACAAACGAATTGCTGAACTACCGTTTGATTCAGAGCGAAAATTAATGTCGACGTTTAATGAAACCGCCGATGGTGATATTTTCCAAATGACTAAAGGGGCTCCTGATCAATTATTGAAGCGAGTTACCCAAATTGAGGAAAATGGTCAAGTTCGTCCGATTACGGATGCCGACCGTGAAGCCATTTTAGAGGCTAACCATACGTTTGCAACACAAGCACTTCGTGTTCTGTCGTTTGCATACCGTCCGGTTACGGCAGTTCCTGATCCATTGACTAGTGAAAATGCTGAAAAGGATTTAATCTTTGTTGGTTTAGTTGGAATGATTGATCCAGAACGTCCAGAAGTAGCGGGTGCCGTTGAGGAAGCCAAAGCTGCTGGAATTCGTCCAATCATGATTACCGGTGACCACCGAGATACGGCTTCAGCAATTGCCAAGCGATTGGGTATTATTGGTCCTGATCAAGCAAATGGTGTCATTACAGGTGCCGAGTTGGATGATATGTCCGATGAGGCATTCAAGAAGCATGTTCAAGACTACTCAGTTTACGCTCGAGTTTCACCAGAGCACAAAGTTCGAATCGTGAATGCCTGGCAATCTAAGGGTAAGGTTGTGGCGATGACCGGAGATGGCGTTAACGATGCCCCATCATTGAAGGCTGCCGATATCGGAATTGGAATGGGAATTACCGGGACCGAGGTTTCAAAGGGTGCCAGTGATATGGTGCTTGCCGATGATAACTTCTCCACAATTGTGATTGCCGTTGAAGAGGGACGAAAGGTTTTCTCAAACATTCAAAAAGCACTTCAATACTTGCTCTCTGCGAACTTGGGTGAAGTTTTGACGTTGTTTGTGATGACGCTTCTAGGCTGGCAAATTCTGGCACCAGTGCAAATTCTCTGGATTAATTTGGTAACGGATACGTTCCCAGCGATTGCTTTGGGTGTTGAACCTGGTGAGCCTGATATCATGAAGCGCAAGCCTCGAGGTCGGAAGTCTAACTTCTTCTCGGGTGGCGTTTTCGGCAACATTTTGTATCAAGGACTACTTGAAGGCTTGATTACATTAGGTATTTACTGGTATGCAATTACCTTCCCAGTGCACTCAAGTTATGAGTTGGCGCACGGGGATGCCTTAACAATGGCGTTTGCTACGTTAGGACTCCTCCAGCTATTCCATGCCTTCAACTCGAAGACTGTTCGTCAGTCTCTGTTCAAGGTTGGCTTGTTCCGGAACAGAACCTTCAACTGGGCAATTTTACTTGCCTTTATCCTATTAGGGGTAACGATTCTGGTCCCTGGATTCAACAGCCTGTTCCATGTAACGAGTTTGACACCAATCCAATGGGTAACCGTGCTACTTGCCGGCTTCTCAATTATTGTGATTGTTGAAATCGTTAAATTCTTCCAACGACTATTCACTAAGGAATAAGAAAGGTAGCGACAAACATGAAACCAACAGCAATGAGTGCTTATTTCCCAGTTTTATCAGACGTTTTAACCAAGACGGATGATATGGGTGAGCAAATGAGTGAGGACTTCACAACGCTTAAAACGGCGGTGGATGCGGATAATGTCAGTGATTTAGGCAATGAAAAGTTAGTGGCGATTCGCGATAATTTCCAACGCGGAACTGACTTTTACGCTGAGAACGTTAACAAGCTTGAACAAGCGAGTGTTCCAGTTCGCATTTTAGGCAAGCATAAGCAGTTGGTTGCGGCCTACCGTAATTACGCGGAAGCTTGTCAAGCAATGGTCGATGCCATTGACGTTCAAAATCTAGCGGTGAACGCAACCGCCTTTAACGAATCAGAGAAGACCCAAGAGCACATGATGGAAAAAATCAGTAATGTAGCTCAAAAAATCATGGCAACGGCTATGTAACTAAAAGGATGACGAACACAATCGTCATCCTTTTTATTTGGGTGAAGCAAACTAGTTTGAATGCGATATAATAGAGACTTATTAATGATTTAACGAGGAGAGACAAAATGGACGAGCAACTCATTAAGATGGTTCAAAGTCAGCTGACGCAATATCGACCACAACAGGTTAAGCAGACTTTGACGATGTTAGACGAAGGCAATACGGTGCCGTTCATTGCACGGTATCGAAAAGAGGCAACCGGGAGCCTTGATGAAGTACAAATTCGTGAAATTCAGGCCACTTTTACCCAGATTGAAAAACTCGAAAAGCGCAAACAGGAAGTTAAAAACCAAATTGAAGCGCAGGATAAATTGACGTCACAATTGATTAAGCAAATTGATGGTGCGAATACTTTGCAACTGGTTGAAGATCTTTACCTGCCATACAAACAAAAACGTCGAACCAAAGCACAAAAAGCCAAAGAAGCCGGCTTGATGCCAATGGCAGAGTGGGTTTTAAAATATCCCAAGCAAGCGGTAACTGAAAAGGCAATTGAATTTATTAACCCAGAAGCAGAATTAACCACGGTTGAAGACGTTATGGCTGGGGTTCACGAAATCATCACCGAAGCTGTTGGCGAGCGGCCACAGTTCCGGGAATGGATTCGGACTTATACCAACCAAAAGGCGGAACTCATGACCAAGGTGAAGTCTAAGGGTAAGGACCAAGATGAAAATGGCGTCTATGAGACCTATTACGAGTTTAACGCCAAGCTCGCCAAACTAAGTAGTTACCAAGTGCTAGCGATTAATCGTGGTGAAGATGAAGGCATTCTTTCGGTGGCGGTGCAGGTAGACACAGATGCCATTTTGCATTACCTTCATTTTCAACTGATTGGTCAGCACACAGGACCTGCCGTAACCATCGTGGAAGAGGCAGCACAGGATGCATACAAGCGGTTCATTGGACCGGCCATCGAGCGAGAAATTCGCCGAGAGCTCACTGAACAGGCAGCAGCTCACGCTATTGATGTGTTTGGTGATAATTTGTATCACTTGTTAATGCAATCACCAATGAAAAATCGGGTGGTCCTAGGATTTGATCCCGCCTATCGAACAGGGTGTAAGTTAGCCGTGCTGGATCCGAATGGTAAGTTTTTGGCTAAACAAGTTATCTATCCTCACAAACCTGCACCAGCTAACAAGCGACAAGCAGCTGCTGGCGAACTAAAAAAACTGATTTCAGATTACCAAGTAGAAATTATTGCGATTGGGAATGGGACCGCCAGTCGTGAGTCCGAACAGTTTGTGTCCGAAATTATTAAGCAGCTAGATCAAAAAGTAAGCTACGTCATTGTCAACGAGGCGGGCGCTTCCGTTTACTCTGCTAGTCAGGTAGCACGAGACGAATTTCCTGATTTCAATGTTGAGGAGCGTTCAGCGGTCAGCATCGGTCGGCGTCTTCAAGATCCACTATCTGAATTAATTAAAATTGATCCTAAATCGGTAGGCGTTGGTCAGTATCAACATGATGTTTCTCAAACCCAACTAGATGACAAGTTGGACCAAGTTGTAGAAACAGCGGTCAACCAGGTTGGCGTCAACGTTAACACGGCTAGTTTGGAGTTGCTTACCCACATTTCCGGATTAACTAAGACGACTGCCGCTAACATCGTTGCTTACCGTTACGAGAACGGCTCATTCACGAGTCGTCCACAATTAAAAAAGGTGCCGCGGCTGGGACCGAAAGCCTATGAACAGGCCGTTGGATTCTTGAGAATTATCGATGGTGATAATCCGCTCGATAACACGGATATCCATCCCGAAAGTTACCCGCTCACCAAAAAGCTTATGAAACAGATTAATGTGAATTTGAGTAAATTAGGTAAAGATCGGGTACCGGACAACGTTTCGACGGCCCAGTTAGCTCGAGATTTAGATGCAGGGCAGCAAACCATCACGGATATTTTAGCTAGTCTACGGCGACCAGGACGAGACTTACGTGATGATATGCCAGCTCCAATTCTACGAACCGACGTGCTGACTATGGATGATTTGAAACCTGGCATGCAATTACAAGGGGCAGTCAGAAACGTTGTCGATTTTGGCGCTTTTGTTGATGTTGGTGTTAAGCAAGATGGGTTGGTCCATATTTCCCATTTAACGACTCGGTTCATCCCTAATCCAAGTGACATCGTTTCGGTTGGCGACATTGTGACGGTCTGGGTGCTAGACGTTGATACCAAACGAAATCGAATTCAACTAACCATGGTAAATCCTAATGGAGCTGATCAAGATGACTAATCAAGACTTACAGAAACTTGTGAGTGAGATATCGATGGCGAGCTTTGGTCGTCCGTTTAAGCATCAAGCCGTTTTTAACGGTCGGCTTCAATCAACTGGGGGCCGCTATCACTTAGTGGATCACCATATTGATATCAATCCCAGAATTTTGTCCGAGTTTGGCCGGGCAGCGTTGGAAGGGACGATTAAACACGAGTTGTGCCATTACCACTTGCACTTAGCCGGTCAAACTGGTAAACACAATACGACAGTATTTAAACAGCTTCTGAGGCAAGTAGGTGGATTGAGGTACTCGCCTATCAAACCGCAGCGTCGACAAACGACGAAGTACTTGTACGAGTGCGTAGGGTGTGGTCAACAGTATCCTCGTCAGCGGCGGATTAATTTAGCTAAATATCGCTGTGGCCGTTGTCACCATCGATTAGTATTAAAATAAGCTGCTGCATAAAAAATCATTTTTCTGAAATAGATTTCAAAAAAATTGCAAGAAGCTATTGTCAGAGTGGTCAATCTTTGATATAGTATTTCTTGTTGATATGCGGCCATGGCGGAATTGGCAGACGCGCAAGATTAAGGATCTTGTCGGGATTATCCCGGTGGAAGTTCGAGTCTTCTTGGCCGCACTAACTTAAAAGAGTTGTCTCTCTGAGACAACTCTTTTTTTGTTTAATTTTTATTGAAAAACGGGTATTTTTTATTGATAAACGATAAATAGCTTGATATGCTGAGGTTAATTAAACCGAAAAGAGGAATGAACATGAAGAAGGAATCTTGGTTTTTAAAAATTGCGCTCATTATTTTAAGCTTGATTGTCTTAGTCATCATGGGCGTCTTCGTTCGCTTCATCTACGTCGTCTTTACTGACTGGCGGGAGTTTACGACGGCTTGGGCTTACTTAGCGATGGGGCTGCAAATAGAGGCATTGTGGGCTGCTTTTCTGTATGCCGTCACGCAAGCTTGGTTGATCCTAACCCGAATCGAGCGGCAAGAGGTTTTTTCGGCCGTCACCATTCGACCACTCATTCGAATTAAGTACGCTAGTCTGTTTGTCTGTGCCGTCTTTTTGATTGGCTCGCCGTTTTTCTACTTTGTTGCGCAGGCGGAAGATGCCCCAGGATTGGTTTTGATGGGGATGCTTGTCGCATTTGCTAGCGCAGCCATGACCGTTTTCGTAGCGGTTTTACAAAAATTGCTTAAGCAGGCAATTGTGCTGAAGTCTGAAAACGATTTGACGGTGTGAGGTGAAATTATGGAAATTATCGTAACGTTAGATGTCATGCTAGCTAAGCGAAAAATGACACTCACGGATTTGGCCGATCAGGTGGGTCTGACAATGGCTAACTTATCAATCCTAAAGACCGGTAAGGCTAAGGCGATTCGCTTCTCGACCCTAGCAGCTATTTGCAAAGCGTTGAATTGTCAGCCTGGTGATATTTTAAGGTATGAAGATCAGGTATAGGATTGCAATAATTTCAATTCTCTTATCTAAATATGATACAATTTTAATGAGGTGACAGTATGGATAGGGAAGCAAAGATCATTTCGCTAGTGAATCGCGAAAAAGAAGTCGAAGTGAGTCGGCTTGCGGAAGCTTTTAATGTGTCGCAGGTTACGATTCGAAAAGATTTGGTTCACTTAGAGGATTTAGGGTTTATCAAGCGCCATCGGGGGAGTGTCGTTCTTAACGATTCAGACGACACGCAAATTCGGTTGTCTTCCCACTATGAAGAAAAATTGCGAATTGCACAGAAGGCAGTGGAACTGGTTTCCGACAATGAAACCATCATGATTGAAAATGGCTCAACATGTTCCTTGTTTGCAAACGAAGTTGCCACACAGCACTCGGGGATCACTATCATCACTAATTCAATCTTTATTGTTACCCATTTACGTGCAATCAAAGGTGTGAAGCTTGTGCTTTTAGGAGGCGAGTTTCAAAAGTCCGCTCAGGTCAATATTGGACCGATGGTAGAGCAAATGGCGGCTAATTTTTACGTCGATAAGCTCTTCGTTGGAGTAGATGGGATTGATCCGATTCGCGGCTTTACCAATAATAACCTGGATCGTAGCGAGGCAGCACGTGGCATGATGCGGCATGCGAAGCAGACCATCGTACTGACTGATTCAACTAAGTTTAGTAATCCGGGCACGGTTCGCGAGTTTGATTTCAATGATGTGAGTGCCATTTTTACGGATGATTCGATTGACGATCGCGGGATTCAGCTGATGCGTCAAAATCAACTAGAAACGGTGATTGTGTAAACACCGAAGCAGGACCACTATGATTAAAAATTTTATTTTTGATATTGATGGGACACTGATTGATACGGAAACCATGTACATGCTGTCATTACAGGATGTTTTGGTGAAGCACGGGATTGACCGTCCTTATTCGGATCTAACGGCAACTTTTGGCATTCCAAGTTTGGATGCCTTGAAACGGCTAGAGATTCCGGCAGGCCAAATTCCGGAAATCACCGATGAATGGGTGAAGCAGGTACCTCAACATCAGGATCAAGTTAAGATTTTTCCTGGGATTGAAACTGGTTTGGCTCAATTAAAGGCAAAACCTAATACGGAGTTAGCCATTATGACCTCTAAAAAGAAGTTTGAATTTGAGCGTGATATTGAGCCGCTAGGTCTTGATCAGTACTTCTCCGAGTTTGTCTTTGCTGAAGATGTCAAACGAGGCAAACCTGCGCCAGATCCGATTATCTTGGCGGTGAAGCGCATGGGTGCTATAAACGAGGAAACAGTTTACGTGGGCGATACCCCTTATGATCTGGAAGCCGCACATGCTGCGGGGGTCTCCTTTGCACTAGTGGCTTGGGGCGATAATCCGCATGCGAAGACACTTAAAGGTGCCGAATACATTCTTGAAAAGCCAACTGACCTATTACAATTATAAAGTGAAGATGAAAAGGTGCTCGCGAGTGAGCACCTTTTTGTTTGGAATAAGTTTAGCTTTCGTTCGAAAGGGTCTCTAGTTTTCATTTGAAAGAAATCTTATTTTTATTGTGAAAAATCGCGCAAAACGTTGATTTTATATAGATGTAAGCGCTATTATGTGCTATATTATTTACAGGCACCAACGACTCATTTTCAACTATTTTTTATTTTTATAAGCTCTTTTGAAAATATAAGCGCGTTCAATTTCAGAACTTTGAGACAAGCAATTATTTGCGGTTGATCAGGTGTCCAATTAAAAGAAGGAGGTGGCAAGATGTTAGCGATTATCGTTGCGAGTCATGGTAATTTTGCAAAGGGCATTCTCCAATCTGCTAGCATGATTTTTGGCGAACAGGAAAAGGTTGAAACTGTAACCTTTGAGCCCACAGAAGGTCCAGATGACTTGCTTGCAAAGTATAATGCGGCGCTCGGCAAGTTTGATAAGGATGACCAAGTGTTATTCCTAGTCGATCTTTGGGGTGGTTCACCATTTAATGCAGCAAGTCGGATTGTAGCGGAACACCTTGACACAATGGCACTCATGACGGGATTGAACTTACCGATGCTTATTGAAGCATATACAGTTCGTGACCAAGACTTGAGTCAAGTTGTGCCACACTTGGAAGAGACTGCCAAGGCGGGCGTTAAGCATTTAGAACTGCAAGAAGATGCAGGTGATGACGACGATCTTCTTTAGATCAAAGTCAAAAAATAGATTAAAAAAGGAGGCATTCTCATGCCATTCAAGATTAAATTAGCTCGGATTGATAATCGACTATTACACGGTCAAGTTGCAACTGGTTGGGTGAATATGGTGAAGCCTAACCGAATTTTTATCGTTTCAGATACAGTTGTTAACGATGCATTACGGAAAACGTTGCTGGTTCAAGCAGCGCCCGCAGGCATCAAAGCGAATGTTTTAAGTGTTGACCGTGCCATCAAGGCATACTCAGATGAGCGCCTCGATAGTCTCCAAGTTCTTCTACTTACTGAAGGTCCTCGAGATATGGAACGTTTGGTTGAAGGGGGAATTTCGATTCCTGAGATTAACGTTGGGAACATGACTTTTGAAGAAGGTAAAACAATCATCGCTTCAAACTTATCTGTTAACGACGATGATGTTGCTGCATTCAAGAGTTTAAATGAACACGGTACCAAATTATCGCGGCAACAGGTTCCGGGAGATTCAGCTGTTGACGTTATGGGATTATTAAAGAAAGCTGACCTATAGTTAGCTAATAAATTTAAAGGGATGAGATAAATGAGTGCGATTTCTGTAATATTATTACTGATCGTTGCCTTCCTAGCCGGGGTCGACGTTGTCCTCGATGAATGGGAGCTCGCTCAACCACTTATAGCCTGTACGCTTGTTGGTTTAGCACTCGGAGATGTTCAATCAGGTGTTTTACTTGGTGGACAACTTCAATTGATAGCAATTGGTTGGATGAATATTGGTTCGGCCATTCCACCTGACGCTGCACTTGCTTCAATTGTTTCAGCGGTTTTAGTTTGTGGACCAGCCAACTTGAGTGTTTCAAACGGTATCGCGATTGCCATCCCATTAGCAATTGCCGGACAAGTGTTGAACATTTTCGTTCGTTCATTAATCGTTTTGATGGCGCACGTTGTTGATAGCCGTGCTGCAAAAGCTGATATAAAGGGTATCGATGGTATTCACTACTTAGATATGGTTATTCAAGGTTTGAGAATTGCAATCCCAACCTACATCGTTACTATTGTCAGTCCACAAGCTGTCCAAAGTGCACTGAATGCCATTCCTGAAGTTATCACCAAGGGTCTTTCAATCGCTGGTGGTTTCGTGGTTGTTGTCGGATTTGCGATGGTTATTAATATGATGGCCAACAACGAAGTATGGCCATTCTTCTTTATCGGTTTCGTCCTTGCCGCTATCACAAAGCTCAACTTGATTGCGTTTGGTATTTTAGGTCTATGTCTCGCCTTAATCTACGTCAAGCTTTCACCACGTTTCAACGCTCAAACTGCTGTTGTTAGTGGTGCAACCGGTGACGAAGAAAGTAATTCAGGAGCCGATGATATTGATCGGGCCCTGGATGAATTATAGAGGGGTGAGATCAAATGGCTGAAAATCAAGCAGCAACAAACAGAAAAAAATTAACCAAGAGTGATATGGTCAAGACATTCTGGCGTTCCGGTTTTCTACAAGGATCATGGAACTATGAACGGGTGCAAAACGTTGGATTCTGTTTCCAAATGATTCCCGCAATCAAGCGCTTGTATAAGGATGACGACGCCGAAACGGCCGCTGCCCTTAAGCGACACTTGACCTTTATGCAAACGACGCCAATTATGACCTCCCTAATCGGTGGGATTTCAATGGCGATGGAAGAAGAACGTGCCAATGGTAAAGCCATTGACGATGCCACGATTGCCAGTGTTAAAGTTGGTACGATGGGACCATTAGCTGGTGTTGGGGACCCAATCTTCTGGGGAACTGCACGTCCGGTTATCGCTTCATTCGCTGCCAGCTTGGCACTTTCTGGATCAGGCATCTTGGCACCAATCGTCTTCTTCGTTGCCTGGAACGCGATGCGTTTAGCAGCTCGTTGGTACCTTCAAAAAATTGGATACGAACAAGGAACTAACATCGTGGCTAACCTTGGTGGTAGTTTAATTCAAAAGCTAACAACCGGTGCTTCAATCCTTGGTATGTTTATCATGGGTGTGCTAGTGCCTCGTTGGACCACGATTAACTTCCCATTGGTTATTTCAAAGGCAACAGTTAACGGTAAGACAACAACGATGACCCTTCAAGGCATCTTTGATCAATTATTGCCAGGAATTATTCCACTGTTGTTAACGTTTATGTGTATTTGGTTACTACGGAAGAAGATTAACGCTATTTGGTTGATTTTCTTGATGTTTGCTATTGGTATCTTTGGTTTCTGGATTGGATTACTCGGATAAGAAATGGTGTGAAGCGACTTGTTAAATCAAATCAATGAATTGCATATCAAGGCGAATTATTTTCCTAATCAACTTAAAGCCCAACACGGTGACTTAGTCTTGGGAAACGTTGGGATTGAATTTACCCCTGATTTAGCCCAGCGAAGGGTTCAGATTCCTTACGACCAAATCGTTAAGATACAGGTTCAGGTGCTCTTTAAGAAATGGTTTCGTGGATTCTTTGTACTCACAAAGAATGGTCAACGAATTCAGTTTTTAACACGTGATACGAAGCGCGCTGTTCACGTTTTTAATCGGAAGATGGATCATCAGCAAATCATGGTCTATCGGGATGGTGTTAGCTTCAAATCAATCTTTAAGCCAAAGGGGAGATCGAAAAAATGACGATCACAAAGGCTTACTTAAACGTCAATGCGAAGCACGGAAAACGTTTCGTGTTGAAAGATAGTGAAGGGCACCAGATTGCCACCGCGAAGGATCATTTCTGGTCTAGCATTTGGAATTCTTTCTTTGGTTGGTTGGTTTCAATCCCAACGACATTTGAAATGTCGGTCAAGGGTGAACCACTTGCTTTAGAATCTAAAATTCAGGTGTTTGGCAGTAAATACGATATCGTCGTTGGCGAGCAAAAAGTTGCAAGTCTGTCGACCCAGAATAGCAATTATCAACAGCCGTACAAAGTAGAAGTGGGGGATGAAGCGCTCACGCTAGTGCCTTATCCAGCCAATACTTATTTCGAGCTTCGAACAAGTGATTCGAGTCGAAAGCTACTGGCGCTTCGGCGAGATGTTTCTAATCCAAGCAATTATGTGTTTGCTGCGGATGAATCCATCTCATTACCGACCGCGACGGGGCTGTGTATGGCCATCCTAGATAGCTTCAAAAAATAGAAATGAAGAGTCCTGACAACTGTGAGTGTCGGGATTTTTATTTGTAAGACATAAAAAAAGGACCTACAGAATATGAATTTCTGTAGGTCCTTTTTGAGGTTTTAGTAACTGCCGTATCCGCCACCACCGGTTGTCGTATCTGTCGTGTCGGTACTCCCGTAACTCGTTGTCGTGTCAGAGGAAGTCGATGTGGATGAATTATCCGCATCCGTTGTAAAATTGGTCGTTTCCTTGATACCGAGTGCTTTTCGAATACTATTTGAAACTTTCTTTAGTTCGGTATTTGATGGTACTTCATAAGCGGCACCATTGATCATTTGACCTGTACCTTGTAAATGTTGTGACTTCATATGATGAGAAGCATCACCATACTTAGTTGCGATGGTGAGCATATCGTTGAAGGTTAAATCAGTTTTCATGTTGCCTGAGATTGAAGTTAAAATTTGTTTGTAGCGAGTAACTGAACCAAGGCTAACGGCCTTTAAAATCAACTTTTCAATGACTTGACGTTGTCGAGTTTGACGTCCGTAATCACCCTTGGGATCTGAATGTCGCATTCTCGAATAATCGAGGGCTTCTCGACCAGTCAAATGAACTTTCTTACCCTTCGTGACGTTAGCTTTTCCGTACTTAAATGTTAAAGGTGGTGTAACATCGACACCGCCAACGGCATCGACCATTTTTTCAAGGCCACCCATGTTGACCAGTGCGTAAAAATCAATTGGCACATCGAGCAGATCCTGAACAGCTTTTACTGCTGTGTTAGCACCACCAATAGTGTAGGCGGCATTAATCTTTTCTTGGTAAGTCGAACCACTTTCAGTAATATTAACCGGTGTATCACGAGGGATACTGGTCAAGGTTACCTTTTCACGTTTAGCATTGACCGTTGCAACGATAATCGTATCTGTCCGACCAACGTCACTTCGACCGAGGGCGCCGGTATCCGTTCCTAAAAGTAGGATTGAGATTGGTTTGCCCTGTTGCAATTGGCTAGAAACATTTCTAAGCTTGTTAACACTCCCAGCCTGATAAGTCTGGTGAAAAGTATTCTTGGCGTCGTTATACGCGTGATAGGCCCAGGCACTACCACCTACAAGGAGGATTAAAAGAAGAAATAGGATGGACCAAAGTACTCGGTGGTGCTTTTTCTTTCGGCTAGTGAAGTGATCACTACCACGTCGACTCAAATTATCAAAATCTGATGATGGTTCATGATTGCTGTTTCGCATGAGGTTCCCTCGATTCAAAAAAATTCTGTCAATATTATAGCTGATAACTAATGAAAAGAATAGCAAAGGTGCACTTGTTAAGGTGTTCTTAAGTTATTGATAATTATGACAAAAAGGTTACTGTTATTTTACCATCTTGGTTAGTCAAAGTAAGTAAGAGCGTATGATATAATGGAAAACATTAAAATTACTTAAGAAAGTTTCATGAGAAAGGTCGTTGCAAGTGGGAATGTTTGGTGTGTTTTATCAGAGTATTTCTGGCGTCTTGGTTATTATGGTCATGATTGCAGTGGGGTACGTACTTACGGTTCGTGGCTGGTTCAACGATTATGCTAGCCGCCTCATTGCGAGGTTGGTGACGCAAATTGCACTTCCAGCTTATATGATTTATACCATCACGAAACAGTTTACGGTGGCTACGTTACGAACGACGTTACCTGAACTGAGATTCCCAGTGGTTTCGATGCTCATTCTGTATGCCTTGGCTATCGCGACATATAAGGTTTTCCGAGTTCGTCAGTCACATAAGGGGTTGTTTGAATCGATGTTTTTAAATTCAAACACTGTTTTCGTCGGATTGCCTGTGAATATGGCTTTGTTTGGTACTAAGAGTTTGCCGTACGTGTTGGTTTATTACATGGCCAATACCACGTTTTTCTGGACTTTAGGCGTTTACCTCATTCAAAAAGATGGGGTAGTCGACCAGAAAATTGAGTTTTGGCCAACGGTGAAGAAAATCTTTTCACCGCCATTGCTCGGTTTTATGTTTGGGGTCGTGCTCGTCTTACTGAAGATTAAATTACCAAACTTTCTGATGGAAGATATGCAATATATTGGTGGGTTAACGATTCCACTCTCTATGATTTTTATTGGGATCGCGATTGCCAACGTTGGGATTACCAACCTGACGCTTAACCGTGCCAATATTGCAATCCTAATGGGACGGTTCTTGATTGCACCAATCGTGATGTCATTACTTGTTTTGCCAACCGATATGCCACTTTTAATGAAACAAGTTTTCATTATGCAGTCGGCTATGCCGGTCATGACGAACGCACCGGTAGTTGCCAAGCTGTACGGGGCTGATGCAAACTTTGCGGCTATTATGGTAACCGAAACGACGCTACTAAGTCTAATAGTGATCCCAATTTTGATGGTACTGTTGAAATCTTTTACGCAGCAAATTTGAATTCCGGTTTAGGCCGGCCTATAATTGAAATTGTGTTTTAGTTTAAAAAAGGAAGCGACAATTTAACGTTTTGCGAAAAACAATGCTCTTTATTTTATTTTCAACTTTAATGTTTAGCTCAATGGAAATTGCTTTGAAGTTCGCCGGTGGCGCGTTTAATCCAATCCAACTTAATTTGATTCGGTTTTATGTTGGTGGGTTGATTCTGCTACCATTAGCTACGCACAGCAATGCGCAAAGTCATATTCGAATCACATTGCGAGATTGGGGACTCTTTGCCTTGACTGGCTTTATCTGTGTGATTGTCAGCATGACGTTATACCAGTTGGCCATTGCCTCTGATCAGGCCTCAACGGTGGCCGTATTATTTAGCTGCAATCCAGTGTTTGCACTCATCTTTTCGTACTTATTACTGCACGAACATCTTGGTCGGGCTAACCTAATTGCAGTGGTTGTGTCGATTGTTGGCTTAATTGTGATTGTGAACCCAACCCACCTCACCAATCCGTTGGGGATGTCGCTTGCAATCGGCTCAGCCTTAACGTTTGGCTTGTACAGTATCGTGTCGCGATATGGTTCCGTTAAGCGTCGGTTCAGCGGGTTGACCATGACGGCCTATACTTTTATTGCTGGAGCTACCGAGCTCTTGATTTTAGTGGGTTTAACACATGTTCCATTAATTGCGAACGGTTTAGCTGGCGTAAGTGGATTGAAACAGTTCAGCGCCATTCCAATCATCCAGAACGTTAACCTACATTATTTCTGGTTGTTATTCTTTATTGGCGTCTGCGTGACTGGTGGCGGCTTTGCTTTCTATTTCCTTGCCATGGAACGTTCAGACGTTTCGACCGCCTCGCTAGTTTTCTTCATCAAACCAGCGCTGGCACCGATTATGGCTGCAATCATTTTAGGTGAAAAGATTTTACCACTAACCATCATCGGAATTGTCATTATTTTGATTGGATCCGTGATTACCTTCATGGGGAATCGAGTCAAAGCTCGTCGTTCGGACTTAACGAATCCTGAAGAAACAGTGGATGCTACAACGCTTCAAGCGGATTTAGCTACACCACATGATTCAAGTTTAGTGAATGAACCAAGTTCAAATAACTAACCAAACAAGACTGTTAAGGTCTTGTTTTTTCGGTTCACGGTTGTTCACTTATTAACAAACCTTTGATATTGAATAACGGGTTCGGTAAAATGAACTACGGAGGAAGAATTGGTATGGTAAAACTAGTAATTATGCGGCATGGTGAAAGCGAGGCCAATCGTGACCGGATTTTTACCGGCTGGACTGATGTCCCCTTGACCGAAAAGGGTATTCAGCAAGCCCACGATGCCGGTCGATTGATTGCGGAGACGGGACTTGTTTTTCACGACTTACATACGTCAATGTTGTATCGGGCAATCAAAACGGCCCACATTGTATTGGAAGAGACGAAACAATTGTACATTCCAGAGCACAAGAGTTGGCGCTTAAATGAACGTCACTATGGTGCATTGCGTGGTCAGAATAAAGATCAGGTCAAAGCCGAAGTGGGCGAGGCGCAAGTTAAATTATGGCGACGTAGTTTTAAAGTTGTTCCACCATTATTGGCACAACCGGACTATGATCCTAAATACGCGAACTGGCAGGGCATCGTGCCGCGCGGCGAAAGCCTGGAAATGGCGTATAAGCGATTGATGCCTTATTGGCAGGATCAGATCGCGCCTCGCTTATTAGCTGGGCATAACCAATTAGTTGTGGCACATGGTAGTACCCTTCGAGCCCTCATTAAGTACCTAGATCAGATTTCAGATGACCAAATTGATAAGGTCGAGGTGCCTAATGGCAAACCTATTTTGTATGAATTTGATGCTTGGTTGCATATTTTGAATAAGCATTATCTCGACTAAAAAAACGATTATCCGCAATGGATAATCGTTTTTTGATTAATATTTATTTAGTTAGAAGCAAGGGCACCCATTGGATCCCAAGGTTCTAGCAAAGCTGGCGCTTCACTTTGAGCTTGTTGTAAGTCTTCAGAAAGGTATTTCTTGTTCACAACAACTTGGTAGCAGTATTCGTCTAACCAAGCGTCACTCATGACAAAGTAGCCTTTTGTACCGACTTTTTCGCCCCAGCTATTTTCAACTTTCCACTTAGTTGGTTTGTCGTCAACCAGATCTACGCCAGTCAAGACCATGGCGTGCGTCATCAAACTTTCACCGTAATCTAGACGTTCTGCCTTACTCATAGAAAGGTCAACATCCAAAAGCTCGTCCTTTTGGTAAGCGTTGACGTCCATAATCCCTTTTTGGCGGTCAGAACTCTTACCAACATCGCAACCAAACCAAACGCTTTGGCCATCCTTGAGTTGTTTGATGGCTAAGTCTTTGAAAGTCTGGATGTCGACGTTTAAATGCTTCACTTGACGGCCACCGACCACGTTGCCAAGCATTTCAACGGTATAGGTCTTGTTGTATGGCTTGTCATCGGTAGGCGAGTTGATAATTGAAACGTATTCGGATAGGTCCCAGCCGACGTACTTTTCGTAGAATGAAAGTGGTGTTAAGTCGCGATCAATGTGATAATTTTTATCGTCATCACGGTACTCAAAGTCAAACTTTTGAACGGGTTCGCCTAAAGTGTAGCTAAGAATCTTGTAGACGTCCGCAAGCATTGATTGACGAGTTGATTGAATCTTGTCATCAGTTGCGCCGTCAGCAACTAATTTGCGCAAAACGATAGCGTCTTTACGTAATTTAGTGTTGAGGACCGAGTTGAGTTCGCTAGATTTTGAACTGTTATAAGTTTCGGGCATCACTGACTTAGGTGCAATACCGTACTTTTCAATGATGGCACAAAGCATGTCCCATTGGCCACCATCTTGTTGTGGTGTCTCCATGAGGAAGGCCACCTTACGACTAGTACGAGGTTGGTCAGCGGTTGCCAAGACATTTTCGTAGAAATAGTTAGCCTTTTCGAACTTGTCCCAGAAGTTGGTGTAATTCTGAGAAAGTTCGAAGTCAGTTAAGTTAAATAGGTCGGCTAAATGATGACGCATGGTGTTCAATGCGGCAAACATCCAACAACGGCCACTTTGTTTTTGGTTAGCGACTTTACCCGTGTTCAAATCGATTGAGAAAACAGGGGACATATCAACGTCTGATGCAAAATCAGCGCTGGTTGCTAGAATCCCTTGGTGGGAAACTGAACGCTGGATGACTTTAGCATCCTTGCGTGCCAAATAATTGTCATGATACTGGTTAATTTGTGCCAAACTAATGGCGGATTTTGATGATTCACTCAAATTGGTCACTCTCCTTTGCTTATTTTCTTATTGTACTCCAATGTTCTAATAAATTAAGTCTAATTTTACAATGCGAGTGTCATTATTTAGTGTAAACTGGTGACAAGATAATATTGGGAGGATTTAACGATGAAACGTGGATTTGAAATTGTTAACAAGTACCAAACGCAAGGACTCAACTTACCGTACCGAACGACGACTCACGCTGCCGGATATGATTTTGAAAGTGCGACGGATTTCGTGTTGCCTTCAATTTGGAAATTGGATTTCCTCAAAATCCTTAAATTGATCCGAAAGGGACAGCAGTATACCGATGAAGACGCGGAAAAAGCTCGTAAGATTTTGAAGCCATTGCTGGTTCCTACCGGTATCAAAGCGTACATGCAACCAGACGAAGTTCTTATTTTGGCTAACCGTTCAAGTAGTCCGCTGAAGCATGGGACCGTCTTACCGAACGGAATTGGTGTGATTGATGCTGATTATTATAATAATGAAAATAATGAAGGTGAAATTTTCTTTCAATTGATTAATTTTGGTCTGTTTGACCGGAAAATAAAAAAAGGTGAACGAATTGGTCAAGGCGTCTTTTTAAACTACCTAACAACTGATGATGACAAGGGCGGTCAAGCGGTTAGAACCGGTGGATTTGGCTCGTCTGATCAATAATCTTTAAGAGGATTTAAAACTGCATGCGAATTAGTTATCAAACTCGCACAATATGCTAAAATGAAGTTTGGTTAATAAAAGTCAAATCATAATATAAGGGGAATCGGAATGGCCAAAGCTAAAACGCAATTTGTATGTCAAAACTGTGGGTACCATTCACCACGTTTTTTGGGCCGATGTCCCAACTGTGGCAAGTGGAACACACTGGTTGAAGAAACCCTTGAATCTGAGTCCACGAGCCGCCAGGCGCGGGTTAGCTTTTCTGGAACCCATGCTAAACCAGAAAAAATGACTGACGTGACGATGGCAGAAGAGCCAAGAGTCAAGACGGAGATGCAGGAACTCAACCGCGTATTAGGTGGCGGGATTGTTCCTGGTTCACTGGTGTTAATCGGTGGTGATCCCGGAATTGGGAAATCAACGCTGTTACTTCAAGTTTCGGGTCAATTGAGCCAAACGGGAGGCACGGTGCTATACGTCTCTGGTGAGGAAAGTGCTAACCAGATTAAGATGCGGGCAGGACGTTTAGATGTGCATAGTGAGAACTTGTATCTCTATCCGGAAACCGACATGCATTCTATTCGGAATAATATTGAGGAGCTAAAGCCAGATTACGTTGTGATTGATTCGGTTCAAACTATGTCGGAACCTGATGTCACCTCAGCGGTAGGTTCCGTTTCTCAGATTCGCGAAGTGACGGCGGAATTGATGCAAATCGCCAAAACCAATAACATCACCATTTTCGTCGTGGGTCATGTGACCAAAGGTGGTGCAATCGCCGGGCCTAAGATTCTGGAGCATATGGTAGATACCGTTCTGTATTTTGAGGGGGATCTTCACCATACCTACCGAATTTTACGGGCGGTGAAGAATCGTTTTGGCTCCACTAACGAATTAGGCATTTTTGAAATGCGCGATGGTGGCTTACGAGAAGTGAAAAATCCTTCAGAAATCTTTTTGGAAGAACGCTTAGCGGATGCTACCGGATCCTCAATCGTGGTGTCCATGGAAGGAACTCGACCAATTTTGGTAGAAATTCAAGCGCTAATCACACCATCCGTTTTTGGAAATGCACAGCGAACGGCTGCCGGATTGGACCGTAACCGGGTTTCATTGATTATGGCAGTTCTTGAAAAGCGGGCTAACCTATTGTTGCAAAACCAGGATGCCTATTTGAAAGCTGCTGGTGGCGTAAAGCTGGATGAACCCGCAATTGATTTGGCGATGGCAATCAGCATTGCCTCAAGCTACAAGGACCAAGGCACTAATCCAGATGAGTGCTATGTTGGTGAAATTGGCTTAACGGGTGAGATTCGCCGAGTTAATCGGATTGAACAACGAGTTGCCGAAGCCGCTAAACTAGGATTTAAACGAATTTACATTCCGAAGAATAATTTACAGGGATGGAATCCGCCAAATAATATTGAAGTGGTTGGTGTGGCAACAATTCACGAGGCATTGCGTAAGGTCTTGAATTAGGTGATTGTTCACACCTTGAAAGGAGGTGAAAACATATGCAACGAAAAACAAACATTATTCGATTGATTTTTGTAGTGGTCGGAATTGTCATGGGTATCACATACACCCCCGTCTTTTGGGAACTATGGGGTGAAGGTGATAATCAAGTGCTAAACAATTTTTTCACGAACGCTATTATTGGGCTTTTAATTTTCTCGCTATTATCATTTATTTTTTCAAAGTGGTTCGTCAGACTACTCGATCAAGCAGAGCAATTTCTATCTTCTAAGAGTCCGATTTATCTCCTGTTTGGTAGTCTAGCGATGATTATTGGCTTAGTCATTGCGGTTTTGATTTCGACTTTCTTCTTCCAGTCTGATTTGTTTATTCTGAATACTGTCGTGCCATTGATTTTGATGTTGGCGTTTGCCTATCTTGGCTTTCGGCTTGGTACGACGCGATTAGACGAGTGGGGTAAGCTGTTCCAATTTCGGTCAAAACGTTCACGCGACCGGGATGGGGATGAGGAAACGTCCATCATTGATCGACCAATAGACAAGAACTATCACCATTACAAAATCTTGGATACCAACATTCTGATTGATGGGCGAATTTATGATATTGCTAAGACAGGTTTCTTGGAAGGCACACTCTTAGTGCCTAATTTCGTTCTTTATGAATTGCAGTATATTGCGGATTCTAGCGATAGTATCAAACGAGTTCGTGGTCGTCGCGGCTTAGACATTCTGAATAAGCTTCAAAACGAAGATATTATTCCAGTTGAAATGTACGAAGGTGACTATGAGGACATTCCAGAAGTCGATAGTAAGCTAATTCGGTTAGCTAAAGAAGTTAACGGCATTATCGTAACGAACGACTACAATTTGAATAAAGTGATTGAATTCCAAAACGTTTCCGTCTTGAACATTAACGCTTTGAGTAACGCATTGAAGCCGCGGGTCATTCCGGGTGAAACGCTCAAGGTGATGGTGGTTAAGAACGGGAGCGAGCGTCAACAAGGGGTGGCTTACTTGGACGATGGCACCATGGTGGTCGTTGAAGAAGGTCGTTTCTACCTGAACCAAACGATTGAAGTGACGGTTACGTCAGCTATTCAAACAGATGCTGGCCGAATGATTTTTGCTAAACCAGAACATTCTTCTCGTGGCATTTCTGATCACGAACGGAAAGCAAGTAATGGTTCAACACATTCGAACAATCACAAAAAGTAATTCAATGAACGCTAGTCATCGATGACTGGCGTTTTTTGCGCTTAATTGTCCATCTGATTTAACTAATTAAAAAGTATCCAGCGGATTTCTGGTGCCTTACCTTTATTTTTATGTCATTCCATTGTAAACTGAGAGAGCGAGATTTTTGACCGATGATCATCATCGGATTTTGAGAAATTTAAGAAAGAGGCGGCATTTGCATTGGCAAACAAATCAATTCGCGTTCGTTATGCGCCTAGTCCAACTGGACATTTGCATATTGGAAACGCACGTACTGCACTATTTAATTACTTATATGCACGACACAATAAGGGTAAGTTCATTATCCGGATTGAAGACACAGATACAAAACGGAACATTGAAGATGGCGAACGCAGCCAACTTGATAACTTAAAATGGCTTGGTATGGACTGGGATGAAGGTCCTGACAAGCCAGGTGATTTTGGCCCTTACCGTCAATCTGAACGTGGCGATATTTACAAGCCATTGATTCAACAGTTATTGGATGAAGGTAAAGCTTACGAATCATACAAATCTGAAGAAGAGCTTCAAGCAGACCGTGATGCACAAAAAGCACGGAAAGAAATGCCACACTACGAATACGAGTTTGCCGGAATGACGGATGCTGAACGTGAAGCTAAGATTGCTGATGCTAAGGCAAAGGGGATTCAACCCGTTATTCGTTTCCGAGTACCTGAAAACAAGACCTATGCCTGGGATGATATCGTTAAGGGTAACGTCTCATTTGAATCAGGCACAATTGGTGGCGACTTTGTCATTGCAAAAGCTGATGGCACACCAACTTACAACTTTGCGGTTGTTGTGGATGACCACATGATGGAAATCAGCCACGTCTTCCGTGGAGACGACCATGTTGCTAACACACCAAAGCAATTGATGATTTATGAAGCCTTTGGTTGGGAAGCACCACAATTCGGTCACATGAGTCTGATTATCAGTAAGGATACTGGTAAAAAGCTTTCAAAGCGTGACGAATCCGTGCTTCAATTTATCGAACAATACCGTGAATTGGGTTATCTTCCAGACGCCTTATTAAACTTTATCATTCTCTTGGGCTGGTCACCAGTGGGCGAGGAAGAAATCTTCTCACTCAAGGACTTCGTCAAGATGTACGATGAAAAGCGTTTGAGCAAGTCACCAGCTACATTTGATAGCAAGAAACTCGAATGGATTAACAACCAATACGTGAAAAAGTCTGATGAAGACGAAGTAATGCACTTGGCTTTAATTCAATTGATCAAGAGTGGTAACTTGCCTGAAAATCCTGATGCTAAGACCATCGAATGGGCTCGTAAGTTAATCAACGTTTACAAGCAACAAATGAGCTACATGGCGCAAATCAACGAAATGGCTAGTGTCTTTTTCGAAGAACCTGAACAAGTTGAAGGTGAAGCGCTTGAAGAATTGAACAATAACGAGGATGCCCTTCAAGTTCTTGAAGAACTTTACAAGCGTCTCCAAGCTATTGCTATCTTTGATAAGGTTGAGATTTTCCAAACAATCAAAGCAATTCAAAGGGAAACTGGTATTAAGGGTCGCAAGCTTTGGATGCCAATCCGAATTGCTGTGACGCACGAAATGCATGGTCCAGAATTACCAGAATCAATCGAATTAGTTGGTCGCGAAACCGCCTTGGAACACGTTAAACAAACAATCGATCAAATTAAGTAACCTTAAACCCGCTGATTGGCTCATTTACAATCGGCGGGTTTTGCGATTAGGCAATCATTATCATTGTCGTTTGCGGGTTCGGATATGCTAGAATAAAGTAGAATCTAATATTGAGAGGGGTACACAATCATGCTAAAAGTTTTTAATACACTAACGCGGCAGAAAGAAGTTTTTAAATCCATTAACCCAAACGTGGTGAACATGTATGTCTGTGGCCCCACAGTTTATAACTATATCCACATTGGAAATGCGAGAAGTGCTATCGCATTTGATACCATTCGGCGCTACTTTGAATATAAAGGCTACAAGGTGAACTATGTTTCCAACTTTACTGACGTTGATGACAAGCTCATCAAAGCTGCTAAAGAATTGAATATCACCGTACCCGAAGTGGCGGATCGGTTTATTGAGGCCTTCAAAGAGGATACCAGTGCCATCAACATCGAGCCGGCAACGGTGAATCCCCGTGCGACCGAAAATATTCCTGAAATCATTGATTTCATTAAGGTCTTGATTGAAAAAGGGTTCGCTTACGAGTCAGTCGGTGACGTGTACTACCGCGCTCGTCATTTCGAACATTATGGGGAGCTCTCGGATCAAAACATCGACGAGCTTGAAGTCGGAGCCAGTGAGCATACCGATCCTGCGGAACTTGAGAAAAAGGAAGACCCAATTGACTTTGCCCTCTGGAAGGCAGCTAAGCCGGAAGAGATTTCTTGGGAATCGCCATGGGGCGCGGGTCGTCCAGGTTGGCACATTGAATGTTCAGTGATGTCGACGAAGTATCTCGGGGATACTATCGACATTCATGGTGGTGGCCAAGATCTAGAATTCCCACATCATGAAAATGAAATTGCTCAGACGGAAGCGAAGACGGGACAGAAGTTTGCCAATTACTGGCTACACAATGGTTTCGTGACGGTTGGGGATGCCAACGAAAAGATGAGTAAATCATTGGGCAACTTTGTGACGGTACATGACATCATTAAGACAGTGGCCCCAGAGGTCTTACGCTTCTTCATGGCAACGACTCAATATCGTCGTCCGATTCAATATACTGAGGCCAATTTGGCTGATGCCGCCAACAACTTAAAGCGATTAGAGACGGCCTACAATAACTTGAATTATCGCTTGAAGGACGCTGAAGCAGGGAATGATCCAAAGGTTGATCAGGAAGTTCGGCAGATTCAAGCGAACTTTGTGGATGCCATGGATGATGATTTCAATGCCCAAAATGGGATTGCACAAGTTTATGAACTTGCCAAGTTAGGCAACATTTATGCCGAAAACCAACGAGTTGATCAGGGCACCATCAAAATGATTCTGGAACAACTACAAGCGATGGTTAATGTATTTGGGATTGTGCTAAAGAGTGAAGAACTTAAGGATGATCACATTGAGGCACTGATTCAGGAGCGACTTGACGCTCGAAAGAATAAAGATTTTGCCCGTAGCGATGAAATTCGTGAACAGTTAAAGGCTCAAGGGATTATTTTGGAAGACACACCACAAGGAACTCGGTGGAGAAGAGAGGAATAACGCAATAGATGAAGGAATCAACAGTAGATTATAATCAGCTAAATGGCGTGACATTAGCCTATATGGGCGATGGCATTTATGAAGTGTACGTGCGGCAACGCTTATTAGAACTCGGCGTTATGAAGCCCACAAATTTGCAACATCGGGCTACCAACTATGTCTCAGCGAAGGCGCAAGCAGCACTTATCGGCCTTATGGAAGAGGACGCCGTTTTGTCGGAGGACGAATGGAACTTCTTCAAACGGGGCCGTAACGCGAAGAGCTATACGCATGCTAAGAACACGGATGTCGTAACGTACCGCATTTCAACTGGATTTGAAGCACTGTTTGGTTATTTATTCTTAAGTAATCAGACAGAACGCGTTGATGAATTAGCAGCGTGGTGTATCACTCAGGTTGAGGCAGGAAGGACAAGAAAATGACAGAAAAAGATCAAAAGTTTGAGGATGAGGAATCCGAATTCGTCATCGGTCGTCACCCGGCCGTCGCTGCCCTGAGAAGCAAGCAAGAAATTAACAAGGTCTTCATTCAAAATGATGCCAAGGGTGAAATCATTGATGAAATTATGCGTTTAGCAAAGCGGCGTAACTTAGTCATTCAAAAATCACCCAAGCAAAAGCTGGATCAGCTAAGTATCCATGAAAACCACCAAGGGGTTGTCCTAACGGTTGCAGCGTTCAAATATGCCACTATCGATGACCTATTTGAAAACGCTAAGCAAAAAGAAGAAGATCCATTCTTCTTAATCCTGGATAACCTGGAAGATCCTCATAACCTGGGGTCTATCATGAGAACGGCGGATGCCGTTGGTGCGCACGGAATTATTATTCCGAAACGCCGGGCGGTTGGCTTGACCGCAGTGGTCGCCAAGACCTCGACTGGGGCCATTGAACACGTACCTGTTGCTCGAGTGACCAACCTCGTGAACACGGTTAAGGATCTCAAAAAGGCCGGCGTCTGGATCTTTGGAACGGCTATGGATGGGACGGATTACCGGCGCTGGAACGCCAAGGGTGCAGTTGGCTTAATTATTGGTAACGAAGGCAAGGGTGTTTCCCCATTACTTCAAAAAAATGTCGATGAAACACTTAGCATTCCAATGGTCGGTCACGTACAAAGTTTAAATGCTAGTGTGGCGGCTAGTTTACTAATGTACCAGGCTTTCAATTCTCGTAACCCGTTAAATTAGGGGGACGTTAAATGAAGAAAGAGTTATTGATTGTTGATGCTTACAATTTAATTGGCAGTTGGCCCGACTTGAAACAATTAAAACTTCAAAATCGACTAGAAGACGCTCGAGACAAGCTCATTCAAATGATGGTGGAGTATCGCAAATATCGTGATATTGATATTATCCTGGTTTTTGATGCCATGTACGTTCCGGGGACCACGCAAGCAAAGCACTATCGGGGTCTACAAATTGTGTGGACCGCTAAGAACGAAACGGCTGATAGTTACATTGAAGCACTTGCCAGACGCAAACAGTCACCGTTACTTCAGGTTATGGTCGCAACTGATGATCAGGCCGAACAGTGGATGATTTTTTCACAGGGTGCCTTACGTATTCCCACTAATGAATTATTAAGTGATATGCATTTATCAAAAAAAGAAGTCAATCAAGAGGCTAGTCGCTACAATGATTTGGGAAGTGTCCGCAAGTCACCTTGGGATAATAAGCAAATGGATGCTCTCGAAGCCTTACGCGAACAACTGACAAACAAGAAGCCCAAGAAATAGTTTAAATTACGATAATACGTTCTCTTTCGTGTTAAGGCGTTCATCAGTAAGCTGTGTTTAACAAAACCTTTGGAGGACACGGCATGACGATTAAACGATTTAACCAGCAAACGGGGACGTACCATCAACTAACTGACTTAGAAATCTTAGAGCAGTTAACAAGTGAAACATCGTTACTTTTTAGCGAGCTATTGATACGTTATTATCCCTTGATTCGGAGTATTGAAACACGTTATCCAATTAGCGGTCTAGAGTGGGATGATTGGGTTCAAGAGGCCTCTTACGTCTTATGGAAGGCCGCTAGCAGTTATTCAACCAGTCGCCGCATTACATTTGGGGCGTATTACAAGCGAATTTTAATTAACCAGCGGGTGGATTTATTACGTGCAAGTTTGGCCTATAAACGTCAAATGGATCGAATTGCTTATTCTTTGGACATCGATCCGGAATTCTATGAAAATAGTCTTCAAGATGATAAGGTAGTGTTACCGGAAACTAAGACCTTGTACGATGAGGCGATTCAAGACTATTTAGCGGTTCAGCTGTCACCGTTTGAACGAGAGGTCCTATTAAAAACCTTTTCGCATCCTACGTTGGAAGCCGTCGCCTTGAATTTAAAAGTTCCCGTTAGAAAAGTGAGAAGTGCCTACGAGCGGGCACACAAAAAAGCTCAACGCTTGCTCGAACATTAAGCATGAATTGACGCTACCGTTTTATGATGGTAAAATTGTTCTGTTTTTAAGGAGGTGCTAGCAATGGCACAAAAGAAAGTTGCTCTTGCCTGTTCCGTTTGTGGCTCACGCAATTACACGATTGCATACAGCCCAAATCGGACGCACCGGTTAGAAGTCAAAAAGTTTTGTAAACACTGTGGTAAATACACGATGCATCAAGAAACTCGTTAATCACGAGAACTTAGGAGGAAACTAGCATGCGCTTTTTCAGATTTTTAGGTAGTGTGGTTCAGGAAATGAAGAACGTTTCATGGCCTAACGCCAAGCAAACCCGTCGCGACACAAGTGCTGTTGTGACGACATCAGTGCTTTTTGCAATCTTCTTTGCGATCGTTGACTATCTTGTGCAAGCCGGCATTCAGCTGTTGTCCTAGTTGACTAATAGCCGTTTAAATGGTTTAATTAATTGAATGTTTGTTGACCGAAAACTTCGCTTGTCGAGGTTTTTTTATTTTGGAAAAAGGAGAATCGCAAATGGTCGAATCAGCTGAAAAAGAGTGGTATGTCCTTCATACTTACTCAGGATACGAAAACAAAGTTAAGATGAATCTTGAATCACGAGCTCAATCCATGGGGATGAGCGATTTCATCTTCCGGGTTGTTGTTCCAGAAGAAGAGGAACGTGAAGTAAAGAACGGTAAAGAAAAAATCAAGATGGACAAGACTTTCCCTGGTTACGTGTTGGTGGAAATGGTCATGACCGACCAATCTTGGTACGTGGTTCGTAACACACCAGGCGTTACCGGATTTATTGGTTCTCACGGACAAGGTTCAAAGCCAACGCCATTGTTGCCTGATGAAGTTGAGCTTGTCCTTCAACGAATCGGAATGAGTGCGCGTCATCAAGATCTTGACGTGAATGAAGGCGACGTTGTGAAGATTGTTGATGGTGCTTTTGCAGGCCTTGAAGGTAAGGTTACTGAAGTCGACAACGAGAAGTTGAAGATGAAGGTTAACATCAACATGTTCGGTCGTGAAACCAGTACCGAGTTAAACTTTGATCAAATCGATCCAGTGCTCGATTAAGACGATTCGTTCTCATATTTTTTATTGGTAATTCAGAACTTCTGTGGTACACTATTCTAGTATGTTTTACATACGAAGTGGGAGGAGAAATTTACATCTCCATTTACCACACACGGACTCAAGGAGGTATGTCTCGTGGCTAAAAAAGTAGCTAATGTAGTTAAATTACAAATACCAGCTGGTAAAGCAACACCAGCTCCACCAGTTGGACCAGCTTTAGGTCAAGCCGGTATCAACATCATGGGATTCACTAAGGAATTCAATGCACGTACTGCTGACCAAGCTGGAATGATTATTCCAGTTGTTATCTCAGTTTATGAAGACCGTTCATTCGACTTCATTACTAAGACACCACCAGCTGCTGTTCTTCTTAAGAAGGCTGCTGGCGTTGAAAAGGGTTCTGGCGAACCAAACACGAACAAGGTTGCTACTGTAACCAAGGATCAAGTTAAGGAAATCGCTCAAACCAAAATGCAAGACCTAAACGCTGCTGATGTAGAAGCAGCTATGCGCATGGTTGAAGGAACTGCAAGAAGCATGGGTTTCACTGTCGAAGGTTAATCTCATGTTGAGATTGCTAGTCGGATACTTCATGAAAGTGAATGTATCAAGTGGGAGGTAAATCCGCTATAACCACATTTGCAAGGAGGAAAACAGAAAGATGGCTAAAAGAGGTAAAAAGTACCAAGACGCTTTTAAGCAAGTAGATCAAGAAAAGAGCTACTCTGTAACGGAAGCTGTGGAATTAGTTAAGAAGATTGATTTCGCTAAATTTGACGCAACTATGGAAATCGTATTCCATTTAAACTTAGATACTAAGCAAGCAGACCAACAATTACGTGGTGCCGTAGTTTTACCAAACGGTACTGGTAAGGATCAAACTGTTGTTGTATTTGCTAAGGGTGAAAAGGCTCAAGAAGCCAAGGATGCCGGTGCTGACGTTGTTGGTGACGATGACTTAGTACAACGTATCCAAGATGGCTGGTTAGATTTCGATGTTGCTATCGCAACACCTGACATGATGGCCAAAGTAGGTCGTTTAGGCCGTATTCTTGGACCTAAGAACTTAATGCCAAACCCTAAGACTGGTACTGTTACCATGGAAGTTGGTAAGGCCGTATCAGAATCTAAGGCTGGTAAGGTAACTTACAGAACTGACCGTGACGGTAACGTTGCTGTGCCAGTTGGTAAGTTGTCATTCGATACTGACAAGCTTATCGGTAACTTAACAACCATTGAAAATGTGATTGTTAGTGCCCGTCCTGCTGCTGTTAAGGGAACATACGTAAAGCATGTTTCAATTTCATCAACATTCGGACCAAGTGTTACTGTTGATTTAACAACATTCTAAATCAACTTTTAATTTAAAAATCCCTGATTGACTAAACTAAGATTACGTGGTAACTTAGTATAGTTAATTCATGTTCTGCCTAAGACTCAGGTGGCGAAAGCCTTAATTAATGCCTGCCGAGGAAATTATTATCAATATGATAGTACTTTGCTCTCTGTGTCGGGTGGACACGGGGATTTTTTTATCCCAAAAATTTGCGGGAGGTGAAAAACATGAGTAACGAAAATATTGCTATGAAGGCAAAACAAGTTGAAGAAGTTACAGAACGATTCAACAATGCTGCCTCAGCCATCGTGGTCGATTATCGTGGTTTAGATGTTGCTGAAGTAACAGAATTACGTACACAATTACGTAACGCTGGTGTTTCAATGAGCGTCATCAAAAACAAGATTTTGACACGTGCTGCTGACAAGGCAGGTTATGGTGACTTAAAGGATATCTTTAACGGCCCATCTGCTGTTGCTTTCTCTGATGAGGATGCAATCGCACCTGCTAAGATCTTGAAGAAGTTTGCTGACGGTAATGACAAGCTTTCTATCAAGGGTGGTTTGATCGAAGAAAAGATCGTCTCACTTGATGAAATCAACGTTTACGCTACATTACCTAGTCGTGAAGACTTACTTTCAATGCTTGCAAGTGCATTACAAGATCCTATGCGTAAGATTGCAAGAGCTGTTAAGGCTGTTGCTGACAAAGCTGGCGAAGGCGACGCTGCCTAAGCTAGTCCCAACACAATGCGATTTACTTTAAAAAAACGGAGGAAACAAAAATGGCTTTTGATAAAGATTCTATCATTGCTTCCCTTAAGGAAGCTTCAATTACTGATTTAAACGATTTGGTTAAGGCTATCGAAGAAGAATTTGACGTTTCAGCTGCTGCACCAGTTGCAGTTGCTGGCGCTGCTGGTGGCGACGCCGATGCAGCTAAGGATTCATACGATGTTGAAATCACTGCATCAGGTGACCAAAAGGTTAAGGCTATCAAGGCAGTTCGTGAAATCACTGGACTTGGCTTGAAAGACGCTAAGGGTCTTGTTGACGGTGCACCTTCAATCGTTAAAGAAGGCGTTTCAGAAGACGAAGCTAACGACATCAAGGCTAAGCTTGAAGAAGTTGGCGCTACTGTTACTCTTAAGTAGTCATTTAAAAGCAGATCGAATGATCTGCTTTTTTTGTTTGGCAGATTGCAAGAAATAACGGCTCTTTGTCAAATCCTGTTGATGAACAATTTATAGAGTAATTTCAAAGGCTAAACAGCCCTTGAAATTACTCTTTTTTTGGTTCTTGCTTGGTTCA